>NZ_JBHIMZ010000071.1:0-719 GCF_042194555.1 Bartonella sp. CR127HXZ | reverse complement strand
TTTGTCAATGTGGTGCGCACCCGTGCAGCCTTGGAAAAAACGATCATTAACAGTTTCCGCCCTTGGGCCAATGACGAGAATCTGACCGGTCAACATGTTATTGCCATTACCCGCAGCCTCACGCAGTTTCTTGATGATCTGATTGCGCGTGGAGCGCTTTTGGGTGGGCGGGTTTGGTTTGACCGCGATTTAAATTCCAACAGTACTTTACAATTGGGAAAATTGCGGATCGAATTTGATGCGGAAGAAGTGCCACCTTTAGAAGATTTGAGTTTCGGCAGTCGGCGCAATAGCGCTTATTTTGATCGGTTGGCGCAAGATATTCAAAAGAAAATGACTTATCAATTTGGCGATACGCTTGAAACTTATCGCAAAGCAGCAAGGAGTTAAAGCATGACTTTACGCATTGTACGCGGTTTTACGCTGATTGTTGATGATGATGTCAATCTCCATCTTGATCTTGAAACATTAAAACTGCCTACGTTGGAAGAAATCACCGAAACCTATCAACCAGGGGGCTCTGATATGCAAATTGATGTGAGCGGTCTTGGTGTGAAAGCTTTGAGTTTACAAATGAAAATCCGCAGCCACACCCCCGAAATTATCGGCATCTTTGGTGGTCCTCCTGGTCTTCGTCATAAATTCACAGGCAAAAAACATGTGATCTCTGAAGAAGATGGACGCGAGCATGAGCATTCCATTGATGTTACAGGGCGCTT
>NZ_JBHIMZ010000070.1:0-741 GCF_042194555.1 Bartonella sp. CR127HXZ | reverse complement strand
CAATCTGATATTGCTGATTTAGTTGGGGAGTTAGTGAAATTCATTCTTGTTATAGGCTTTTTTGCAGCTCTTTTAGAATATTCTCAAGAATGGGGGACAGCTATTGTTGAGAGTTTTCGTACAGTAGCAGCTCATGCAAGCGGAAGATCTAGGAGTCTTTTTCCTGCAGATGTTTTGGGTGAAGCTTCTAATATTATGGAAGCTATGGCAAATGTGAGCACTTGGAATCCGATCACTTCTGTGTTGATTGCTGTTCAGTCTATTATTGTTTTTTTATGCTTCTGCTATATCGCTGTTTTACTAGCTGTTACACTTGTTGAATCATATATCGTAATCAATGCATCTGTTATATTTATGGGGTTTGGGGCGACCCAATGGACACGAGAGATAAGTATAACAACATTTCGCTACGCTGTCTCTGTTGGTGCAAAATTATTCGTACTTACACTCTTAGCGACTTTGATTGTTGATTCTATGGGGGTATGGAAAGAAGCATATGTTTATTCTGCGGCGTCAAATTGGACATTGCTGGGACTTAGTTTATTGTGTGCGTATTTAACAAAGACTATTCCGGAAATTATTGCTGGTTTAATTTCTGGAACAAGTGGTGGGAGTGGTGCAACTATTGGAGCAATGGCTGGCGCTGCTATAGGAGCAGCTGCGAGCATAGCTGCTGTAGCAGCAACTGGTGGGGCAGCAGCACCAGCTGCTGCTGGTGGAGCATCCGCTGCTGGTGGAGCA
>NZ_JBHIMZ010000069.1:0-760 GCF_042194555.1 Bartonella sp. CR127HXZ | reverse complement strand
ACCAAAGCATCGTAAAGGAGGATTGCCTTATGATGAAGCGCGAAAAGCAATGGCGTCTCATTATACACGACTAGGAAATCTGGACAAAGCGCGTTTAACATCAGTTGAGAAATCAATCATTGATGTGCGGAGGGACAATATGAAGGTGATGCGAAAACTTTATGAAAAAATGCAAGCTAAAGCTATAGGTATAGATCTTGCGCGCGATAAAGGTCATTCTCTTTAATAAAAAACCATAGAATTTAAGTAACAGGAATGTGGATTTTTGCTATTACGATAGATATTTTTGTTGTTCAAATTTAATCTTTAAATTATTATGCCGACATTATTTTAAAAAGCTTTAAGTTTTACATTCTTCTCATTATCTAGAGTGAACGGGGTATATTCTTAAAAGCGGGGATGGGAGAATGGCTGTTACAGCATTTAAAGGTGGACGAAGTTCAGAGCAAAATAGACGTCTCATTGAGAAGCTGCGTTTTGAATTTGGACCGCAGATATGGGGTTACCTAGATGATCCTACAGTCATAGAAATTATGTTAAATCCTGATGGTACATTATGGGTTGAACATTTGGGAGAACCTAAAAAAGCTGTCGGCATGGTGGATGCGCATAGGGCAGAAGCCGCTATGGGAACAGTAGCTACAGCTCTTGGAACGCAAATTACCAAAGAAAATCCTATTCTTGAATGCGAATTACCAATGAATGGAAGCCGCTTTGAAGCGGTAATTCCACCTATCGTTTCCGCCCCAACATTTACAAT
>NZ_JBHIMZ010000068.1:340-761 GCF_042194555.1 Bartonella sp. CR127HXZ | reverse complement strand
TTTGTTTTAACTTCTGTAAATCCATCACGCTGTATTGTATCGGGTTTGTTAAAACAATCTATTTTTTGATTAAAAGTTTCAAAAAATTTGCTAACGTTTTTAAAAACTTTATCGTTATGATTTTGAACGGGTTTATTGGTCATTTTTTCTCCTTATAAAGGGTATATTTTAATACTTTATTATACCTTATGGTATAATACTATACAATACTATATTCTATTTAGAAAGTAACTAAATGCCTGTCATATCCTTTGCTAATTCCAAGGGGGGGAGTGGAAAAACAACAGCTGCTTTGCTCCTTGCTTGTGAACTTGCACATGCTAAACCAGTTACAATTATAGATGCTGATCCTCGCCATCCTATTACCACTTGGTCTGAATTGCCGGGTAAACCAGATAATCTTACTGTCGTTACTAATGAA
>NZ_JBHIMZ010000068.1:0-292 GCF_042194555.1 Bartonella sp. CR127HXZ | reverse complement strand
ATTGCATCTACTCGAGATCCATTCGTAATTGTTGATCTAGAAGGTACAGCATCACGCTTAACTAGTTATGCAATTAGTCAATCTGATTTTGTAATTGTTCCTATGAAGGAACAACAGCAAGACGCTATAGCAGCTATCGAAATTATAAAAGAAATTCACAGAGATATGAAAGCTGTACGGCGTCTTATCGCTTATTCTGTTTTGTTTACGCAATCTAAAGTTGTTGCAAAATCCAGAACTGCTCGTTTTGTATCATCTCAATTTAGAAAAAACCCAGAACTTGATTTTTTTG
>NZ_JBHIMZ010000067.1:0-764 GCF_042194555.1 Bartonella sp. CR127HXZ | reverse complement strand
GAACAAGACCCTATAATCGGGGCAAGTGCTTCTACCTTGAAAAGACCTGTTGCCGTTTTCGTTTCTACCCTTTGATAATTCGAAGAAACATAAGCCCCTTTTACCCATAATCCCGCTTCTGCTGCTCGACGGTTGGCTAAACCAGCAAGAGGCTTCCCACCGACCTTATTCCATTTCTGTAATTCAACAGGAACGGCTTCATAATCGCCTTGATTAAGCTTCTTCAACAATGTTGACTTGCAAAAAGCAGCTTTTCCTACATTATAGCAAAACGAGACCAATGCCGCGAATTGGCAATCCGTTAACGAAACCGTAACCGATTCCTCTACCGTCTGCTCAAATTGCTTTAAGTCTTTACAAAGGATTTCTTCTGCTTGCTCTTGGCTAATACACATGCCTTTTTTGACAAGGGGATGACCCGCATTGCTGGTGTGACCATAACCAATCGTCCAAACACATGCCGTATCTCTATAAGCCTCTAAACGCAAACCTTCCCATTGTTTGATAAGCTCTAATCCTTCTTTCGATATTTTTCTCATCTGACGCTCCATAAAAAAAAGCCCCACAAAAGTGGGGCTGGATAAAATGATGTTCTAATCAATCTCGCACTAATTATAATAAAATGGGTCGCTACATCCACGGGCGCCTATTTTTTCATCTTCTACATAACGAGAATGCGCAAAATTCCGTACAAGATGATCATTGTTAGAGCCACCAGTCCAATCGCCTCCTCCCAACATAACATTTATGTCTACACGTAAACT
>NZ_JBHIMZ010000009.1:0-81653 GCF_042194555.1 Bartonella sp. CR127HXZ | reverse complement strand
GATGTCGAAAAATATTATCAAAGATGGCATCATGGTACCCATGAACGTGTCTGGATTGATGTTCTTTTATATACGGGCTTGCGTCGTGGTGATGCAGTACGAATTGGTTGGAAAGATGTCAAAGATAATATCATTCACCTCAAAACAGAAAAAAGTAAATTCCAAACAGATGTTTTTCTTCCTATTTTACCGGAACTAGCAAAAACACTTGAAATTGGTCCTATTGGAGAAAAAACATTCATCTGTAGTAAAATGAATCAAAAATTCACCAAAGAAGGCTTTGGGAATGCATTTAGAGACGCTTGTAATGCGGCTGGAATTAAAAAATCAGCCCATGGATTAAGAAAATTAGCAGCAACACGCGCAGCTAACTCTGGTGCAACAGTATCACAACTCAAAGCAATTTTTGGCTGGACAGAAGATCAAATGGCATCTCTTTATACAAAGAGCGCAGATCGTAAAAGACTAGCTCTTGAAGCTATAAAAAAGCTCCAAAAAAGTTAGGGATAGAGACAAAAAAAACGTAATAGAATCAAAATTCATTAATTCCCTTATATTCTATATAATTTTTTGATTTTATTTACTCTATACCCGCCCCTTGGGCGTACCATCATCTTTTTTTCTATGTGTAATACATTCATTTTATTCGTATTTTAAAAAATGAGGAATGCATAAATAAAAACGAGGGAATAAGATTTTTAAAGGGATCTCTTCGTAAAAAAGATACAAGAATCATTAGATAACTGATTTCTTTGTTGCATTTCGAGGATAGTGTTTTACTGCGCACAGTTAATAACAATAAAAATCGATAAAATATAAAAATTAGAGGGTTCTAGCTCGTGATCCGGTGAGTTTATAAGCCATATTCTTGCGTATACCGTTAATTTTTAAATTAAAACCAGCCACATCATTTATACGTTTCTTCCAACCTTCAAAACTGAAATTTACCCCAAAACGCATTTTATATGAAGCATTTCTAATTACAGTGCCTGTGCATCACATTAAACTTTTCTATAAACAAGCAGACCGTAATCTTAGAATTGAAATGCGATATAAAAATAGATTCTTATTCACCTAACACAACAAATCAAGAAACTATAATTTAGAATACGATCAACTTATTAAATGGAAACTCTGATAATAAAAATGCATAATCCCTGCCCCCAGTGATCTAACTACCTTATCTATTAAACAGATTCTTCATCAATCATAGAATAATTATAGATTTGCAAACACATCACTTCTTTTCAAAAAACTTCTATTCAAAAATTAAACCCTCCAACAAAATTTACACTCTATTGATAATATATTCTAAAAATTGATAATATATTCTAAAAGCTCATATTTGAATGCTTTTTTCCCTTGTTTTTACTTTTCATTATAAACTTGAAAGTGCTATAAAGTAGTATCGCTTAAAAAAAAAGGACTTCTAATGGCAAAGATCAAAATAGAAAACCCCGTTGTTGAACTTGATGGGGATGAGATGACCCGTATCATCTGGAAATATATCAAAGATAAATTAATCCATCCCTATCTCGACATTGATCTCAAATATTATGATCTTTCCGTCGAAAATCGTGATGCAACCAATGATCAGGTAACAATCGATTCTGCCAATGCTATCAAAAAATATGGGGTTGGTATAAAATGTGCAACCATCACACCTGATGAGGCACGCGTTAAAGAATTTAACCTAAAAAAAATGTGGAAATCACCTAATGGCACAATTCGCAATATTTTAGGAGGAGTCATTTTTCGCGAACCCATTATCTGTAAAAACGTCCCTCGCCTTGTTCCTAACTGGACAAAGCCAATTATTATCGGACGTCACGCTTTTGGTGATCAGTACAAGGCAACAGATTTTAAATTTCCAGGAAAAGGGAAATTAAGTATTAAATTTGTAGGTGATGACAATCAAGTTATTGAACATGATGTTTTTGATGCCCCAAGCGCAGGGGTTGCTATGGCTATGTATAACCTTGACGAGTCAATTCGTGATTTTGCCCGCGCATCCTTTAATTATGGACTACAACGGAATGTTCCAGTTTATCTTTCAACAAAAAATACCATTCTAAAAACTTACGATGGTCGTTTTAAAGATATCTTTCAAGAAATATTTGATACGGAATTTAAAACTGAATTTGAAAACCGTAAATTATATTACGAACACCGCCTCATTGATGATATGGTTGCTTCTGCACTTAAATGGTCAGGGGGCTATGTATGGGCATGTAAAAACTATGATGGTGATGTTCAATCTGATATTGTTGCTCAAGGCTTTGGTTCCCTTGGTCTCATGACCTCTGTTCTTATGACACCAGATGGTAAAATTGTTGAAGCAGAAGCAGCACACGGCACAGTAACACGCCATTACCGTCAGCATCAAAGAGGCGAAGAAACATCAACAAATTCTATCGCATCTATTTTCGCATGGACACGTGGACTGGCGCACCGTGCTAAACTAGATAACAACGAGAAATTAAAAAACTTCGCCAAAACATTAGAAGAAGTTTGTATTAAGACCGTTGAAGAAGGTTTTATGACCAAAGATCTCGCGCTTTTGATTGGACCTAAACAAAAATGGCTTTCTACAACAGGTTTTCTTGATAAAATTGATGAAAATCTTAAAAAAGCTGTGAACAATTAAGTTATCACTTCATTTAAATTCCAAAGCTCTGCGAAAGGAGGGCTTTGAATCTTTTCTTGGCAAATTCAGATAACTGCCTTATAAATAAAAAAGGTCAACTCTTTACTGAATAGCAAAAACAGTGAAAAAAAAAAGCTGGTCTGCACTTTTATTAGGTAAAAATGGTATTCGCTTTTTAACGTTTATAGGCGGTGTAGTGTTGCACGCTACTAACGTTTATGTGGTTATTACTATTTTACCCTCTCTTATGAGTGATCTTGGCGATGGACTGTATTATTCTTGGGTGGCAACTGTTTTTATTACAGCGTCGCTCCTTGGGACTTCGCTTGCAACAAAAATATTAGAGAAAACAGGTCCTCGCAAAGCTTATGTGATCTCTGGTTTTATTTTTACTTTTGGTACCTTCATATGTGCTACAGCTTCGGCTATGCCATTATTTTTAATAGGGCGCTTTATTCAAGGATT
This sequence comes from Bartonella sp. CR127HXZ, assembly GCF_042194555.1. NCBI lineage: Bacteria > Pseudomonadati > Pseudomonadota > Alphaproteobacteria > Hyphomicrobiales > Bartonellaceae > Bartonella > Bartonella sp. CR127HXZ. The sequence continues at coordinate 78,541 of NZ_JBHIMZ010000009.1, read as the reverse complement.
TGGAAGCGGCTCTTTACTATCCCTATCCTATTCTATGGTGCGTCTTGTTTTTAGTCCATCTGTATGGTCACATGCATTGAGTATCATCTCTGGAATGTGGGGAATATCAACCTTGTTAGGACCAGCTATCGGTGGCATTTCTGTACATTATGGCGTATGGAGAGCATCCTTTTGGGTTATCGGCATATTAGCGATAATCTTCTTGCTCATAGCTCTTAAAGTTTTACCAAAAGAAAATGAAAGAGAGATTCCAACATCCCCTTTTCCTCTCCTACAACTCTCCATACTCATCTTATTAATTTTTATTATTTCTGCTGGTAGTGCTATAAATACCACAATTGCGCAAATTTGCGGATTAGTTATTGGATTAACCCTTTTCTTTGTTCTAGCAAAGATCGAATCATCCACACTTCATCCCATGTTACCGCATAAATCCTTTTCCTTCTCTTCTGAGTTTTTTTCTATTTATGCATTGATACTCGTTATGACGACAGTCGTGTATAGCGTAGAGCTTTATTTTCCACTTTTTCTTCAAGAGCTTCATGGACAAGCCCCACTTATTGCTGGTTATATAGCGTCACTCATGAGCTTAGGCTGGACATGCGGTTCTCTATCAAGTGCTGGTATATCCGCAAAAAAAGTTCGCAGCATTATTGTGTATTCCCCCATATTAAGCCTTTTCGGTATAAGCAGTCTTTTATGGCTCATTCCAATAAAAGATTCTACATCTGAACATATTTTTATCATTTGCTTAGCATTGTTTTCTATCGGGATTAGCGCAGGCATAGCGTGGCCGCATTTGTTAACACGGATCTTACAATGTGCAAACAATGAAGATACTCTACGTGCTAGCGAATCCCTTACCTCTGTACAGCTATTTTCAGCCGCGTTAAGTGCAACACTTGCAGGAACAATCACCAATTTTGCTGGTCTCTTTAATCCTGGAGGAATAGTAGGAATGATTTCAGCCGCCAAGACTCTTCTTGTCGTACTCATCGGTCTTTTATTTTGTCTTGGTATTCCATTTGCTCTACGCGTTTCCTATCGCATATTAAAAAACCCAACAGGACAATCAAATAACTAAATAAATAAAAAAATATTTTTTCTCTTAATAGTTAAAAGAAATGTTAAGTATGCTTCTCCATATACCATGAGACGCAAAAAATCATTAATCCACACAAAGTCAGAACACTTCCTAAAATAGCTGTATATTCATAACTATAGCCCAATTTTAAAACTAATGCTCCAGATTCTGCACCAAGAGCGTTGGCAATATTAAAAGCAGACTGCATTAATGCTCCTGCCAAAATCTGTCCCTGTAGTGCAACATCCATAATTTTTGTTTGTATAGAAGGCATAGCAGCAAAAGAAGTCCCAACAAAAAAGCATCCTACTGCCGCTGTTAACGGAGCATAGGATAAAAAGAAAAAAAGAAAAAAAACAAATACGCTCCAAAGCATAGAAAAAAATATCATCGGCGAAATACCAATTTTAACAGCTAATTTAGGCCCCAAGAGATTTCCTACCACCATTCCCAATCCAACTAGCGGCATGATAAATGGTACCCACTCAAGTGAAACACCAGAAATATGCATTAATGTTGACTTGATATAAGTGAAAACAGAAAATAATCCTGACGCTCCCACCGAAACCATAAACAAAAGAAGCCATACCTGCTTTTGCTTTAATGCACCCATTTCGTGCAAAGGATTCGTTTTTGGAAAACTTAAATCACAAGGCAAAAAATTCCAAATAAGCAAACAACATAATAAAGCAATCATACCAACAAGGACAAAAGCAATCTGCCAACCAATAAGTTGACCAATCCAAGTAGCACTGGGTGCTCCCAAAACGGTTGCAATTGTTAAGCCAAGCATAACATATCCAACAGCTTTAGAACGTTCTTTCATTTCTACCATTGAAGAGGCAACCATAGCCGCAAGTCCAAAATAGATTCCATGGGGAAGTCCACTGAGAAAGCGTAATACTACTAATATGCTAAAATCAGAAACAAAGGCACTAGCAATATTTGCTAAAGCATAAAAAAGCATCAATCCTATCAAAACAGTTTTGCGTGATACCTGAGCTGTTGCCACAGCTAAAAGAGGTGCTCCAATCACAACTCCTAATGCATAAGCAGAAATATATTGACCAGCGGTAGGAATATCAACATATGAACTTCGTGCCATCTCTGGCAGTAGCCCCATTGCAACAAACTCTGCAGTACCAATAGCAAAACTCCCCACGGCAAGAGCTAAAATTATTAAACGCCGTATTCTCGAATCAATTCCCAATGCAAGAACTTTTTGTTTATAAGAATCCCTCATATCATCACTTCTGGATAAGAGTTTTAACTGTAGATATCTGTAATATACACAAACAAAAATTCAAAACATTGTTATACGCATGCCCAATAGTCCCCAATAAAGTTTTAGAAATATTTTGATATATAAAGCATTTTATGGAGTTTTAAGTAAGTTCTTTAACGGAAAATCTTTGAAAACCTCAAAGTTATAGATGTATTCACCTATTTTTATCGAATCTGCCAGATAATAAAATTTGTCTCCTCTTTTCAGCAGTTCCGATTTTACAGTAAAACCTTTATTTTGCAACGATATCCTATACCCTATAAATAATTCTAAAATTTGTCGAATAATGCACTTCAAACAAGTGAACCACATCTCATCATTATCTTGATACAAAAATAAAACTTCTCACAAAATTATTGTTGCATTATTTTTGTTATCTAAATGCAGATCATCCAAATTGATAAGCTATAATTTCAACTTTACGCCATTCTTATAAATTATTATAGAATCCTTTAAAAACTCTCATGATAATAGTGCTTGGTTTCTAGATTTATTAAATATCCTCTTTTAGGCAGCTTTACCCCTCCCTCCTCTAACAGAGGAATCGCATCAGATATCTAACTCATTATCTTTAAATTAAAATATTCACGTAAATATATATGCTTATTTTCAGATAAATTCTATAAACAGAGCAGAAAACAAATATAATAAGTTTTATTTTAATATATTTATCTATATTTTATAAATATGGTAATTATCGTGATTAATGTTTAAATTTTTATGATATAACAAATTTTTTTATTTTATATATTAATAATATTATATAAATCTATTGTAAGTAATACTTATATTAAGATATTAAAATAATGAAAACTTAAAATATACAATTATAATATTTAAAATGTTATAATCTTAGCTTAGTTTTCTTTTAATTTTCTAAAATTTATCTATACGGTTGTATATAACCCATTCTTTACCTTTAGTAATAAAAAACACAAATTAGCTCATAAAAATACAATTTTCATACTTCTTTAAGAGTTCGCTAACGCCTCATTAACATTGTTGCTTTAAACAGTCATCAGAAACAGAAATAAACTGTTTTTCTCCGGATCAGGTAGCGCGTACCGGAGTAACAGTTTCTGTTTTATATAGTAATTAGAAAAAGAATATATGCCCTATAAAACCGCACTGCTATATCTTAGGATAGTGGAATTTATAATTTTGGAAGGTGTTTCTAATTTCATATTTTTAGCTAAATTTGTAAGTGCAAGAATAAATTCAATAAAAAAATGAAACGTTATATTACGATTAATATTTTAGCGTCCTTGTGCCCATAGCGCACGAGTTTCAGCGCAAAAATCAGCATAACAGCCTTCTTCAATGGCATCACGAATTCCCTGCATCAGTTGTTGATAATAAAAAAGATTATTCCAAGTCAACAACATACCCCCAAGAGATTCACCAGATTTGATCAAATGATGCAAATAAGCACAACTATAATCATGTGCTGCTGGACAAAGTGACTGCGAATCAAGAGGATGTGGATCTTCTGCATAACGCGCATTACGCAAATTAATTCTACCAAAGCGGGTAAAAGCTAAACCATGACGTCCTGCACGCGTCGGCATAACACAATCAAACATATCAACACCACGAGCAACACTTTGTAAAATATCATCAGGTGTTCCTACTCCCATAAGATAGCGTGGTTTATCCTCTGGTAAAATCGGACAAGTAGTATCCAATACTGCTGTCATAACACTCTGCGGCTCACCAACAGCAAGCCCTCCAATAGCGTAACCTTTTAAATCCATTTCTTTTAATGCTTGAGCAGAACGTTCACGCAGTTTCATATTATCACCACCTTGAACAATCCCAAACAATGCTTTATCTGGCTGATCTCCAAAAGCTGTTTTACAACGCTGCGCCCACCGCAATGAAAGTTCCATAGCTTCTTCCATTTCTTTTTCAGTTGCAGGTAATGCAATACATTGATCTAACTGCATCTGGATATCCGCACCAAGAAGTTCTTGAATTTCGATAGAACGCTCTGGACTCATTTCATAGTAAGCTCCATTAATGTAAGAGCGAAAAATCACACCTTGTTCAGTAATTTTACGGATTCCCGCCAATGACATAACCTGAAAGCCACCAGAATCGGTTAAAATAGGTCCACTCCAGCGTGAAAATTCATGTAATCCTCCCAAACGCGCAACACGTTCAGCTCCTGGACGTAACATTAAATGATAAGTATTCCCTAAAATGATATCTGCACCAAGATCACGTATCTGATCCATATACATAGCCTTAACGGTTCCCGCCGTTCCAACAGGCATAAATGCGGGTGTACGAACACATCCTCGCCCCGTTATAATTTCGCCTCGACGTGCATACCCATCTTGAGCAATTTTTCTATAATGAAATGTCTTTATCATAACTCTCGTCTTTTTGATTCCATCAATGCATATCTCTATAGAAAGAAAAAAGGTATCCCCTTACGAGCATTGTCATAAGCTTTATGAATTAATTTTTGATTCGCTCAATATTGTAACCAGCATAAAAAATTAAACGAGATAAAAGAACATTTCTTGTTAAGAAATCACCATAATAAAGTGATAATCTAGCTCCAGAAAAATAGTAAAATCTTTATAATATCATACCTCAAAATACCTACGCTTAACGCACTAAATCCTTAATAGAACTGCAAAATTATTATCACAATAATCTCATCTTCACATACTTCCATAAGCAGTAACTTTGTACGCATAGAAGAAAAATCTGAACGCATTGTACAGCTTACAATATTCTTTACTTTTACAGATAAAAATTTTTCATCTACTGGGCACGGCGATCCTCACGCTTAATAAAAGCGCAAATGAGCATAATCATTTATCCCCTCACAATATTGAGATAATTCACAAAAAAAATTAACGTGTAATAAAAACACTTAAAAAAACTAAAAATGCTTTTTGTAAAGATTCTCAAATACCAAAAACTCTATCGTAACATTAGAGGCTGAAAAAGCGTATGATGGTACCCGCTCTTGCTCCTTCACAAGCTTTAAAGATGGTAGTGCATAATAGATTTATACTATTATAGCTTTAAAACTATAAACGCCATAAACGTCATTGTGGAAGTGAATGTTGATATGCACTGAGAAATGCTTCTTAAAAAACACGTAAATATGCAACATAAGTATATTCCGTTTGGAACGTTCCTCTATTAAAAAGCGAGAAAAATAAAAGCGTAAGGCTATGCATAACCTTCATTATTTAAATGATATTGCTTTAGATACTTTTTAAAAAAGTAAAGCTGAATTAAAAAGGAGATGGCAAGACTAGCCATTTGTTTCACCTCTGCGCCTTTATATTCTTCTAAGATTAAACTGTCTTCTTGTTTTAAAGATTACACCAATGATATATAATATAAAAGCTGTTTTCCTACCTTGCTAGGAAAACTGGAGCAGCTAGTAAGGCTCTTATCCGTATTAATATGTGTTTCAAACATGCTGCTACATTAGGATTGGATGTTGATTTACAAGCAGCAACAAAAGCACACGCTCTCTCAGGAAAGTAACATCATAAAACCATTAATAGACCGACAATGAATTGAAGAGAAATGCCGAATTTTTTATAAAACACTTTTCCAAACAACAACCATAACACAACAGACTTTGCGTTTTCTTATTCTGACAGGTGTTTGTACAAATCCTTTGCATTATACTCTTCAGGAAGATCCGATTGAAGGAAATATATGGACAATTCTTAGCTCGAAATTATAAAAGGTAAGCGTGATACTACAAAAAAGTTTTGTGTGCCTTTATTGATCAGAAAAGAGTATTTTTTCTTAGAAACTTACAATTGAAATCAGTATAATTTACACTATTTTGCATCCGCAGCAATAACGGCTTTGGTAATTGAATCTGGATCTGCAACAGGTTCACCACGTTTAATTTTATCAACATTTTCCATACCTTCAACAACCTGCCCCCATATGGAATATTGACGATCAAGCCACGGAGCATCTGCAAAACAAATAAAAAACTGAGAATTAGCAGAATTTGGATTCTGACTACGTGCCATAGAAACTGTACCACGCTTATGAGAAAGATTTGAAAACTCTGCTGTTAAATTTGGTTTTTCTGCCCCCCCCATACCCGCACGTGATAAATTGAATTTTTCACTATCCTTCTTTCCAAATTGCACATCCCCAGTTTGCGCCATAAAACCATCAATAACGCGATGGAAAATAACATTATCATAAGCACCTTCACGTACCAGTTCTTTAATACGTGCAACATGACAAGGCGCTAAATCAGCCAAAAGATCAATAACAACTCTACCCTTTGTTGTTTCAAGAATTAAAGTATTCTCTGGATTTTTATTCTCAGCCATATGGAAAGCTCCTTTGATTCATTTCTCAACTTGTAAAGTAGCAGCATTAATAACATCAGGATTTTTTACAGATCCATTATTGCTTGTCGTACCTTTTTTTATTTTATCAACAACATCCATCCCCTTTATAACCTCTCCAACAACCGTATACTGACCATTTAAAAAAGCAGCATCATCAAAACAAATGAAGAATTGAGAATTCGCGGAATCCGGATCTTGTGACCGTGCCATCCCAACAGTACCACGCTTAAACGGCTGCTTTGAAAACTCTGCCGGTATATTGGGATAATTTGAGCCACCCATACCAACGCGTTTCAGATCAAAATCTCTACTGCCTTTTTTTCCAAACTTTACATCACCAGTTTGTGCCATGAAATTAGGAATAACGCGATGAAATACAACATTATTATAGGCTCCCTCTTCTGTTAATCTTTTAATTTGCGCAACATGTTTTGGCGCCAAATCAGGACGCAGACGAATAATGACATCACCATCTTTGAGAGATAAAACAAGAAGGCTTGCATCACTCGCTGGACTAGAATTACCGGCGACAGCGGACAATGAAAAAAAACAAAACACACATAACAAAACAGCAAAAATTCTACGAGACACAATTATTCTCCCCTAAAAGATTGGAATTTCGAGCTCAAAGCTTGTGCAATATTGGGCGGTACAAATGGTGTTACATCACCTCCCATAGAGGCAATTTGGCGTACCAATGTAGAAGTTATTGCACGCCCAGAAACGCTTGCCGGCAAAAAAACAGTTTGCAATTCAGGAGCCATAACGCCATTCATCCCTGCCATTTGCATTTCATAATCAAGATCAGTACCATCACGCAATCCACGAATGAGAAATGAAGCACCAACTTCACGCGCCTTCTCAATTAGAAGGTTGCTAAAGGAAAGAACCTGCAATCGATTAGAATCCGCACCAAAAAAGTCTTTCCCTACCTGCGTAATGAAATCAACACGCTCTTCAAAGCTAAAGAGTGTTTTTTTGTCAGCCTGTATCCCTATAGCGACGACCACCTTATCAGCTAACACAAAACACCCTTTCAAAACATCAAGATGACCATTTGTAAGAGGATCAAAAGAACCTGCGTAAAGAGCAATTTTCATGATTTTACTCCATCCTCTTCAAAATTATTTTTCTTCGCTCATATCAACTGTATCAGAATGCTTCTCACCTTCATCATCTAATGAACTCGTATCATCTTCAGGTTCAGAAATACGTTCAACCGATACGACTCTTTCACCTTTGGCTGTATTAAAAATTGTGACTCCCTTAGTTGAGCGCCCAGCAGTACGAATTCCCTCAACAGGAACACGAATAAGCTGTCCTCCATCTGATACCAACATAATTTGATCTTGCGCCTTCACCGGAAAAGCCGCTACTAATTTACCAATTTCAGCTGTTTTAGATGGATCCGTTGCACGAATCCCTTTTCCGCCACGTCCGGAAATCCGGAACTCATAGGACGAAGAGCGTTTACCATAACCAAACTCACTCACCGTCAAAAGCATTTGTTCACGTGCATGAAGTTCTGTATAACGTTCATCTGTTAACTCTGTTTCAGCACCCCCATCTTCCTCATCAAGAGTTACAATATCTTCAACATCAGCATCTGCACCAGAAGCACGCCGTTCATTCATTACACGTTTAATATAAGCAGAACGCTCAATGGACGTCGCCTCGACATGCTCCAAAATTGTCATCGAAATGACTTTATCGCCTTTAGCTAAATTGATACCACGAACTCCCACAGAATTACGCCCAGCAAAGACACGAACATCAACAACTGGAAAACGGATACATTGTCCATTAGCTGTTGTTAGAACAACATCATCATGTTCTGTACAGGTTTCAACAGAAAGAATTTCATCTTCTTCATCAAGTTTCATTGCAATTTTACCATTACGATTAACTTGAATGAAATCTGATAATTTATTACGACGCACAGTTCCACGTGTCGTCGCAAACATAACATCCAATGCACTCCAGCTCGCTTCATCTTCAGGCAAAGGCATAATCGTTGTAATACGCTCACCTTGTTGTAAGGGAAGCATATTGATCAAAGCCCGCCCACGCGATTGGGGTGTCCCCAGCGGCAATCGCCAAACTTTTTCCTTATAAACAATCCCACGTGATGAAAAGAAAAGAACCGGAGTATGCGTATTGGCAACAAACAATCGCGTTACAAAATCCTCATCCTTCGTGGACATACCAGAACGCCCCTTACCACCACGTCGCTGTGCACGATAGGTATTAAGAGGCACACGTTTAATATAGCCACTATGACTCACCGTTACCACCATATCCTCTGGTGCGATCAGATCTTCACTCTCCATCTCAGCGCTACCAAAACCAAATACGGTACGTCGCGGCGTTGCAAATTCCTCACGAAGAGCACTCAACTCATTCTTAACAATACACATAATGCGTACGCGTGATGCCAAGATATCAAGATAGTCAGCGATATCCACGCCAATTTTATTCAATTCATCAGCGATTTCATCACGCCCAAGGGCTGTCAATCGTTGCAAACGCAATTCTAAAATAGCACGCGCCTGTTCTTCAGAGAGATTATAAGTACCATCCTCATGAATAATATGACGAGGATCATCAATAAGTTTAATCAAAGGCGCGACATCCATTGCTGGCCAGCGTCGCTCCATTAACTGTGCACGTGCTGTCTGCGGATCAGGAGCTTTGCGAATAAGTGCTATAATTTCATCAATATTGGCAACAGCAAGGGCAAGACCAACCAAAACATGTGCTCGCTCACGCGCTTTACGCAAAAGATATTTTGTTCGCCGACTGACAACTTCTTCCCGAAATGAAACAAATGCACGAAGCATATCAAGCAACGTCATCTGTTCGGGTTTTCCCCCATTCAAAGCAACCATATTACAACCAAAGGAAGTTTGTAGCGGCGTATACCGATATAATTGGTTTAAAACAACTTCCGCAACGACATCTTTCTTTAGCTCAATAACAACCCGATACCCATCACGATCAGATTCGTCACGCAAATCAGAGATTCCCTCAATGCGTTTATCGCGCACCAATTCGGCCATTTTCTCAATCATCGTTGCCTTATTAACTTGATAAGGGATCTCACTCACAATAATTGCTTGTCGACCACTGCGAATTTCTTCGATCTCAACTTTAGCACGCATAATGATTGAGCCACGCCCTGTTTCATAAGCTGCACGAACACCAGAATGGCCGAGGATAATGCCTCCTGTAGGAAAATCCGGACCAGGAATAATTTCAATTATTTTATCGAGTGTGATATCGGGATTGTCAATCAAAGCGATACAACCATCAACGATTTCACCAAGATTATGGGGAGGAATATTGGTCGCCATTCCCACAGCAATCCCCCCTGACCCATTAACCAAAAGATTGGGAAAACGCGCTGGTAAGACAACCGGTTCACGCTCACGCCCATCGTAATTATCCTGAAAATCAACAGTATCTTTATCGATATCAGCTAAAAGTTCTTCTGAAACTTTTTCTAAACGACACTCAGTATAGCGCATGGCCGCGGGTGGATCACCATCAACGGAACCAAAATTTCCTTGACCATCAATCAATGGATTTCTTAAAGAAAAGTCCTGCGCCATACGCACTAAAGCATCATAAATTGAAGCATCACCATGGGGATGGAATTTCCCCATAACCTCACCAACAACACCAGCAGATTTACGATATGACTTATTGAAAGAAAGCCCCATCTCATTCATAGCATGAAGGATACGTCGATGAACAGGCTTAAGACCATCACGAACATCAGGGAGTGCACGTGAAACAATCACGCTCATCGCATAATCGAGATAGGAGCGTTGCATTTCATCAATAATACTGATTGGTTCAATACCGGTTAGCACATCACGTTCTGGGTGTGGAGTAAGATCGGTCACAATTTTAAAACTTTCAAAAAAGAATCATTTCACTTTATTTATATCGAAAAATACACCAAAATGCTAATTTCTCCCCCATGACAAAAAAGAAATTTAACAATATTTTTCAATATGTTATTAATTTATGTTAAAATTACCAATAATAATCAACAATTTTCACTTCGCTAAACTTCAAAAATCTGAAACAAACAAATCATAAAGTAATCATAATACGACAAATAAAGACTCTTAAAAAGGTACGTCATCATCTAATTTGTGTGAAAAATTTTCTCCCAATTGATTATTATTTTGACCAAACGTATTTCTCTGATTTGAGTTACTATCGGCAAAGCCACCACTATAACTCCCCCCTTGACTTGCTCCTTGCTCCCCGCCCGCGGCTCCCCGCCCATCAAGCATTTGTAATTCGCCACGGTACTTTTGCAAAACAACCTCTGTTGTATAACGGTCATTTCCATTTTGATCTTGCCATTTTCGTGTCTGTAACTGCCCCTCAATGTAAATTTTGCTGCCTTTTTTTAAATATTGCTCTGCAACTTTGACAAGGTTTTCATTAAAAATAACAATATTATGCCACTCAGTGCGTTCTTTTCGCTCATTTGTATTCCGATCACGCCAACTTTCTGAAGTAGCAATACGCAAATTTGCCACTTGGTCACCAGAATTCAAACGGCGGATTTCAGGATCCGCACCAAGATTACCAATCAAAATAACTTTATTAAGGCTACCAGCCATCGCATAAACTCCAAAATTTTAATTCGTAAAATACTCTGTTTTATAACAGTTATAACCATCTCGACCTTCAATTTACATGTCTGCAATTGACCTTCAATATGGATATTGCTATCCTTTCCCAATATTGTATCCGTGTAATTATAACAAAAGATGATAAAGACGCATAGTTTATTCCACCACGAGAGAATAAAAAGCTGCTTATTTGTATTTTTCTTTTCACAAAACTTATACCTTCCTTTAACATTAAAGCAGTTAAACACATTGTAATTCTAAAAAACAGTTTTATTCCATTTTAGGCGCTCAGTTTTTGTCACATATGCCAAGGATAAAATATGACTTATCAAAAATATATCTCCATTCGCGGTGCACGTGAGCATAACCTTAAAAATATTGATCTCGATCTGCCTCGTGACAAACTTATTGTTATAACAGGACTTTCCGGATCAGGAAAATCATCCTTAGCTTTTGATACAATTTACGCTGAAGGACAACGCCGCTATGTCGAAAGCCTTTCAGCCTATGCACGCCAATTTTTGGAAGTCATGCAAAAACCCGATGTAGACCGCATAGACGGTCTCTCTCCAGCTATCTCCATTGAACAAAAAACAACCAGTCGCAATCCTCGTTCAACGGTAGGTACCGTTACTGAAATCCACGACTACATGCGTCTTCTCTTTGCACGTATTGGTATTCCTCATTCTCCAGCGACAGGACTTCCTATTGAAAGCCAGACCGTAAGCCAAATGGTGGATCAAATTATGTCCTTACCAGAAGGAACACGAATTTTTATTATGGCACCCTTGGTGCGAGGACGAAAGGGAGAATATAAAAAAGAGCTAATAGAACTTTTAAAAAGAGGATTTCAACGAGCTAAAGTTGATGGCGAATTTTATGAAATCCCTGACATTCCACCTCTTGATAAAAAGTATAAACATGACATAGATGTCGTGGTAGACCGCATTGTTGTACAAAAGGATATCACCTCTCGCTTGGCTGATAGTATAGAAACCTGTTTACAACTAGCAAATGGACTTGCCATAGCTGAAATGGCAGACCAACCTTTGACACAAAAAGAAACGACAAAAGAATCTGCTCATAAATCAAAAAGTGATACACACAAACGGCTCATTTTCTCAGAAAAGTTTTCCTGCCCTATATCTGGTTTTTCTATTCCTGAAATTGAACCTCGCCTTTTTTCGTTCAATAATCCTTTTGGGGCCTGTCCTCTCTGCGATGGATTGGGTATCAAAAAGGCAGTGGATCCACTAAAAATTGTGCCAAATAAAAATCTTACCCTAAAGAATGGAGCTATTGCTCCTTGGGCTAAATCGGATTCACTTTATTATAGACAAACCTTAGAAGCATTAGGAAAAGCTTACGGTTTCAAACTCACAGATCAATGGTGTGAACTCTCTAATGAAGCACAACAGGCTATTCTCTACGGTACAAAAAAACAGGCTATTCTCTACGGTACAAAAAAAGATGAAATTTCTTTTATCTATAAAAATAATTCTGGTTCGCATAAAACGACCCAACCTTTTGAAGGAATCATCCCCAATATGGAGAGACGCTGGAAAGAAACCGATTCTGCTTGGTCTCGAGAAGAAATCGAACGTTATATGTCTTCTTCGCCTTGCCCAGCTTGTCATGGTTATCGTTTAAAACCAGAGGCACTTGCTGTAAAAATCCACGGAATGCATATTGGGCAAATATCAGATCTTTCTATTCTAAAGGCAGATGATTGGTTTGCCAATATTCATCAATATCTCACAGAAAAACAACGTAATATCGCCATACGTATTTTAAAAGAAATTCGCGAACGCTTAGCTTTTTTAAATCATGTAGGATTGGAATATCTTACCTTGTCTCGAAATTCAGGAACGCTTTCAGGTGGAGAAAGCCAACGCATTCGGTTAGCATCCCAAATTGGTTCTGGTCTTACAGGCGTTCTTTATATTTTAGATGAACCATCTATCGGTTTACACCAACGCGATAATGAACGCCTTTTGGAAATGCTGCGTCATTTACGCAATCTTGGCAATACAGTTATTGTTGTTGAACATGATGAAGATGCTATTCTCACAGCAGATTATGTTGTCGATATGGGCCCTGCCGCGGGCGTTCATGGTGGAGAAATCATAGCGCAAGGGACACCACAGGAAATTATAGAAAATTCAGCCTCTCTCACAGGGCAATACCTTTCAGGAAAAATGGCTGTTAAAATACCCGCTGAGCGACGCAAAATATCAAAAATGAAAACACTTAAAATCATCGGCGCCAAGGGAAATAACCTCAAAAATATCAATGCGAACATCCCTCTTGGAACCTTCACATGCGTAACCGGTGTTTCTGGAGGAGGAAAATCAACATTTCTTATTGAAACGCTTTTCAAAGCAGCTTCACATCATATCATGGGCTCTCATCACAGCCCTGCCAGCTATGACAAAATTGAAGGATTAGAATTTCTTGATAAAGTCATTGATATCAACCAGTCCCCCATTGGACGCACCCCACGCTCTAATCCCGCAACCTATACAGGCGCTTTTACACCGATTCGTGAGTGGTTTGCCGATCTTCCAGAATCAAAAGCCCGTGGTTATAAAGCTGGGCGTTTTTCATTTAATGTTAAAGGAGGACGTTGCGAAGCATGTCAAGGTGATGGAGTCATAAAAATTGAAATGCACTTTTTACCCGATGTCTATGTTACTTGCGATGTCTGTAAAGGAAAACGCTATAATCGAGAAACACTAGAAATAAAATTCAAAGGACAGTCTATAGCCGATATTTTGGATATGACAATTGAAAAGGCAGAGGAATTTTTCCAAGCTATTCCCGCTATTCATAATAAAATGGAAACTCTCATTAAAGTAGGATTAGGTTACATAAAAGTAGGACAGCAAGCAACCACACTTTCTGGTGGGGAAGCACAACGTGTGAAACTTGCGAAAGAACTTTCACGTAAAACAACAGGACGTACACTCTATATTTTGGATGAACCAACAACAGGTTTACATTTTCACGATATTTCCAAACTTCTTGAAGTGCTGCATGAACTAGTCGAGCAAGGCAACACAGTTATAGTCATTGAACATAACCTTGATGTTATAAAGACAGCCGACTGGATTATTGATTTAGGACCAGAAGGTGGAGATCGTGGTGGCGAAATTGTTGCAATTGGACGCCCTGAAGACATCATTAAGGTTCCCGCTTCCTATACTGGAAAATTTCTAAAAGATGTTTTACTGCGCCCCTCTCTCTATAATTCCAATTCTTAAAAACGCTTTCCATTGTAAATACAGCATACGAACAAAGCCTGTACTTTTATTGTTACCTGTAAACACCAACACCTAAATTCCAGTGGTGCAACATGTTTAAAGCAAAGACTGAAACAAGTTAGCGCTTTATAAGCTGTTTCAGTTTTCGTATTGCCCATAGGAACGCGCGCATAATTGCGTATTTATTCTCTGTTTTTTTATATCTGAAACGGCCAAACAGCCCAATTTGGAAAGAATACGAAGTTTTAAGGGGATAAATTAAGTTCCTATCTTTACATCTCCTTTTAATTTATCTTTACGATTTTCAAAGGCATCCGCAGCAGTATCTTATAATAAAGAGTGCCCATTGCTTCACGCTTTTGTTTATCGCGTTCCTTAATGGAATCACATTCCTCACGAAGAGACAAAACGCCCCAAACAAAATATATTTGCGTTGCCAATTCACACATCTGTTTTAAAGAAATATTTCTCAACGCTCTCAAGCCCATTTCACGACGGCACCTAATGCTATAATGAGAAATCCATTATTGTACACCACCATCTTTTCCAATATTTGTCTTCCCCTACTCCCTAATATTGTAAAACCTTTAGTTATCGAAAGCTTTCATAAAAAGCATTTTATTTTTTTCAAATATTTTTATCCACACACTCGTACTATTCATGATATACAAAGGCATCGTTTTGATTGATTGACGATAAAAAGATCTAAAATGAGAAAATCTTACGCTATTAGAGTTTCTCATTCAGTGTAGAAAACGTCGAATTATCATTATAAGTCAACGTATTATCTAACAAAAAAGAAACAAAACTTTTTTATTATATTATTTTAATTCTTGTACAAGAATTGTAAGATTTTTTCCAAAAAAACAGTATTTGACTTTATTCTACAAAAGAAACTCTCCTAAAAGAGTATAGAGTGTCATTATTTTCGACTTTTTGTGCACAAAGTATCTGTTGGACATCTTACAGTTGTCAATATAATGTGATGCAGTCTAAAAAGACAAAATAACGTTGGAGATAATTTCAGCATGAAAAAAATTGAAGCCATTATAAAACCTTTCAAACTTGATGAAGTGAAAGAAGCGCTTCAAAAAATTGGGTTACATGGTATTACAGTAACAGAAGCGAAAGGTTTTGGTCGTCAAAGGGAACATACAGAACTTTATCGTGGCACGAAATATGTTGTTGACTTTCTACCTAAAGTAAAGATTGAAATTGTTGTGTCCGATGAAAAACTAGAACAAACTGTTGATGCAATACGTAAAGCAGCTCAAACAAAACATATAGGAGATGGAAAGATATTTGTCTTTTCCATTGATGATGCCATTCGTATAGGCACGGACGAAACCGGTATCGATGCCCTTTAATAAATAACGAGAAAATTCACTTTTTTATCTATCTCAACGCCATATTAAGGAAATTGAATATGACAACCGCATCAGATATTATCAAACAGATTACAGACAACGAAATCCGTTTTGTTGATTTACGTTTTACTGATCCACGAGGAAAATTGCATCACATTACAATGGATATCGCAGAGATCAGCGAAGATACTTTTAGTGATGGTGTCATGTTTGATGGTTCTTCAATTGCTGGTTGGAAAACAATTAATGAATCTGACATGGTTTTAATGCCAGATCCAGAAACAGCACATATTGATCCTTTTTTTGCTCAATCTACTTTGGTCATATTTTGTAATGTACTTGATCCTGTCTCTGGTGAATTTTATCGTAGAGATCCTCGTTCTATTGCCAAAAGGGCTGAGGTTTATATGAAATCTTTAGGCATTGGAGATACAATCAATGTAGGTCCAGAAGCAGAGTTTTTTATCTTTGATGATGTGCGCTATAAAACGGATCCTTACAATACAGGGTTTAAACTCGATTCAAGTGAACTTCCCTCCAATGATGATACGGAATATGAAACAGGCAATCTAGGACATCGCCCACGAATAAAGGGGGGCTACCTTCCTGTTCCGCCGATTGATTCCTGCCAAGATATGCGTTCTGAAATGCTCACAGCACTCAAAGATATGGGCGTACAGGTCGAAAAACACCATCACGAAGTAGCAGCAGGCCAACATGAATTGGGTATTCGTTTTGATACACTCGTTCGCGAGGCTGACAAGATGCAAATTTTTAAATATGTTGTACATCAAATAGCAAACAGTTATGGGAAAACAGCAACCTTCATGCCAAAACCAGTTTTTGGTGATAACGGCTCTGGAATGCATGTTCACATCTCCATTTGGAAAGATGGCAAACCCATTTTTGCAGGAAATGAATATGCCGGACTATCAGAAACCTGTTTATTTTTTATCGGTGGTGTTATTAAGCACGCAAAAGCAATCAATGCTTTTACCAACCCATCCACAAACTCCTATAAACGTTTGGTTCCTGGTTATGAAGCCCCTGTTCTTCTTGCCTATTCAGCACGTAATCGTTCTGCATCTTGCCGTATCCCAATGAGCTCCTCACCAAATTCAAAACGCGTAGAAGTTCGTTTTCCAGACCCAACAGCAAATCCCTATTTGGCATTTGCAGCACTTTTAATGGCTGGTCTTGATGGCATCAAAAACAAAATTCATCCCGGACATGCTATGGATAAAGATCTTTATGATCTTCCCTTAAAAGAACTCAAAGAAATCCCTACTGTTTCAGGAAGTCTGCGTGAAGCGCTTGAAGCACTTGACAAAGATCGTGGCTTTCTTAAAGCTGGCGACGTTTTTGATGATGATCAGATTAATTCCTTCATTCAAGTAAAGATGCAAGAAGTCTTGCGCTACGAAACAACACCCCATCCTGTTGAATTTGACATGTACTATTCTGTTTAAACAATCAATACGCATTCTTTTGATTTTTAAAATGGAGGCAAAAGCCTCCATTTTTGTGGATATTCTTCTCATGCAAAAGCGCAAGAGGCTTTTTGCTCATCTGCTTTTCCTTTATAATGTGTTGAATCTCTTCAAATGAATTAACAAGGTTTCTAATGCCGCGAATTTGTTTTCTCGTTCCCCTTCTTTTATGCATTGTCTTTATCACATCAACAACTCAAGCATATACAATAACCAATCAAAAACTCACTGCCCTTGAAAAAGCGACATCCGCTTATAGTAAAGCACTTAAAAATGCCGATGCAAATGCCATCTTAAATGCTATTCCTCCCCAAATCATCAACCGTTTAACCGCCAAAAAAAATCTTAGTCAATCACAATTTCGACAAATCATGAAAAGCCAAATAGAACGGTTGGCAGAAAGTTACAAGATTGAAACGATCAACATTGACCAAAAACAAAAACGTGAAGGTACACTTGATAATGGCACCCCTTATTTTGTTATACCCGTGGAACTTGTAACCACAACAAATGCTGGAAAAAAGTGCTCTATTCACACTGAAATTATTGCCCTACTTCACGATAACCAATGGTATTTTATCCGCGGTAATGACGAAACGCTCTTAAACATAACCAATGAACTATTTCCTGGACTTGAAAAAGTAAAAATCAATCCTCAAAAAGTCACAAAAATACTCTGAGCGAAAAGAATGCACGTAAATAAAAGATTTACCCCTATAAGCAAGTTGTAACAATTGTAGCCGCAGCCTTAAATTCAACTTTTTTATGAGCACGACGCACCATTGTTTCTTTATCTATTCCCCATTGTTCCATCATCCAATCTTCATCTAAATGAGCAATAGACCAAGCATGATCAGCATCAATATTTCCCGCAGCAACAGCAAGAGCAATGAGAGCAGATCCCGTTAAGGTTGTCATCATATGAAGTGCAGCAAGCATATAAGGAGACTCAACGCTACGTAAATAATAACTCACAGCTTGAAGTGCTTCTGGTGATTGTTCCACATGCATCAGCCCTTCTGTCAAATAAAACCTTGAACCCAGTTTTTTTTCTGCCCAATCTAATAAAGGATCCCATTGTTCAGATTGTTTTTGCACCAGCTCTTTAGGTGTCTGTGCACGATAAAAGATCATATCACACGCAACGAAACGCAATAAATCTTCAAAAACAACCTGCATATCATCAGCAATACCATCAATAACAGTATTAACCAAACGCGTCATCGGCATTTTTACAGGATCAACAACGTGCTTTTGGCTCTCAAATTCTTGAGCAACGTATTCAGCAAACACTTCTGTTGGCACATGAAAACGACGCCTTGCAGGCGTTTTAACGGGACGTTCATCTAATAAGATAGTAAAACTCCCTTCCTCACAAGCAATCTTCACTTGTCTATAAAATCGTTTTGGGTGCGGCTGACATGAAAGATTTTGAATCTTTTGAACAGAACTCTTTTTATTCTTATTCAATGGCATATCAAAATGATCCAAAATCTCACGCATATTTGTTTACCTCTGATCTTTTCAAGAAAACGAATGTTTTATATACTTTAATAAAATTTAATCCGACCTTCCCATGCCTCAAAGAAGGAAAAAGACCTTGCCAATCCCAATCTGATTTAAGAGTTATATTTCATGTTTCTTTTACAAACAAGACAATGATAATATCTTTTCATATATTCAATACAGTCATGACTATAGAATAATTTTTAAAATATTATCTTAATTAAAAAGCTGAATATACTGAATTTGATGGTGAAGGTAATCATGATTTACCATTTTGCTTATTATCCACCTACAATAATGTTATCGATACGGACAGCTTCAAAAACAATTTTTGCAAAATATTAAAACAAAAAAGTTCATCATCAAAAAAATGATAGAGCAGTACGGTTTACGTGTCATTCACCTTCGCTTAACCATTCCAATAATTCTCTAACATATCCAATAAATACCCTGCATAGAATTTTTCCTGCTCAATTACTATCCTAAACGACGATGTTTTATGGCATAATAGGATAATGATAAGGCTAAATTATATCACAATTTTCTTTCACATATACATATATTTTGTAAATCACTAAATTATTTAACTTATTTTTATTGATATACTTCACATATTGCACTATATTAAATATATTCTTATACTTAAAAAGTATATAAGTCATACAATCTGAAAATAATACTTTTATCTATACACTTGTCCTTGCAGATACTAACTGCACAGCTGCAGCACAATAGTGGCTTGACAATCACAATCAAAATATTTCTTCCGCTGATTTAGAATCACGTATTATCTTATACGCAACTCTTAAAAGAGCCTTTAATGAACTTGCTCAGAAAAAGGATGGATATCTCTTAAGCTGTGCTGCTTACCCTGATTTGCATAAACTCATATTTACCCGTTTAAGTAATATGCAATTATTTGACAGCTTTATCATGCCTACTCACTCTATGGTTTTAGCTAAACGCAATAACATTGATGAAATTAAAACCGTAGCGACTCATCCTGCCCCGCAATCTCTGGTAGCTCATCAATATGACAAAGTATTTGCCAACAGCAATGCTGATGCAGCCGTTCTTTGTAAGGCTGAAAAAGCCGATGCTTGTATCACAACATCGGTTGCGGCAAATCGCTATAGGCTGAGTATTGTCGAAAATTTTGGACAAGTGCCAATGGCCTTTTTGCTCCACTCACTAAAGTCAACTAATCATGAAAAAATCTGAAGCGCTTCTTTCCATTGTTAACTTGGTTGACAAATTCCGTATGCGCCAAGAACGAGATGGGAGCATTAAGGAACCAACTTCGGTAGATAGTAATATGATCAATGAATTGATTACTCTGCTGAACCACCATGCCAATATTCTTGACGGATTATCTCCAAAACTTTTAGCGACCATTTCTGATGATCTTCATCAGTGGATGATCAGCGGTTTAACGACCCCTCCTAAATTTGATAACACTTTGGCTGCTTTCAAAGCCCCATTACCAGATGCTCCCTTGTTTTTCTTGGCTCCAATGCGTGCAACAAATGGACCTGATCCAGAAGGATTCCGGCTGGAATTAGTTACAGGATATCGTCATGAAACGGACTATCTTGCTGACGCCTCAAAATATACAAATAATTATGTATCACCATTTCAATGTATAAAAATGGGAATAGCGTCAAGAGGTTTTTTAGAAGGCAATTGCATTGTTCTATTCCCAGAATCTGTAGCGACTGCTAAGAAAATTGATAAGCAAGCATTTGCTTTGTTTTTTTTCAGTAAATTCTTTGATATTTACAACAAGCAAAAAATTGTGGAAGCTGAACGTTTACTCGGTCGAGATAGTAAATTTCTGTTCGGTCAATTGCATAGTCGTAACTTATCTAAAGAAGACATTTACGATGCTCGCTGTTTGTGGGGCTATTACCATGACTATGCACATCATACTGGACCGCGGCCATTAGATAAAAATCTGTATATAAAATTAAATTGGTTCACAGGTCTTCTAGAAGAAACTAAAGTTGATTTAATTACAGTGCGTATTATGCTACAAAATCATCCAAAATTTTGGAAAGAAATAACTGAATTTATCCTATTAGAACGCATATTCCGTTATCCAAAAGATTCTGATCAGCATATGACATTCGATGCTGGTACAGGGATCTTGCTTTTTGAAATGTTAACGCGGAACAAAGCATTGATTGAAACAAATCAAGGTTATCTTCAATTTGATTTGGAGCGTCTTGAAAAAGTAATAATATTGATGATAGCAGATATAGAAGCACTTGAAACATTAGATGATGACGCTTATTTGGCAGGAGCTAAGGATTATATCCAAAATAATCTTGGTAAGCCGCAAACTTCACAGTCACGATTTAATTTTTCAACATCATATTATGCACAGCGAGTGATTAGGGGATTAAATCATTGAGTTTTATAAAAGGACGGTTACTATTATTTACTTTTGCCATTCTAGCATTGTTTTCCATAAGTTGGTTATTATCTAAGAATTTGGTTAGCAATATACCCGTCATGCATGCGGTTGGACTTAGGTTGTTTGCCACCGCTGCCACCTTATGGCTGATTGCAGTATTTCGTGAGAAAGCTGTTTTCAGATCCCTACCATTGCTTTCCATGATACCTTCTTTTTTAATTCTATCAGTGTTAGGATTCTCGTTATATTTTGTATGCAGCTTTGGTGCATTAAAATCGCTCAAAGCCAGTGATTTAACTATGGCTCTCGCTACTATTCCAGGTATTACCTACATATTGGGTGCACTGACGAATAGCCTTACGTTCTCATGGTTAAAACTTATCGGTATGATAATTGTCAGTGTAGCAGCTATAGCATTTAATATAAACAGTGCAGAGGGTGGATATTACAGCCTAATAGGAATAGCTCTTGCCTTAACAGCAGCACTTTCTTACTCTGCTTATGGCTTATTGTCTAAACGTTATCTTGAAAATCTACCTTTGCTCACCTCACTGGCTTGGATCACGACAATTTCTGCAGCATCATTTATGCCATTATTTATTTTTGATCCTGCCCCACTCTTATATCTTAAGTTAGAAGACATACTTAGGATATTGATTTTAGGAGCTTTTTTATCATCACTAGGTTACGTATTGTACCAAAAAGTTTTAGCCGAAAGAGACGTATTATACACCAATACTATCGGCGTATTAGCTCCTTTTGCAGTCGTAGCATGTGAACGGATAATCGGTTCGAGCACTTCTCTAAGTGCTCTCAAAATAATTGCTATGATTGTAGTTGTTACAGGGATAATACTCTTAATTTATAGACGCGTCAAAAGTATCTGGATAGCAACTAAAACACCGTTCCAAAAATTCTAAATTATAAGGAAAAAATAAAATGAAAAAACTGGCGTTAGTATGTCAGCGTAATACAAAAATACCCTTTATATTTGAAGCTGCAAAAGCAGCTAACATCGAATTAATAATGATTTATGATATTGCTGAAAGTGCACCTATTCAGCTACCAGCGGCAGTAACCTCAACTTGGCAACTTCCTGTTTTTGATAATCCAGAGTTAGCCCTAGACGCTTTTGCAGCCGGAGTGAAAGAACGCAATATTGGTGGAGTTATGACCCTTTTCGAAAAAGCCATCCTATGGACAGCTTTAGCTGCAAAAAAAATCAATACTCCCAGTATTGAGCCAGAAGTAGCGGCATTAACCCGAAACAAATATCTAATGCGTCAAGCTTTTGCTAAAGCAGGGCTGAGAACACCAAGATTTTTTTATATAGATAATCCAGAAGATCTATCACAAGCTCATACTTTAGGCTGGCCGCTAGTCATTAAACCCGTTTCTGGAGCCGGTAGTATAGGCGTAATGTTAGCTAAAAATTCTGAAGAATTTCCTGATCTCATCAAAGCGGTATGGAATGTTCAGCATAAAGATATGGCACGTTTCAACGATAACAATAAATCTTTAGGTTTAGTAGTAGAACAGTATTTACCAGGAAAAGAGTTTGTTGTGGAATGCTTTGTCGATGCAGCAGGTGTGCATGTTCTAGCTATTGGAGACAAGGGACAGCCTGAAGGACCGTGGTTCGAAGAAACAATTTATCGTCAACGCCGTGATATAGATGATCCTTTAATTATTGCTTTATGTGAGGCTGCATGCTCTGGAGTTAAAGCTCTTGGTATAAACATGGGAGCTGCCCATGTAGAGCTACGCTTAGATGCTAATAACTTACCTTATGTAATTGAGATCGGCGCTCGTATAGGTGGGTCAGGTGTTTCCCATTTTATTGTGGAGCAAGGTACAGGGATTTCATTTGCAAAACTATGTATGAATGCCGCTTTAGCTGAACAAAACTTAGACCTTCCCGATATACTCCCAGCTGAAAAAGTGGCGGCAAATTACATTATTCCTCTTCGTGGTCATGGAAGGTTTTCCGGATTTTCAGGTCTAGATAAGGTTGCACAGCATCCACTAACTGCTAGAACTATCATTTTCTTTGAAACCGATCATATTTCACCACCTCCACCAGCATTCGGTGGATATCCTGGTTTTATTTTCTCTGTTCATGACTCAAACGAAGAAGCACGCAATTACCACAAATGGCTCGATGACACCTTAAGCATCATATGGAAACACCATGTTTATCAATAGTCCGATAAAGATATTTCTACTGACGCTCAACTTTGATATAAATCTTATCGATACAAATGAAGTCACAATGCGAATGCGATTGCCTAAAACTTTGCAAACATTTTCCCATTAAAGATGCATATTTCAAAAACCAAGAATTGAGGAAGATATGACCTACTTTTACACCCCATTTTAATAAAAGCTCTTCAATATTTCTATATTTGAAACAATAATGAAAACTTATAAACGACTTTTTTGATACGACCAATTTCTTCTCCCCATATCTCAAAGAAGAAAAGAAAGATCTTACCGCCTCCACTCTAATTTAAAAGTTATATTTCATATCTATTTCACAAATAAGACATGATCTTGTTCATATATTCAATACAGTCATTAGAACATTTTTTTTAAGGATTTATCCTTATAAGAACTAAAGATGTTGCATTTGATTTTAAAAGTATTCACGCTTTACCACTTTTCTCATTATCCACCTACAATAATGCGATTGATACAAACAGCTTCAAAAACGCTTTTTACAAAATTTTAAAGCATAAAAACACGAAACGATAGAGCTCTATATTTTTCAAATCCCCTCCTTTCCTTAACAGCAAAAGCTCTTAATCAGCAGGCCAATACTCCCTGCCTTTCATGATTGATATCAGCGACCTCAAATGACAGTACTTTACAGCATGATAGGATAATAATGCTACTATTTTAAAAAGCTGATGACGAATACATCCCCAATATTTATAGCCCAAATAACACAAATAGATTTACAGTCTCATTGTCAATTTTTTTTGAAGCATTTAAGCACCTTTATCAATCGGATAAAAAACACATCAACGTGATCCTTTGATACTTATTAAAACACATGATACCATTATTAAAAGAAGGGACTAAAATTCTGCACCATCAATGGTTTTAATCTCGACAATAAAACAAAACTTTAAAAATCACATTTATTATTTTTAAAACGATTTATTAAAAATGATAGCGCAAACCACCAGAAAAATGAACTCCAGAAAAACCAGCCTTGGTTAACCTATGCTGATAGCTAAGATCACTGTGAAGTGTAACTTTAGAAGAAAACTGCGCATTAATACCCAAACCTGTTTCTAAAGAAGAACCAAAAGAACCCAACTGGAAAACATCTTTAAAATGAACAAATTGTTTTTTACCAAAACGATTAGAAAGATGAATATTACCATAAAAACAAATGGTACGATCCTTTTCAGATGCTGAAAATGTTTTATTTAAACGCCCCCCAATACGCACCAACCATTGACCTATTTTTTTCATCTCAACATCAAATCCATCAATATCACGAAACTTATCAAATTGAAGATGTTGATAAATAAGCTGGAGTTGCGGATCAAAAATAAGATCTTCATATCCTGTCATAAACACTTTACCAGCAGAAAACGAAACGTTCAAAGGATTTGCTTTTAATGTCGCCGTTTTACCCCAAGCATGGGTAAGCACATTCCCTTTAAACAAACCATAAGATAAAAGACCATCTACATAAAAACCAGTGTTGTGTTTCACACTACCGTATGTCGTAAATGACCATTTATTAAACGTACTCTTTTGGCTTTGTTCCACGTTACGAGGTTGTAAGGAAAGCTTTCCATAGGTTCCCATAATCCCAAAAGATGTCATACTATATGCGCTCTCTATTGTTTTGAGCAAAATGTCTGTTTTTATAGCGTTATAATCAACATTACCATCGTACCCATATTTAAGTGTAGAAAGATCTGAGACATAACGATAACTCCCACCATAACCGTGGACAGATAAAGCAAAATTCCCTTCAACTTTTAATAATTTGCGAGGAATAGACTGCGTAACTTGCAATTCCTTTTGTTGATTACTGATATCCATGAGTCCAATATGAAACAAAGCATTTGGTAACAAAAGATAGGTTGGAACTTGTGGAACAACCTCTCTGACCTTTAACTCAGAATGAGGGATAACAGACACTCCCAAAGAAGGCTGAATATACTTACTTTCAAGGCGAAAATCCCAAAAATCTCCATTTCCTTCAACCAATCTTTGAGAAATTTGTGCATTTCCAAGCGTAGAATTTGGACCATAAGCATGAAGATAATATTGATAAGGCAACCCCTCTAATGCAATATAAGCACGATTTAACTGAAAAGAATCTTCTGCCGCTTTTCCAGAAACCTGAATAAGTGAAATACTATGAGCATTTTCACCGGTTGCTATCTCCCCCTGATTTCCTGCAACAAATTGCACATAAACTGTCGTTTTTCCAGAAACATCGCCATGTATCAAAAGCCGATCAGTCTTTTTATTATCGAGCAAACCCTCACTACTGAAATGTGTATTGAGATAAATATCTGCCCTATCTTGCGCACTATAAACTTCTTTTTCTCCCTTCCCAATATGAAGTGTCTGATACTCCTGAAACATTGGAGTCTCAAAAGCAATAAAACTATCAGAAATTTTTACAAATGAAATAAATGAATTTGTGCGGTTTGCAACTTGCGAATCTATCTCTCTTCTTTTTGTCAAAAACCATTTTGATCCCCCTGTCAAATAAAGCTCAGCAATAGAATTATCGGCAACACGAGTCCCTCCTATCAATGAAGAAGAATCAGCCAAAATCGCTACAGCCCCCCCCTTTTCAACTGTTAATAATAAGTCACCAAAAATTTTTGTACCTTCTGTTACTCCAATATAACTACGACTGTTATTACTATGAACAGCTGTCCCATCTGGAACCTCAAAAATCGTCCTTTTCAAAAAGACAAACCCCTGTTCATACGCATTATTTTCCCCATCCCTCTCAAAATACATACCATGTTTGTTACCTATTGCTTTAATTGTTGAATCTTCAATATTAACCCGCGAAATTAAAATATTTCCTTCCCTGCCATTATTGGACAGTGTATTAGAATCTTGTCCAACTGTTAAAACATGAACATCCGTAGAAATAATATTAGTATTTTTTAAATAAACAGAGCCCTGATGTTTTACATTGAAAACTGTATGTGCAATCTTTTTATTTGTATTTTCATTGTCTTCTGTTTTTTGATATTTTGAAGTAATGGTAACACCATCTAAAGTCGCACTCCCCCCTCTCCCCACATAAAGCGCAGCAGCATCATTCACATCAATAAATCCGCTTTTCATCTGAATACCCGCATCAGCCCTAACGAAAAGAGCACTCTCTTGACCGATACCCAAACCTTCCACTTTAATTTTTGTATTCGTTAACGTAACAGATGCTCCTCGCTTCTCTGCATAAGCTGCAATCTGAGAAGCCTCAATTGTTCCACGATTAACCTCAATCATTCCACTATCAGCTTTAAGACCTATTGACACATTTTTAAAAGCTGAATCACTCAAAACAATTCTTCCCCCTTGTGATACAGAAACACCATAAATATCTTCTATACCCGCAGTAGCTTCAACCTCTACACGCATTGCCTGAATAACTGTATTTGGCTCCTGCACTACTATAGCAGCAGGCAACATGAGAGAACTACCCTCCCCATTCTTTTCTTTAACAGGTACCGTGAACTTATATACTTTATCACTAATTGTATGCTTTACACCATCACTGCATTTATAAGGCAATTTGTTTTCGTCACATAACAGTGATACAAATGCATGAGAATGCGCCTCAATATTTATATTTAATAAAAAAGAAAAAATAGCTGCTGTAAAAACACACAAATACAAGTGATTGTTAGATACCTTGGTTATCATTGTTTTTCAAAACTTTCTTTTTTTCAACAAAACAAAAAATGCTGGCAAAAAATAAAACCACGAATTAAGCACAATAAGAATAAAACAAACAAAATTATTTTATTTTTTCTGATAAATTATAGCGTTTCATAATATGTTTTGTATTTTATGTAAAGAAAGAACAAAAAGTTTAAAAATACCATTTAGGATGACAATCTTTTTAAAGAGTACATCCCAAGAACCACTGAGAACTGCAATACGAAATGCAAAAAAACTAATCTCAAAAAAACGCGAAAAAATGCAAATTTTTAAGAGATATAATATTCAATTTATCTCACCACCGAAAAATAAAAATATAACAAAATGAGAATAATTTTTAAGATCTAAACAATCAAAACGTTTTAATAAAAACACGACATAATGAGATATAGTATATGAAAGCTATAACAGCATCATTTCTTCAACTACAACAAAAAAATAAAAAATCGCACACTAATGTATAAGCTAATGTACACAGTTTCTGTATTAAAAATGCTAGATATCTAATAAAAAATTTGAATAAATAAATGTAATACTTTATAAATATATTATCTCAAAAAAATATCATAAAATGAAAAGATCTTTATATCAAAATTACTTGTATAATACTTTAGATCTTTTGATAAAATCTAAAATACAGTAAAACACTCACCATCTTGAAATTAAAAAACACCAAAATAAAATTTCATCAAAATCAGTTTTATGAAAGCTATCTGTTTATTATCGTTAAAGAAGATATTTTAGAAAAGCTATTATTTACCATTCTTTATATTGAATAAATTTCTCTAAACAACAACTCACTATCCTCCGCTATCATCATCTGACAACAACACTATTGCTAATCTCGTAGCTGCTGAATATAATTATATTGGAGACAAAAGAGCCGTATTTCTCTCTTCTTCCGTTTAATATTTTCATTCAATTATTGCTTTAAAATGAATATTCTACTGTTGATAATCACTTGTGCAAAGCTTTTTTTATTTACTAGCGTTTTTTATTATTCATCAAGACGTAACATCTTTTTCGTCTAATTGGTTACACCAAAAATATCATTATCTATAGCCTGCTGATACCTTACTACCATTAAATTGGCTAAAAATGAATCACTTTGTGATACTGATAAAAAATAAATTCTCTTTGAATGTTACGATTTGTATCGATAACCTTCTTTAGTCATGCATTCATAAATTGCTGCAAACTCACTTGCACACAAATCCATATTTTCAGGAAAAGCGTAGATCGGCTGCCTGCCACATTTGAACAGTGCTTGTGAGATCGTAGATTTATTGACATTGGACTTTTCTCATAATGCCAAGATCGATTGGGGGAGATTTGCTAACACATCCAGCAGCGCTTAATAAAATTATAACACTCAATAATTTCAATATTTTTCATTTCCCCTCCTTCAATATTTACGATAGAAAGGCTGAAAAGCTTGCTAGTATTTTTTCGCATGCAATATGGCTAGTACATTAAAAAAGCAACCTCGCCCCCCCATGCGAGAAAAAGAACACGAGAATTATTGATTACAGAAACATCAACACCTAAGGTTGACATTCAGGTTGTTCTTTATGCTCTTTACAATGAGGACTATTCAAACGCCTCTCTACACTTCGCTGAGGAATAACTGCATCAGGCTGACAAATTGGAAGATGTTCATATTTCTCACACCACTTCACCCTTCCCAATTTATCTCGGAAACCTGCTTGGATCATACATGCATTCTCTGCCTCCTCAGCATTGAATTTCTCATCCATACTTGTTTCTGTATCAAGACGACCATCAAAATGCTGCACTCCGCATTCCAACAGAGCTTTTTTGATCTCAAGCTGATCTGCGCCGGGCTTTTCCCATGCATCTACGGCTGTTCGAGAAGGCTGCTCTTCGTAACATCCAGCCATAACAAATAAAGTTATCCCGCTTAATAATTTTAAAATATGCTTCATTTTCCTATCCTTGAGTAATTTTGATATTACGAAACAATCTATAAATTATTTTACATGCTGTTTTTTTATTTCCAAAACAATGATGGATATTATCAACCTTTATTATTTTTACCTTTCCGAAGATTATACCATTATTGTTATATCAAAAATACGGTAAAATTATTACTAAAATCATATTCTATCAACAGCATACCTATAATTATTATCAATATTTTGATTACAACAAAAATAGATATTTTTATATTATTGCGCCTACAGTTGTAGTACCCATAAATAAATAGCATTGAAATGGTGAATTAAGTCCCCCCCCCCCGCACAGGCATGAGAAACATGAAGGTAGTGATTGTTGATCATCACCAGCAAAAATTAAGGCTGGCATTCAGGTGCGGTTTTATATTTTTTACAAAACGAGCTGTTCAAACGCTTCTTGACACTTCGTTGCGGGATAACAGCACTAGGACGACAAATGGGGAGGTTTTCATCTTTATTAAGTATAACACCAATATAGTCCTCCCCATTTGTAGTGGAATTTTGCTTGGATCATGCAAGAATCAATGGAAGCCTCTGCATTGAGGCTTAACTTTTTATTTTCTGGAAAGACATCATACGAGGTTGGCATGCCACATTCTAACAGTGCTTTTCCTACCTCAGTAAAGTCTGCTCCAAGCTTCTCCCAAGCACTCAAAACTCCTAGTGGGGCTTGTAGATGTTATATCCAGCGACCTTTAACAGAATGAGACCACTTAATAATTTTAAGTTTTGTTTCATTTTTTTCTCCATAAATAACCTAAACCTAAATTATCTAAAATCGAATAAATTGGCATAATATGAAGCGTTCCATACTACCTTGCACACGTATAAGGCGCATGACTATAACAATTCTAGGATCATAGCCCGCCTAGCGCTCTCCCCTCCTTTCGCATGGGAATTGCTGGTGGAAATAATACATAAGGGAACTCCGAGGGTACCTTATAAAAAGTAGGTGGATTGTGACCAAATCCTATACCAATGGGGTTAAGTAAATGATTTTGTAGGTAGACATGATCTTTTTCGCCATCATTTACGACATATAATGGATTCGCTATCGGTAGAGCCTTATCAGCTGTTCCAAAAAGATAGATATCTGTTTTCTTTGCTATATTGTGAATGCCACGCTTTTTAAAGTCACGCAATCCTTTACCTACTGTTATGGCACCTGGAGCTATGTGCACGAACAATCGCTGCTCTATTGCCATTTAGTCCGCCAATCAAACCATTGCCGATTTTGTGTTTCACATCCCCATGAGCAAAACGTTTTGCTACATCTCTTGTATCTTTTATGGTACCAAGAATGCCCACATTGACAGATCCTGTCACACCAGCAAAGGACTTTTCAGGCATCTCTTGTGTCTTAGAGATATCATAGTTTTCCGAAAGCGTGATATTATTGCCAGCATCGACGTTGACATCACACTCTGCCGAAACATTTGTCGGCTTTCATGTTTACATCATGATCAGCAGTAATCCGCACATCTCCGCGCACTTTGAAATAGGATTGAACGGAGGTATTTTCCTATTGATCGCCATTGTCTTTCACACTCGTAACCCCAAACACCAATAGAAGCACCGTTGCTCTTTTCAAACTGAAAGCCAAAGCCTGTGCGCTCTTCCTGTGTACTCGAACTATGATTATTGTGACCCACAAACACATTGACATCATGCGCTGCCGAAAGGTTAATACCCTCCCCTGCAAGATCAGAGTCTACTACGCTCACATCTTTTTTCTTGAGCGTAATGTTGATATTACAGTTAACATTGAGAGAAGAGCCTTGATGTTCAAAACTCTCTTTATTTTTTGTCTTTGTTTCGCTCCCGTATATCGAAACAAAATTTTTGCCTGAACCCACATCAAAACCTGTTGCATGCGTCTGTAAATGGCTGCTATGATGGTCTATCATGCCAACAATCGTCACACTTTCTCCCATTACATTGATATCTTGACCGGAAATCAGATGAGAAACAATAATCATAGCATCTCCGTGTAAATCCGTATCAATTTTGCCCGTTGCCTCAAGGATAGAGGAAATCGTTGTGATATGCGTTTCAGAGCTATTGGAAGATTTCTCGTGTAAAAAGCCACTTTCCGATGATTTTTTTGCTGATCGTAGTGTTCTTGAGCACCTTTTATAATAATATTGAATAATTTTGCACCACAATACAGTTGCGGAGTGCATTTTGTCCTTCTCCACTTGTGATAAAAATTACTCCCGTATCAATTTTATAAAAAATAAGTTTGATCCTTGCTCTTTTGCTCGCAATAACAACAAGAATCGTAAAACTATCACACGTTCATTGTTCTCTTTAATTTACTCTTCTTAATTTACTCTTCTATGAAATTTTATTGTGATACCTTGCTGCTCTTTATTGAAGTTTTTGCAAACACAATGATACAATGCCTCCAATGACTTTATTATCCACTATTTTCTACCAACGCCAATCCTCTTTGAGAAAAAAATAATAGAAATAAAAAACTTCTCCCCTTTACCCCATAACAACCAAAATATCCTTTTAAAGGACACAGAAGACTCCAACCCTTTTTTTCAAGAGAATACATCAAGAACTTTATCTTCGCTTCTAAAAGCAATAGTAGTTCCTTAAACAACAAAATTTAAACAACCAATTTTTTAAAGAGCTTATAAAACAATAAAAATAATTCTTACAATAACTTATCTTGTAAAACAGAAATCCATTAATGCGTTTGAAAAAAGATATCTGCCTATAATCTTGTCTCTAGTAAAATCCATTTGCGTTGTTAGGCATTTTAACATGAAAGACTTATATTGATTGCAGAGCTCACCATCAAAAAACGCCTAATATTTATATGATTTGGTCATTACCATAAGCAATGGCTCACAAAAACTCCCAAAGTAAAATAATAACGAGCAGATTTTCTTCAATCTAGATTATACTAATCTTTAGAGAATAACAATCAAACAACTCTTCTCCTGATAACATCAGCTATTTGTTTTGAGTTTAATCTCTATTCACATTTTATTGCAGTTTCTTTTGCTTAAAATTATAAAGTTTAAGTGCATAAAAACAAATAACAAGCCAAGCAATCCAACTAAAACCTATAATTAAAACTGGTCGTGTCTCATCAAAATACCATAAGAGAATAAAAATAAAAACCATAAATAAAATAGAAAAAATCGATCCTATTGGCCAAAATGGAATTGGAAATTTTAAACTATTCTGTGCTTCTTTAGGCATCTTAATTCGCATAAAAACTTGTGAAAGTAGAATCATCATCCACACAAAAACTGTCGCGAATGTTGCCATTGCAGCAATAAGAAAAAAAAGCTTTTCATGGTAAAAATAATTAAGGACAGCACCAAGAAGAAAAATACCGAAGATCATCAAAATAACAAAAATTGGTATACCATTTTTTGATAAATATTGAAACTTCTTTAAAGCATAACCTTCCTGCGATAAACCATGTATCATGCGACAAGCACCATACATTCCACTATTCATTGCAGAAATAGCCGCTGTAACAACAACAATATTTAAGATATTTGCCGCATATGAAATCCCAAGATTTTCAAAAATGGATACAAAAGGGCTGTCCATAAGACCAATCTCATTCCAAGGATAAAGTGACATTAAAATAGCTAACGTCATGATATAAAAAAGCAAAATACGAACTGGAGTAGAATTAATTGCCTTTGAAATTGTTTGATGAGGGTTTTGAACTTCCATGACTGCCATCCCAATGATTTCTATACCACCAAAAGCAAAGACAACAACACTAAAGCAAGCTAAAAAACCAAACCAACCATTAGGAAAAATACCACCATTCTTCCATAAATTATGAACAGTAACAGTAGAAGAAACTGCACTTTCACCCCAACCACAAAAAATAATTACTATTCCTAAAATAATCATTGCAATGATAGCAATAACTTTAATAGAAGACAGCCAAAACTCTAGTTCACCATATACTTCTACGGCAGCTAAATTAATACCCGTGATAATTAACGTAATACTAAATGCCCATACCCAAGGAGCAACATCAGGATACCAAAAACCCATATAAGTCGCAAAAGCTGTAATATCAGCCAAACCAACAAGAATCATTTCAAATACATATGTCCATCCCGTTAAAAAACCTGCTAATGGCGATATGTAATTTGCTGCATAACGTGCAAAAGAACCAGGCAATGGATTATGAATAATCATCTCTCCTAAAGCCCGCATAACCATAAAAATAGCTAAACCAGCAATACAATAGGCAATCAAAACACTTGGACCCGCAAGCTTAATTGCCTGTGCAGACCCATAAAAAAGACCTGTTCCAATAGCAGAGCCAAGAGCTAAAAAAATAACTTGGCGCTTACTCATACCTCGTTTCAGTTCATTTCGTGCCATTACTTTCCTTCTTTATTGAAATGTTGACGAAAATCCACACCACAATAACAGCTTTATGATAAATAAAGCCTCATGTTTCTCTTTCGAAGATATACTTTAAAAGCATTCAACAATAGCCTTCCAGGTGCTTTATCCTAGGCAATGAAAAATACTTTTATTGCGAATGATTCAGCTTTTTATAGCCTAAGTTTTGTATCATTTTATTGAAATTACGTGATAATAAAATTTTTTATAATTGTCATTTAACTCATTTTTATATTTTCTATTTTTCTGCAGAAAATGTGGGATTGAATGCAAGATAATGTAAACATTTTTATTCATAAGGATAATTTATTGTTTTATATATTGAATTGGCTCCTCAATATCATAAGATTTTCTCTTTTCCAAACCTGTTCATATTGAAGCAATCAAAACTTTTCGTTTACACATTCTAAGCGAGATTGACGTGTGAATAAAAAACACATAAAGAAAGAAATAAAAATGCCTTTTAATAAACTGTCTCAAGTACAAAAAGCTGTCGAAACTCGGAAAATAGATTATCTGATAGTATCAACTCGTATCTTCGTAACATAAAAAATAATGATGCACTATTAATCTTATACTTTTCACGAGAGTTTTTAGATTATACCAGTCACGGATGCAACCCTGACATGTAAGCTTAAGTATTGAGGAAATATTTTCTTAAAACAAACCCGTGTACGCAAAAAACAACACTGTTTTACATGAGAGGCATAAGCTTCCATTCATCATATGTGTTTTTCAAGGCTATAAATAAAAACCTTAAATTGATATCATCGTATTCAAGAGAAACATGCGTTAAACTTTCTATTAATACCGTATAAACCTTCTATACTTTTTAGTTTGTCACATCATCATAAATTGCATTCAACACCACGTGCACTCATTTTTAAAACCAATTGATATAGCTTAATCAATGATAAAGTGAATCTCGCCATTCCTCAAAGGCGTGAGAAATTTTAGCCCCAGCCCATCTTTTAAAAACTCCAGCCGCTTTAAATACAAGCTTTCCAAGCAAAAGAGCAACTGCGGCAAATATCATCTTTTCAACCTTTGGTCCAACAAGAGAGCGACTATTATTTCCACTTCTTTGATCTGAAACATTCATGATAGCTCCTCTTGTTACCTGAACAAAAATATCTTTCTCCTGTACCCATATAGCAATAAAACCACCCTGTTGAGATCTTCCTCTCCAAAAATTCGCGTGAGCCTCCACAATTTGCGAAAAACAAACAATGATTGCCATTAAAATACATAATAGACGATTTTTAGACATTTATTTTCCCTTTCTCGTGATTTAAAAGTACAAAAATTATAAACTATCTTTTAAAAAGAGAAATACTCAATAGAAATATTAATTTTAGTAAGTAATAATAAATATAATACACTCATTCATAAACTTATCTAAATTAGTTTATATCAAAAGATAAGCGTATTAAAGAGATAATTGTGAATAAACACAATACATAACAGCCAATAAATGGAAAAATATTTATTAATTATTATAAAGATATATTCATCATCTCTCCAATTTTTGTATAAAGAAATCTCATAATTAGGTCTCTCCTTCTCTTTTGAACTCAAAAATAAATATTATTTGGGTTCTAGTGAAGGAAAAATTGTTTCTGGTAAAATAGATAATAAGTGCCCTTCACGCACAAGTATATGTGCTTGATGAAGATCTGGAGCCAGATAGCGATCTTCCTTAAGAGAAGCAACATTTCTGCGTAAACATTCCATAACAGATTGCAAAAAAGCACTTGTTTTTAAAGGTGCACGATATTCAATTCCCTGTGCTGCAACAAGCGTTTCAATGCCAATAAGTGTAAAAAGATTTTCGCTCATTACCAATAACCGACGAGCTCCATGGCAAGCCATTGAAACATGATCTTCTTGATTAGCTGAAGTTGGTGTTGAATCAACGGAAGCAGGATGAGCCATTTGCTTATTTTCAGACATTAAAGCTGCTGCTGTTACTTCAGCAATCATAAAACCTGAATTAAGACCTGCATTATACGCTAAAAAAGCTGGAAGTCCATAAGAAACTGCTGGATCAACCATCAAAGCAATACGCCGTTGAGAAATAGATCCTATTTCACATAAAGCAAGAGCAATCTGATCAGCAGCAAACGCTACAGGCTCAGCATGAAAATTCCCACCTGATACAACTTCACCATTCCTTAAAATCAATGGATTATCTGTAACAGCATTTGCTTCAATAATCAGTGTTTTTGCTGCTGCTAGCAAAATATCAAAACATGCCCCCATGACCTGTGGCTGGCAACGTATACAATAAGGATCTTGTACACGCTCATCACCACGTAAATGTGCTGCACGAATTTCTGAATC
This sequence comes from Bartonella sp. CR127HXZ, assembly GCF_042194555.1. NCBI lineage: Bacteria > Pseudomonadati > Pseudomonadota > Alphaproteobacteria > Hyphomicrobiales > Bartonellaceae > Bartonella > Bartonella sp. CR127HXZ. The sequence continues at coordinate 42,463 of NZ_JBHIMZ010000009.1, read as the reverse complement.
CTCTACAAGCTTTTCTAATGTTTTCGATACAGCAATCTGCCCATGATGTCCTCGTAAAATATGGATATCAGGATGAAATGGCGCCGTTGATCCCATAATGGCATCTGTCGTCAAAGCTCCTGCCAGCAATCCACCACACAATGCCCGATAAGCTCGAAAAAGACCGGCAAGTGCAAGAGCTGTTGATGTTTGCGTCCCATTAATAAGAGCTAGACCTTCCTTTGCCTCTAAAATAATAGGGGACAATCCCGCTTTCTCTAATGCAACCGCTCCACTCATACGAATATTTTGAAAAAATGCTTCTCCTTCTCCCATCATAACAGCCGCCATGTGAGCAAGTGGAGCTAGATCACCTGAAGCACCAACAGACCCTTTTTCAGGAATGATAGGAATGACACCCTTTGCAAGCATATTTTCCAGCAAATTTACCAATTCTAGACGAACTCCTGAAGCCCCTCTTCCTAAAGAGATAAGCTTTAAGCTCATTATCAAACGCACAATATTTTCAGCTAAAGGCTCTCCTACCCCACAACAATGGGACAAAATAAGATTTCTCTGTAAAACAGCGACATCGTCCGCATCAATTTTAATAGAAGCCAACTTCCCAAAACCAGTATTAATACCGTACACAGGCTCACTTCCAGCAGCAATTTCAGCAATGCGCTGAGCCCCTTTCTCGATAGCTAAATGCGTGTCATTATGAAGTTTACTCACTTCACCATTAAAATAAATAGCTTCAAGTTCACTAAGCGTCACCTCGCTCGGTTTTAGTATAATAGTCATAATTTACTTTCTTTTTTAATCAAAGTATAATGTTTAGCATTATTGATCCTCCTATAAAACAAAAAAACTATAACGACTCTTTAAAACAAGAATGCTTTCTTAAAGGCATTCCTTACAATGGAGCCATTATCCAAAAGTAGAATAGTTGACGATAAATGAAAATGAAATATTGACAAGCACAACCAAGGTCATGGATTTCAAAAATAGATAACGCATTAATTTATAATCATAATCTAGCATTATTCATATTGAATGAGAAAGCCGAACATCTTAAGATTCTCCCATTCTAAATCCGTGTACGTTGAATCAGTCAAAACCATTCGCTTGCACGTCATAAGCGAGATTGGCGTATGGATAAGACTGTACAAAAAAGAACTAAAAACTCCTCTTATGAACCGTCTCAAAGGCTGTCGCAACATTGGGAGATGATAAAGTGTGTGATGGTGCAGGCTTATTCTTGTGTATGAAGCGTAAAGGGAGGACTCAATGAATTTATCATATGGATATATCATTAAGCTATTCCTACTAAACTTATAAAAATCTTAGATAGATAGCTGCCACAATCTATCATGATTGCAAAAATTAAACTCTATAGAAAATTAAAAAACTTATTTACACATCACAACATAGAAGAAATTAAGCTTATTTACCACTTCTTTGCCACTTCTAAAATTGTATTTAAAGCGCCATATTGAAACCTGAAAAGCACATCTTCAATAAAACCACACAAGGCTCGAGCTAACCCGTTATTTAAAATAAAAATAAGATGTAAGATGTAATAAGATGTCAATTTGAATGCTGAAGAAGAAAAAACTCTCCCTCCTCAAAATCTGCCTTAATAATGCGTTAATCTCCTGAATACCGCCTACTCTGATGTGCTAAAAGAGCAAAAGTAATCATCGATATCGGATTATCCTGCATACATATAGAGCTCACTTCGATACAAAAGCTCCAAATTACCTTGCACTTCATATTTCTTTATCAATGCAACCAATTGCCGCAAATATTCTTCCCCATAGCAAGCAATAGCGCGTTGCGCTTGCGTTGAAGAGCGGCTCATTCCAATAAAAGCTTCAGATGGGATCATCATCATCCAATTGTGCGTATGGAAAAAAATCTTTTCTGGATCTACCCCAAAGCCATCACTCATTTCCTGTAAAAAATCAAAATTACGATAATACCGAGAATAGTTCGGACTCATTTTCTCTAACAATGTCTCATAAGCCTCTAGAAATTCACTATGCTTGAAATCACGATTATTTTGAATAACAGCCATGACACCATTGACTCGAAGTTGATCTGAAACAGAACAAAGCAACTTAGGACGATCCGTCCACTGAAACGCTTGCGCTGCAATGACAAAATCGACCTCACCAATTTGAGGCAATAGGTCTTCGGCACGGCCCTGATACCACTGCACCGTAGGAAATTTTCTTCGCCCCTTCTTAATCATATCTGCCGATACATCGATAGCATGATATTGGTGCTCATTTCCTAAAAATTTAACAATTCCCTCTAATGCGATACCTGTCCCAGCCCCCACATCCACAATGGACAAATGCTTTTTGTTCTTAAAAGGATGGAGCATGGTTTTAAATAAAGTGAGAGGATAGCGAGGACGATAACGATCATAATCATTAGCCAATCCATCAAACTTTTCACTTTGCCGTTGAACACTTTCTATCACAGGATTTTCCCCTCTTTCACAATTACTACCATACATAATTAAAAACCCTTTTTTATCCGATGTATTAAGCATAACTTCTAAAGGAGGGAAAATAAGAACTGCCCTACCTTCTATCTTTCCATAAGATTGATGCTTAAATTTTTCCCTTTTTCAATTGTTATCTGCACGTTGTGAAACACAAAAAATACTACAAAAATATATAATTTTCTGTAATAATAATTGATATGAATATCATTGATCTTTTATAAGATGATCTCTATATTACCATTATTATTTTAATATCAACAAATCACTTAAGCGTGCCTAAAATGCATAGAGATGTCGGTTTATTGATAAATATACCTGTTTATAAAATTTAAAATACTTTCCACCAAAAAGATAAACCCTATATATTACATAAAATATCTGTGGAGGCATCTTTATGTTAAACGTACAAACTTCTTCAATGTTTAAAATATTAAAACAATTTTCAATCGTGATTTTTTTGGCATGGTTAGTCCCATTTTTAAGTGGGTGCGGATTTAATACGATACCAACAAATGAAGAAAAAGCACACGCAGCATGGAGTGAAGTGCTCAATCAATATCAACGTCGTACAGATCTCATCCCCAATCTTGTAGAAACAGTTAAAGCTTACGCAGCTCATGAACAAAGCGTTTTCACAAATGTAATTGAAGCACGTGCAAAAGCAACGCAAGTCAACATTAATGCAGATATGTTGAATAATCCAGAAGTTATGCAGCAATATCTCAAAAATCAAGCAAATTTATCAAGTGCACTTTCGCGGCTTATGGCTGTTGTCGAAAACTATCCGGATCTTAAAGCAAACCAGAACTTTCTTGCTCTTCAATCACAATTAGAAGGAACAGAAAACCGAATTTCCGTTGCACGCCGCGATTATATTGAAACAGTACGTGCCTACAATACTGCACTCAAAACAATGCCGACGATGATTTGGGCAAAGCTATGGTTTCGTGATGCTAAACCTATGCCTACTTTTACCATCGATACTGATAGCCAACAAACACCAAAGGTTAATTTTAATTAATGAAAATATTTCAACACTCTATACAACGTCGTACTTTTCTACGTTTATGGGTTCCTTTGAGTATTCTATATTTGATCATTGCATTGGGGAATGTCACTTACGCACACACTAAGTTTCCTCCCTTAACCGGCCATATCAACGATATGGCTCATTTACTTGATCATGCAACACAAAGAAATTTAACGGAAAAGCTAGCTACACTCGAAGAGAAAACAGGAGATCAAATCGTTCTTGTGACGCTCCCTACTCTTTCGGGCAATGATATAGAAACATACAGCAATTCTCTTTTTCGTACATGGAGATTAGGTCAAAAACAAATCAATAACGGCATATTAATCGTCATTGCACCAAATGAACGCAAAGCACGTATTGAGGTAGGCTACGGTCTGGAAGGAGAACTAACAGATGCCATTTCCTCTGTCATTATTAATAGCTTCATGATTCCTAATTTTAGTGAAGGAAATTATCAAAAAGGAATTGTCGAATCCGTTCACGCAATTATCAAAGTGATCACACAAAGTGATGCTGATTTTTCTTTTCGAATCAATCAAAAAGCTAAAGCTGTTGAAGAACAACGCAAACAAGCTGAAAAAGAAGAAATGATTATAAATACAATCACGTTTCTCATTCTCTTTATAGTCGTTGGTTTGCCCATTCTTGCTATGATTTTTGGTAAAAAAATAGGTCCACGAAAGTATCTTTGGCTGGGTATTGTCTTCACACCTTGGTTTTTAAACTTAAATGCGAGCGGTAGAGGTTCTGGTAGAATCTTTGGCGGACCTTCAGGGGGAGGAGGATTCAGAGGTGGTGGTGGATCATCAGGTGGTGGCGGTGCAACAGGAAGATGGTAAAACGAGCATAATGATTTTTTTAATAAAATTCATTGCACTTCTTATAAATATCTCTTAATCCTGTTCTTTTTTTATTTTTCTGATTACAATACAAACTCAAACATCAAGATAAATATTACCAATGACATTTGAATTAAAACATACGGATCGTAATCACTTATCACATCATTTTAATGCAATTCTAGGAAATCCACCCGTTGAATGGAAGATAAGTAATCATCTAGTTGAGTATCCTGAAGCTCTGCGTTATATGCAAGAACGTGTAGAAAAAATTCTTGCAAAAACCGCGCATGAACAAGTTTGGCTTCTTGAACACCCTTCCCTTTATACAGCAGGGACGAGTGCAAATAAAAAAGATCTTTTGGCGCCTAATTTATTTCCTGTTTATGAAGCAGGACGTGGAGGTGAATTTACATATCACGGTCCAGGACAGCGTATTGCTTATATCATGCTTGATCTTAAACGCCGAAAACAAGACATTCGTGCTTTCATTAGTGCATTAGAAGAATGGATCATACAGATGCTTGCAAACTTTAATATTAAAGGCGAACGCAGAGAAGATCGCGTTGGTGTCTGGGTTAAACAGTCTCATTGCCCATCAAAACAAAATGATCTTTCTTCCGAAGATAAAATTGCAGCTATTGGCATTCGAGTGCGCAAATGGATAAGTTTTCATGGAGTTTCTATCAATGTTAATCCTAATTTAGCCCATTATTCAGGAATTGTTCCTTGTGGAATTACAAACCACGGTGTAACAAGCTTTCTTGATCTAGGTTACCCTGTAACAATGCATGATATTGATATTGCTCTCAAACACGCCTTTGAACAAATTTTCGGTCCAACAATTGATGTTTCCTAAGTGCATTGATTTTTAAATAAAAAACAGGCATAAAATTACTTTAATAAATATTTTATTTTATGAGGTAGATAGTTAAACGCTATGAGCGATAACAAAAAGGATCTTTTTAGTGTTTTAAATAAAGCCCAATCTCGGGTAAATACAAAAGAAAACACTCTGCAGTCTCCAATGAAATCAAAAGCGATGATTTCAAAAAAAAGTGCAAAAGATACGCAAGAAGATGACTATAATGCCCTCTCTATTCGAGTGCTTGAGGGTTTAGAGCCCATACGTTTACGCCCTGGAATGTATATTGGTGGAACAGACAGTAAAGCGCTTCATCATTTATTTGCCGAAATTATTGATAACGCAATGGATGAAGCTGTTGCGGGTTATGCAGATTTTATTGAGGTCTCATTAGATAGGAACGGTTATATAACCGTTACAGATAATGGACGTGGTATTCCTGTCGAAAATCATCCTCAAATGCCTGAGAAATCTACTCTTGAAGTTATTATGACACAACTCCACTCAGGGGGAAAATTTGATGGAAAGGCTTATCAAACTGCGGGTGGGCTTCATGGAGTAGGAATTTCTGTTGTCAATGCTCTTTCTGATGATATGGAAGTTGAAGTTGCACGAGAACGAAAACTTTACCGCCAACGTTTCTCACGCGGTATTCCTCAATCTGGATTGGAAGATCTAGGAGATGTTTATAATCGTCGTGGTACGCGCGTTCGTTTTCATCCTGATCGTGAAATTTTTGGTGAAAAAGCAGCTTTTGATCCAGAAAAAATCTATAAGATGGCATGCTCCAAAGCTTATCTTTTTGGTGGCGTAAAAATTCGCTGGACTTGTGATCCCGTCATACTTGAAAGCGCAAAAAATATTCCTGAAAAAGCTGTTTTTCATTTTCCCAATGGGCTTAAAGACTATTTACTCTCGTCACTAAAAGATGAATATCGAGTAACATCAGAAGTTTTTTCTGGCAAAACACAACAAAATAATGGCCATGGCTCCGTTGAATGGGCTATTGCTTGGCATGGTGGTGATTCTTGTGTGCAATCTTACTGCAATACGATTCCTACAGGAGAAGGCGGAACACACGAAATAGGATTACGTCAAGCTCTTTTGCGTGGATTGAAATCCTACGCTGAGTTAATAGGAAACAAGCGCGCAACAATTATTACGTCTGACGATATTATGATTTCAACAGCCGCAATACTTTCAGTCTTTATCAGTAACCCTGAATTTGTTGGACAAACAAAAGATCGATTAGCAACCATTGAAGCACAGCGTATCGTTGAGAATGCAATCCGCGATCCTTTTGATCATTGGTTAGCAAATTCCCCGCAAGAAGCAACAAAACTTCTCGATTGGGTTATTGAACGTGCTGAAGAACGTGTTAAACGACGCCAAGATAGAGAAATAAGTCGAAAAACTGCTGTCCGTAAATTACGTCTGCCCGGTAAACTTGCAGATTGTAGCCAGAACCATGCTGTGGGTGCTGAACTATTCATTGTTGAAGGGGATTCTGCAGGAGGATCTGCTAAACAAGCAAGAAATAGAGCAAACCAAGCAATTTTACCTCTTCGTGGTAAAATCTTAAATGTCGCCAGTGCTGCACATGAAAAAATGAACTCAAGCCAAACAATTAGCGATCTTATCCTTGCTCTTGGATGTGGAACACGCTCCAAGTATCGTGAAAAAGATCTCAGATATGAACGTATTATCATCATGACAGATGCTGATGTTGATGGTGCTCATATTGCGTCACTGCTCATTACCTTCTTCTTTCAAGAAATGCCTGACCTTATTCATCAGGGACATTTATATCTCGCCGTCCCTCCCCTTTATAGAATATCGCAAGGAGGAAAAGTTGCTTATGCTCGTGACGACATTCACAAGGATGAATTACTCAAAACTGAATTTACTGGAAAAGCTAAAGTCGAAATCGGGCGTTTTAAAGGGCTGGGTGAAATGCGCGCGGAACAACTTAAAGAAACGACTATGCATCCTCAAAAACGTACATTGCTTCGTGTTTCTATTGATGCCGTGGAAATGCAAGAAACGAAAAAGACTGTAGAAAGTCTCATGGGAACAAAACCAGAAGCACGATTTCGTTTCATACAAGAAAATTCTACTTTTGCTTCTAATCTAGACATCTAATGTAAAAAATATCCCTTTCAAACCACTGCGGCTGCGTCAATCACACGCAGTTGCGGATTGGTCGTTCCATTCCAATAATTCAAACTAAGATGACCAGCTAAATGAATCATCTCACCAATATTTTCAAAAAGAAAATCACCAAGCGATGTCCCTACAGCACGAAAAGCTATTCCTTGCAGTTTTTTTCCTTCAACATTAGATACAATGAGGCGAAGATGTCCTTTACCAACTTCAGATAGATTCACCAATCGATGAGAGGGAAGAACAAAAACAGGTGTTGCATTCCCTGTCCCAAATGGCCCTGCTTTTTCAAGCAACTCAAACAGCGCTTCATTAACACCAGAAGCAGAAAGAGAACCATCTATACTAAGAGACTTTTTAGCATGCAACTCAGAAACCCTTAAAGAAACTTTTTCTTCTAGCCATTTTCGAAAGATTTCAATTTTTGTTGATTGAATTGTAATTCCTGCTGCCATACTATGTCCCCCTCCTTTTTCTAATAAATTTAATGTAACAGCTTCACGAACGAGTGCTCCTAAATCTATACCATTAATTGAACGTCCCGACCCTACGCCATTTCCATCTTCTTTTAAAGCAATAGCAAAAACAGGACAAAAAAAACGCTCTTTGAGACGGGAAGCAAGAATACCAATAATTCCCGGATGCCATTCTTTATGAGAAATTACAAGTGACAAGGGTATTTCTTGATCTTGATAAAGAGAAGCAATATAAGATTCCGCTTGTGTTAATTGAATGTTCTCCATTTCTTGGCGTTCTTGATTAAGCCGATCTAATTGTTCTGCTATTCTGTCCGCTTCATCTTTATTCTCACAGCTAAGCAAACGTGCTCCCAAAGCTTGATCACCAATGCGCCCTCCTGCATTAATTCTAGGACCTAACAAAAAACCAAAATGAAAACTATTAAGCGGCTCCCCTATTCGTGCAACCTTTGTTAAAGCTGTTATTCCTGGATTATGCATAGAACGAGCAACTTGAAGCCCTTTTATCACAAAAGCACGGTTAACCCCCTGTAATGGAACGACATCACATATGGTTGCCAATGCAACAAGATCAAGCATACTTAAAAGATCAGGCAGCTGCCCTTGGAATTGTTTTTTCCGCAGCAAATGATGAACCCAAGCTAACGTAACAAAAACAACGCCCGCTGCACATAAATGCCCCTGTTTAGAAAAATCATCAGGACGATTAGGATTGACAAGAGCAACGGCTTCTTGATGAATCTCTGACATTTGATGATGATCTAAAATCACAACATCAGCACCAGCAAGCCTCGCTGCTTTTACCGCATCTGGGCTGTTTGCGCCACAATCAACAGTGATAATTAACCGAGCACCTTCTTGCACAAGCATCCTCATTGCTTGTTCATTCGGACCATAGCCTTCAACAATACGATCAGGAATATAAATTTTGACTTCAATACCAAAATAACGAAAAAAACGCGCTATGAGTGCTGAAGAACAAGCACCATCAACATCATAATCACCAAAAACAGCAACCTGTTCTTGATTGAGAAGAGCCTTAACAATACGCTCTGCAGCGCATTGCATATCCCTAAAACTTTCTGGATCAGGCATAAGCGTACGTAATGTTGGATTAATAAAAGCAACAGCCTCAGCTTCATCCACATCTCTTGCTGAAAGTACTCGAGCTAACTGATCTGGAAAACCAAATTTTTGAGAAATAGCGCGCGCATTATTTATCCCTTGAACATCAAGGGCATCTAACCAAGCTTGACCACAAGCAGAAGATTCAACATTCAGAAAATAACGAGACCACTGCATTATTGCTCATTCTATAATGAAGAAAGATAAAATACAATCATGCGGTAAAGATAAAATAGTCTTTTGCAACATTCATTTTAAGTTTAAATGGTACACAAACTTCTTTTAATGAGGTATTATAATACCATTCTCATAACATATTGTTTTATAAAGTTTTTATTTTCTCTTGACGTCAATCAAAAGACATTATATCAGAGCAAGTAGTATGCGTTAAATATTTCGCTATGGTAACAATTTTCAACGCAAAACAGTAAAAATTCCCTTATATTAAAAGGGTTCTAATAAAGGATACTTCTATGGCAACTTTTTCACAAAAGCCAACTGAAGTGGTGAAAAAATGGGTTATTATTGACGCAGAAAACCTTGTTTTAGGTCGTCTTGCCACATTTGTTGCTAACCGCTTACGTGGCAAACATAAAGCTACATTTACTCCACATGTTGATGATGGTGACAACGTTATTGTCATTAATGCAAATAAAATAGCTCTCACTGGCAAAAAATATACGGATAAAAAATATTATTGGCATACCGGCTATATTGGTGGAATCAAACAACGTACAGCACGTCAACTTCTTGAGGGGCGTTTTCCCGAACGCGTTATTGAAAAAGCGGTAGAGCGCATGATTCCTCGTGGTCCCCTTGGTCGCCGTCAATTGAAGAATCTACGTGTTTACGCTGGAAGCCAACATCCACATGAAGCACAACAGCCTGAATCTCTTGACGTTGGTGCTTTAAACCGCAAAAACAAAAGGATTGCTTGATTATGGCTGAAATTAATTCTCTTTCTGAGCTTAGCATAGTAACAAGTATTACAGAAACACATGAAAATGTTGTTCCTGTCCACGTGCAAAAGCTTGATTCACAAGGACGTGCTTATGCAACAGGAAAGCGTAAAGACGCTGTTGCACGCGTATGGATTAAACCAGGTTCTGGAAAAATCACGATCAACAATAAGGAATTTGACAAATATTTTGCTCGTCCTGTTCTTAGAATGATTCTTCGTCAACCAATTGTTGCAACAAACAGGGATACCCAGTTTGATATTATTGCAACCGTTGCAGGTGGTGGTCTTTCCGGACAAGCTGGTGCAGTGCGCCATGGCATTTCCAAAGCTTTAACCTATTACGAACCAGAACTTCGCTCAATCTTGAAAAAAGGTGGTTTTCTCACCCGTGATAGCCGTGTTGTTGAACGTAAAAAATACGGTAAAGCAAAAGCACGTCGTTCTTTCCAATTCTCAAAGCGTTAATTTCATTTTTTGTACAATGCATAAAGCCTCGGACAAAAACGGGGCTTTTTTAACTGCTAAAACAGATTTTTAGTAGAGAAAAATTTACACCGGTTAGAAGAAAACAAGAATGCAAAACAACCGATTCTCCTTAGACAAGAGCTAAAAAATAGATCAAAAAATTCAAAAGCTCAGTTTCAATTTTTAAAAACTTGTATTTTTTTAATAGACATATCCACGTGCTAGAATACAAAATATCTGTAATATAACTTTAGTTATCTCATAAGCTTTCCAATGTCTTTTTCTATCATTACTTAACAAGCTTCAATCCAAGAAATGCTTTACCATTGTGATAAAATGCGGGACAGAAATAGGTTTTGACATATATTCTTCACATCCACTTGCACGAATTCGTTCTTCATCCCCTTTCATAGCAAAGGCTGTTACAGCAACAACGGGAATCGATCTTAGTTCTTCATCTTCTTTTAATTGTTTAATAACATCTATTCCAGAGACCTCTGGCAACTGGATATCCACAAGGATAAGGGATGGCATTGATGAACGCGCCAAATCTAATGCCATAAGACCATTCCGCGTTTCAATGGTTTCATAGCCACTCGCTTCTACGAGATCACGGAATAGCTTCATATTAAGCTCATTATCTTCCACGATCATGACTTTTTTTGACATTAGTATAACTTCCACCCTTCTTAAACAAAATAGGAATGAATCTACATTCTCTTTGCTTAAGATAAAATGATAAAAAAAATTGTAAACCACAAATAGTTGTAAGATTGTATTACCGTATATTTTTTGAGTTAATATGCAAAGTTTATGGATATCTCAATTAATGCATTCGCGTTTTCATCATAAAAAAATATCAGCCACAAACTTAGCTCAAATGCGTATTTTAAAGAGGAAAAAATTTAAGTAGTCTTTAAAATAGCTGATTAGTTAAATTTAATGTGCCATATACTGCCATCCCCCAAACAATATCTTAAGGATAAACTTATCAATATCATTAAGAGTAAAATATAAATAAACCGTGATTAAATATCACGGTTTATTTATATAAAATATTCAACAACAGAATAATTCAAAGTTCATCAAGTAAAATATCTTTTAATTCAAAGCCCATGCACTATAAGCAAAAGCATCGAATGTTCTTCCACCTATCGTTCTTCCGGGACTCGGTGGCTTTCTAGTAAAGAAATATACAAGATATGCGATTAAACCAAAAATCGCTGCCTCCATCCCCATTAAACCCGCGACTTTTTGGACATTTTTCTCAGCCCCTTGTCTTCCAAATTGGCTAATAATCATATCAACAGCTTTAATAACTCTATTTTCCTGTGTCATTACAGAAATGAAACCAGCATTTTGAAATCTACCATTTAAAGAATCGGCATTGGCTCCTAAAACCTGTGAAAAGAAAATAGCGACTGCAACCACACATACTATACAATGCTTAAATATTTTCATCATAACCACCTATTGACAATGTTTAATAAAATAAATTTTCTTTACCGCCCCCTCTAAATAGAAAACATTACGTCATCTATAGATAAAGTATATTTATCTTCTTATAATAAAAAATATAATACAAAACTTTAATTAATAATTTTATTTTAATTGCTATTTTTATATTATATTACATTTACAACATATCCGTTACATGTTTATTTTAGGCTTGTCAATTATTTTATTTGTGTTTTTATTGTATAATTTAATGTTAAAATGTATTAAATTATAATTATTTTATTGTTTTTATTATAATTTTAGCTTTATTGCCGTAAATATTATTATGATATTATAGTATAAAAAATACCAACGTGTTGTTTTTTAGTTACACGTACTGTTTTTTATTTTTTATATAATATAGTAAGATAAATATTTTAAAAATTTACAGAAAACAAAAAAATACTTTATTGAAAGATTCTGATAAAATTATTTGCATTATTATAAATTAGGAAGAAATAGCTGTCCTAGTAAAAAAAATTAGCGTAAACTCCAGCTTAGCTCTTTGATTGAAAAAGCTAAATCAGATACAATAAGAGATAACTTTTGGTGAACGCGCCAAATCTAATGCCATAAGGACATTACACATTTTGACGATTTCACAGCCTCTCGTTTCTACAAGAACGCGGAATAATTTTAATAAAGTTCTTTAATAAAGTTCATTGTCTTCCACGATTATAACTTTCTGACTTTTATATCATCCCCCTAATCCATTAAATTTACGAATTGTTTTTTTTAAACTTATGAAAGTCATAGCAATAAAAAGAAAAGTACTCAACAGAAGATATCCAATATTCCATTCGCCTTTACCAAATAACAGTGAAACGGGCAAAGAAGCAGAAAAAGCCATAGGAAGCATAAACAAAAACCATTTTACGATGCTTAAAGGATAAATGCCTATTGGTACAAATGACAGTTCGTAAATCATTTCATGAAAATATTCGACAGGCATCTTACGGCTAATAATAAATGTTATAAAATTAAACATCATGAAAAAACAAATATTGACGATAAAAACACAAAATATTGCAACAATAAAAGAGATCCATCTGAGCTTAAGATCGGATATATTCGGTAATGATACAAATAAATAGGCACTAACATAAAGAACAAAGAGCTTGATCAGATTAAGTGGTTTACACCAACCAAACAACATCAACAACCAGATTGAAACAGGCTTTATCAAGTATGGCTCAATTTTACCATCCGCTACTTTTTCAAAAAATGTTTCAATAGAATTAGTAAAAATATTCAAAAATATTCCAAGTAAAACAAAGACAACAAAGATAAAATGAATTTCATCTGTGCTATAGTTACCGATCTTTCCTGAAAAAGAAGATATTCTATCAATAAATATGAATTGAATAAAATAATAGCATAGAGAAAGAATAAACTCCCCAGCCAAATTCTTACCATAAACAATCTGTCGGCGGATATTCAGGCTGATAAAATGAAGGATTATTTTCATCTCAACCACCCGCTCCATTATATGCTTTCATTCCTTTATTCCAAGCAATATAAATTAAGAATAAAAGACACAAAATATAAGTAAAACTTCCGAAAATAAACTGCTGAAACAACGCTAAATTTTGCGTCGCGAAAAACTCGGCAGGAGCTGATATCATGAAACGATAAGGATTAAATTGCATAAGCGGAATAAGCCATACCGGCCAAAAAGATGGTGGTAAAAGAACACCCCCAAGAAGCGCTGAACTGAGAATACTGAAAGAGAGTAATATATTGTACTCAATCACCAAAAAGCTTAATAAGGCAATTCCAAAAGAGATTAAAAAACAAAGCAATTGTGATAGAATAACAATGAGAAAAAAGAATAGAAAAGCGATGACCAATCCCAGAATATTTTCATAGGATGAAACAAGCTTAACAACAAAAAGAGCCAATAACGGGATGCTATATAATACACTCTCCCCTAAAAAAGTAAAAAGCATTTGTGTCATATAACTGAAGGGCTTTGTAAGATATACTTCTAATTGACCTTCTTTAACATGATGAGAGAAAAACTTAATCACATTATAACCATTATTTAAGCGTCCTAGGACTAAAGCAAAAGCATAATAATACATCATATCATGAAAGCTAAAGCCATTTATGGTGTTGCCCATATCAGAGAAAAGTGCATTCCATAATAGAAGTTGAATAACAAATGGCGAAAGTGTCCCAATGATAATATCGGTAAAAAACATTACTCTATCACTTAGAACAGTGAGTAATCCATTCTTGGCAAAAAGAAACATACCAAAGCAGTGGTTAGATAAATTCTTTAAATTTAACACGGAGCATCTCTTCAAGCGAGGGAGTGGATACAGAGAACGTACAGTTCAGTTCGGTTGTAATTTCGCGTACAAAACGCGCAAAATCCTCACGGGGCAGCGAAACCTCCAGCGAGCATTCTTCAGCGTTAAAGTGCTTATCCTTTAAAGAAGTAGATGATTTCAACGCAATCTCATCAATTTTTTCTACAACAGTTGAAGATGTAGCTACGTGTTCACAAAAAAGCGTCATTCTCACCAAAGAAGGAATGACATTTTTAAGCGCTTGAAGATTGCCATGAAACTGTTTCTTTCCCTTATGCAAGAGAATAATATCATCAACGTATCCATCAATATCTCCCATATCATGACTCGTGATGATATACCCTGTGCCGCGCTCCCTTTTCAGTTTTTTAAGAAGCTCCCTGATTTCATGCTTAGATGTAATATCAAGACCAATACTTGGCTCATCGAGAAACAACAGTTTAGGTCTAAAGGAGAGATTAAATGCCAATTCACTTTTCACTCTCTCACCCAGACTAAGCATCCGCACTGGCTTATCCATAATATGCTCAAGACCCAGCAACTCTGTAATCTCTCTAAGATCACGGGTAAAAGAGGCGCGTTCAAGACCATATAATGGTCGAACCATATCCAGACTGTAGCGTAAGGGTAAATCCCACCACAAACAATTCTTGTGACCAAAGACCACACCCAAAGACTTGAACAGATCTTTTTTTGCTTTATAAGGATCAACACCAAGGACTTTAACACATCCCTCATCAGCATATTGTATACCAGAAAGTATTTTAATCAGTGTCGATTTACCCGCTCCGTTAGGGCCAAGAATTGCTAATGATTGCCCTGAAAGAGGGTAAAACTCATATCTTTTAACACATGATGATTTGTATAAACCGGCTTGAAGAGAGAAACCACCTTGTTTTTAAAACCAATTCCTCTGTCAATGTTGCGATATATTTTTGAGACGTTATTAACGTCAATCAATAATGATCCCATCAGTCACTCCTAATTTCAACTTATTCCCCCTTTGAATGTTCCCATAATAAATATCTGTTTTTGTTCACTAGACAAAACAAAAGTGTTCAAGCCCTCCTTAGAGCAATAAAACGCACCTGACGTTTTATCTCCATTTTTTTGTCTAGATATTTTTTCAATGTGATGAGTTCACTTCAATGAAGCATTAAGATACTAAAAACTTATTTCTTCTTTCATGAAAGACAATCTTTTGGATAAACTAAGTAAGTAGAAAAATAATTGCTCATTGAAAGAAGAACTTTGCTAATAAACCTTCATATAAACAAAGATACAAAGCATAAATCTATACTATAAGCATATCAAACAACATTGATAACAAACCAAACTTCCTTGACCACAGGAATTCTTTGAGAAGATGCTTTTCCTAAGCATTACTATAAAATGCCTCAATTATCTCCCATAAAAAAATTAAAATTGCCCTCACTATTTTAGTAAATATCCTTCAGACTTTATCTAACCCATCTCCCTCAACAGACAAACCTTCCCAATATATGACCTCTATAGATAATTCAAAGGAGCAGCTTCATCAACTCAGATTATTAATAACATACCATATCCAAAAATAACAATACAATCTATATGGATAAAGAGCTATAGAAAGAAAACTTATGATATTCGAAAATTTCATCACTCAAAAACACAATTTTTTCATAGCGATTGACTTATCAAAAACTTTCTCCAAATGATGCCCTATTCATCTTATCAAATTTATAGACAGAATTTGTATCAATCAAAAAGAACAAATGAAATTTCTTTACTCTGTTTCAGCATCACTCTCATTAAAAGACAAAAGATTAAAACTTTGGACCATATGAGGTGGTAAAGGTGCAACAATATCCAATATTCCTCCTGAAGGATGAGGAATACGAATACGACGTGCATGAAGATGAAGACGGTTTTGAATTCCTCCTGGTAATGTCCAATTACTATCAGAAAAAAAATATTTTGTATCGCCAATGATCGGATGATCCATATAGGCAGCATGCACACGAAGCTGATGTGTTCTCCCTGTATAGGGTTCCATTTCAAGCCACGAAAGAGCCCGCCCTCGCGTATCTAAAACGCGATAGTAGGAAACCGCATGATGTGAATCTGGCTCCCCATGTTCACAAACACGCATTTTATCACCTTGTGCAGTCATTTCCTTAACCATCCACGTTGAAATTTTGTCCTGCTTTTTTTTAGGCACGCCCCGAACCAACGCCCAATAAGTCTTTTTTGTTTCTCGCGCTCTAAAAGCAGCTGTTAAGGACTGAGCCGCTCCCCTTGATCGCGCAACAATAAAGACACCCGACGTCTCACGATCAAGACGATGAACCAAACGCGGCTTTTCACCTTTTTTATTGCGCCATACCTCAAGCATACTATCCATATGACGTGTTAAACCAGAACCTCCTTGTACAGCCAACCCAGCTGGCTTGTTAAAAACAAATACCTTTGGATCTTCATAAAGCAGCATTTTTTTCAAAACGGTTTCATCATCCTGCCCACGAAGTGTTTTATCCGTTATTGAAAGATTTTCCTTGTCACTAATAGGGAGAGGTGGAATACGAACAGCTTGCCCCATACAAAGACGCGTATCGGCTTTAACACGTCCACCATCAAGCCGTATCTGACCAGAACGCAACAATTTCTGCAAAGCTCCAAAACCAAGTCCTGGATAATGCACTTTAAACCAGCGATCTAAGCGCATTCCATTTTCATCTACCTCAACTTTTTTTATTTCTACGCCTGCCATGAAAATTCCCTTACCTGTTAATTTTCTCTGCCCAAAATTTTTTACCTGATAATTTTATTGATCTGTTTTGCGCCTTTATAAACACAAAAATTCATATTTTAGTTGGCTTTATCACACCATATTACAGTTAGTATCCAAAATTGCCTTTTCTTAACGGTCAAATTCTATTAGCTAAAAACTAAGCGTTATAAAAATCAACAGCCTTTACGCTTAATAGCGAATGGAGATAATTAACCGTGTCCTTATTCAAAACCTATGCACGTGTTCTCACTTACCTAAATAGAGAAAAAAATGCATCTCTTTTAATCTGTACCGCTAATGTTATATTAGCTATTATCACCATTGCAGAACCTATTTTATTCGGACGTGTTATTGATTCTATTTCAGAAAAATCAGCTATCATTCCTACTCTTACCCTTTGGGTTTGTTTTGGACTTTCACATATTATTGCTTATGTCCTTGTTGCTCGCGGTGCTGACCGCTTAGCCCATAGACGCCGCTTAACGGTTTTAACGGAATCTTTCGAACGTATCATTGCCATGCCTTTAATTTGGCATCAACAACGTGGGACTTCCAACGCACTCCATACACTTTTGCGCGCAATAGATTCCATGTCAACCATATGGCTTGATTTTATGCGCCAACACCTCTCAACACTTGTCGCCTTATTGGTTCTCATCCCCATAGCGTTTAATATGAATTGGCGTCTTTCAATAGTCTTGGTTGTGCTTGCCATCATCTACGTATTAATTGCACGTTTAGTGATGCGAAAAACAAAAGACGGACAAGCCGCTGTAGAATGCTACCACCACAACCTTTTTAAACATGTCAGTGATTCAATCTCTAATGTTTCCATTGTACAAAGTTATAACCGAATAGAAGAAGAAACTTCTATACTGCATCAACATACAAATGCTCTGCTTAAAGCACAAAATCCTGTTCTCAATTGGTGGGCGCTGGCCAGTGGCTTAAATCGAATGGCTTCAACAATTTCAATCGTTTGTGTTCTTCTCCTTGGAGCTTTTTTTGTTGCAAAAGGTCAATTACGAGTAGGTGAAGTTGTTGCTTTTGTTGGATTTGCACAACTCATGATTAGCCGTCTAGACCAAATGAGTAATTTTATTAATTGTGCAATATCCTCACAAGCAAAACTGCAAGAATTTTTTGAAATGGAAGACTCAACCTTTCATATCAACGAACCGCAAAATCTTCCTTCCCTTCAAAATGTTAAAGGCGCCATACAATTCCATCACGTGACCTATAAATTCCCAAATTCTTCTCAAGGTGTTTTTGATGTTTCCTTTGAGGTTAAAGCAGGACAAACTGTTGCGATTGTAGGACCAACAGGGGCTGGGAAGACAACATTGATCAATCTGTTGCAGCGCGTATACGACCCTGCCTTTGGGCATATCTCCATTGATGGAATAAATATATGCTCGATCAATCGCGAATCTTTACGCAAATCTCTAGCAACAGTATTTCAAGACTCGGGTCTTTTCAACCGTACTATTCATGACAATATTTCAATAGGAAAAACGAGCGCAACGAATGAAGAACTTTATGAAGCAGCAAAATTAGCAGAAGCTCACGATTTTATTCTAAAAAAAGCTGATTGTTATAACACAATAGTGGGCGAACGAGGATCTCAATTATCAGGTGGAGAAAAACAGCGACTAGCAATTGCACGCGCTGTTTTAAAAAATGCCCCTATTCTCATTCTAGATGAAGCAACAAGTGCTCTTGATGTTGAAACAGAAGCACGTGTCAAAGATGCTCTCGATTCCATACGCCATAACCGCACTACTTTTATTATAGCACATCGCCTCTCAACAGTACGCAATGCTGATATGATACTCTTTCTGGAACATGGTTACTTAATGGAAAAAGGAAACTTTCAAGAATTGATCGATAAAGGAGGGCGTTTCTCTAAATTTTTAAAGGCAAGTGGTTTAACAATCAAACCACCAGAAAGAGAAGGAGAAAATGTTATCCCCTTACACGAAGCCATAGCATCATAAAAATGATACTCTTCATAAATCTTATGCAAAAAAATCCTCCTCAATACAACAAGAGCGCTTGTATAATGCAAGTAAAAAGATTTCTAAAAATGCCACAATCCATTTCAGGTATTTAAGACAGATATTAAAACAATTTAGTATTTTCTCTGCTATTGCAATTTTACTAGATTGGGACAAAAATATTGCCCTATATCTGTGCGTATTAACGAGTATACACTCTCATTTAGGGAAAATATAAAGATGTAAAGGTAAAAATAACTTCCAGTTTTACCGTCTTCTTTTAACTCAGCTTTACGAATTTCAAAACGAACTGAAGCAATAGCTTTTTTAATAATGAATATTATGTATTGCTTTTTGTTTATCACGTTCTTTATAATCCTCTCATAAAGAACAGAATGTCATTGTTTTGCACATTCATATGGCTTTTTTAGAAACATTTCTCAATGCTCCTAAGCCCATTTCACAACGACATCCATGAGTGATTTTGATTAATTTAACATACACAGAATTTGAAACGATAAATTATCATTATAAATCAATATATTAAGATAATCTCATCATAATAAATTAGATATTAATCTAAATCTTTAGATTTGTGTAACATTCCTTTGATTTATATTGATAATTCATTATTTTATAACTTGAAATAAAGATTTATAAAGATAGGAGAATATTCTTTTCAAGACCTTTTAATGATAAATAAAAAAACTGTTTGCTTGTACATAACAAGAAAAATGAAAACAATACAATATCTCTAAGATACAACAACTCTTTTATAAGCCTTTTCAAGGAAAGGGATTTTAGTTATTTGAAAGCTAATAAAATAATGACAGCTTATAACTTTATAAGGATAATCGTATGCAATAAATCTTGTATTATCCCTTTCATAAAAAGAGATATTTCTTCAAAAAAATCTATAGGAGCAACACAATAACTAGTCTTCTTAGTAAAAGAATACACAGCAAAGCATGAAGTGCTGCATAATCTATTTTGTCTTTACAATTGGATTTTCCCCCAATTACGCTGTATCTGATTTCAGCAACACACTAGATAGATATTCGTGATACTTAGACGCCAACCCAATATAAAAATGTAAGAAACACCTATGCAGAATGATTTCATTCTTTAATTTTTTCCAGAAAATCTTTTAGTGCCGCAAATGCCTCATCAGCTTTGTTCCCCTCAGGACCACCAGCCTGCGCCATATCAGGACGGCCACCTCCACCTTTACCACCAAGCATACCTGAAAGAATACGAACGAGATCAACAGCATTTAACTTATCCGTTAAATCATCCGTAACGCCAACAACAGCACTCCCTTTTCCATCCTCTGAGACACTAATAAAAGCAACCACTCCAGATCCGATTTGTTTTTTCTCAGAATCGACGAGCGCCTTAAGATCCCGTGGTAAAATATTTTTAACAACGCGTCCGGTAAAAGAAAGCCCTTTAATGATGGTAATATCACCTTGGCTCCTTTCTGTTATTCCACCACTCAACATCATTTTCTTGCGTACATCATTCAATTCTTTTTCAAGTTTACGACGATCATCAAGCAAAATTCGCACCCGTTCTTCCACGCCAGCAGAAGAAGTTTTTAAAAGATCAGCAATTTCATGAATACGTTCATCTTGGCGGCTAAGATAAAGACGTGCTTCTTTGCCTGTTAAAGCTTCAATACGCCGCACTCCAGCTGAAACAGAACTTTCAGAAAAAATATGAATCAAACCAATATCACCTGTTCGCTCCACATGTGTGCCTCCACAAAGCTCTATTGACCAATGCTTTTTTAATCTTCGCTGTTCAAGTGGCTCCCCCATAGAAACAACGCGAACTTCATCACCATATCTCTCACCAAATAATGCCATTGCACCTTCAGAAATTGCATCATCTACAGCCATGAGGCGCGTTACCACTCTACTATTTTGCAAAATAATCTCATTTGCTAAATCTTCTATTTTTTTCAGTTCTTCTGGTGAAACGGATTTTGGATGAGAAAAATCAAAACGCAACCGATCTGGCAATACAAGAGAGCCTTTTTGTGTAACATGAGATCCCAAAACTTGTCGTAAAGCTTCGTGTAACAAATGGGTAGCAGAATGATTTCCACGAATTTTTTTACGACGAACAACATCAACGTTTAATTCTACACAATCAGACCTTGATGCCTGACCAGATTTCACCACCCCAATATGGATAAAAACACCATCACCCTTTCTTTGGGTATCATGCACCTCAAAAATAAAATTTTCACCAGAAATGATCCCACTATCACCAACTTGTCCACCAGATTCACCATAAAAAGGTGTTTGATTAACAACAAGCATAGCTTTCTGACCTAAAGAAATATGATCAACCAGTTTACCATCACACACGAGAGCTGTAAGAATGCCTTTAGCCGTTTCTGTTTCATAACCCAAAAATTCTGTAGCCCCCACTTTATCACGAACAGAAAACCAGATCTTTTCTGTTACAGCTTCCCCAGAACCAGACCAATTGGCACGCGCTTCCTCTTTTTGACGTTCCATCGCTTTATCAAAAGTATCAACATCAACAGATATTCCACGACGCCGCAAAACATCCTGCGTTAAATCAAGCGGAAAACCATAGGTATCATAAAGCTTGAAAGCAACTTCACCATTTAAATGATCTCCTTCTTTAAGATCGGTACTTGCTTCATTTAACAAACCAAGTCCTCGTTCAAGCGTTTTACGAAAACGTATTTCTTCTAACCTTAAAGTTTCTGAAATCAAAGATTCAGCACGCACCAATTCAGGATAGGCCTGTCCCATTTCGCGGTTTAAAGCAGGCAAAAGTCGCCACAATAAGGGCTCTTTAGCACCAAGAAGATGCGCATGACGCATAGCACGACGCATAATACGACGTAAAACATATCCTCTTCCTTCATTAGAAGGAAGCACACCATCAGCAATCAAAAATGCAGATGAACGAAGATGATCAGCAATGACACGATGACTGGCAATAAAATCACCCTTTGCCTCAATCTCTGTAATTTCTTCTGATGCAGCAATTAATGCACGAAAAAGATCAATGTCATAATTATCATGAACGCCCTGTAAAACAGCAGCAATACGCTCTAATCCCATACCGGTATCAATAGAAGGATGAGGCAAATCAACACGTTTTTCCTGAGAAATCTGCTCATATTGCATAAAAACAAGATTCCAAATCTCAATAAAGCGATCGCCATCTTCTTCCATACTTCCAGGAGGACCACCCCAGATTTCATCGCCATGATCATAAAAAATCTCCGAACAAGGACCACAAGGTCCTGTTTCTCCCATCGACCAAAAATTATCAGCCGTCGCAATACGGACAATTTTTTCATCTGGAAGACCTGAAATTCTACGCCACAGTTCAGCAGCAACATCATCACTATGGTAAACTGTCACCAACAATTTATCTTTTGGTAGGCAAAATTCCTTCGTTAAAAGATTCCATGATAAAAGAATGGCTTCTTCTTTGAAATAATCACCGAAAGAAAAATTACCCAGCATTTCAAAAAATGTATGATGGCGTGCCGTATAACCAACATTATCAAGATCATTATGCTTTCCACCCGCACGAACACATTTTTGTGCCGTTGTTGCCTGCTTATAAGGAGGTTGTTCAAGTCCAGTAAAAACATTTTTAAACTGCACCATCCCTGCATTTGTAAACATAAGTGTAGGATCATTTCTCGGAACAAGCGGACTAGAAGAAAGAACTTTATGCCCATTACGATGAAAATAATCCAAAAATATTGACCGAATATTATTAACACTATTCATACTGACACCTGCTCAATACAGCACAAAACCATAAAAGAAAAATCCCCCTCATTAAATATCCTCTTCGCCAAGCATGGAGTCAATTTAATCAAAGAATGGAATATTTGTTTTAAAAAATTGAGAAAAAAATGACTGTGTATTTAAAAACTCAAACAAAAAAACAGAAAAAAATTATAGACGAAAAAAACGCTCCATCAAATGGTTTCATCACTTTCTATATTTTCTGACCCTGCATTTTCTAACAATTCAATCGCAATCAAACCAGCATTTTGGCGCAAAGCTGCTTCAATCTCTGTAGCTATTTCCGCATGTTCACGTAAAAACTGCTTTGCATTCTCACGCCCCTGTCCTAAACGCTGAGAATTATAAGAGAACCATGCACCAGATTTTTCCACAATACCAACCTTGACACCCAAATCAATCAATTCACCTACTTTGGAAATACCTTCACCATAAATAATATCAAACTCAACCTGCTTGAATGGAGGTGCCAGTTTATTCTTCACCACTTTAACACGCGTCTGATTACCAACGATTGCATCCCTATCTTTAATGGATCCAATGCGACGAATATCTAAACGAACAGAAGCATAAAACTTTAAAGCGTTTCCACCCGTTGTCGTTTCGGGAGAACCAAACATCACACCAATTTTCATGCGAATTTGATTAATAAAGACAACCATACAGTTAGAGCGAAAAATTGCTGCTGTTAATTTTCGCAACGCTTTACTCATTAACCGAGCTTGCAATCCGGGCAAAGCATCACCCATTTCACCGTCAATTTCTGCTCGCGGTGTTAAAGCTGCGACAGAATCCACAACAAGCACATCAACTGCACCAGAACGAACCAACGTTTCTGTAATTTCCAATGCCTGTTCACCGGTATCTGGCTGAGAAATGAACAAGTTTTCTAAATCAACACCAAGCTTACGCGCATAAATAGGATCAAGCGCATGCTCTGCATCAATAAAAGCACAAATTCCACCCCCTTTCTGTGCTTCAGCAATAGCATGTAGAGCCAATGTTGTTTTCCCAGAACTTTCTGGTCCATAAATCTCAACAATACGCCCCTTCGGTAATCCACCAATCCCTAAAGCAATATCCAAGGATAACGACCCTGTTGGAACTGTTTCAATTTCAACAACCTGCTCTTTTTGCCCAAGACGCATAATCGAGCCTTTACCAAAAGAACGTTCAATTTGTGAGAGAGCAGCATCGAGAGCTTTTGTTTTATCCACGATTATATCCTTGACCGATTCATAATAACCTAAAACCTAAGTGTACACTGTACTTTTAATTTAACTAAAGGCTTGAGTTTAGATTTTCACAGACTATTTCCATTCCTATCTCCACATTATGTCCATAACATTCATGACCATCACAATAAAGAATTGGCATCGCTTATCTTATGACACAAAATAAACTCCAATAAAATAATATCCCTATGAGAGCATAGTTAACATATTTATATCTCTCTAGAAAAGGAACAATTTAAATTTAAACACAATGTTCTACAGCCCTTCTTCTTATCCCTTTGATTAAGTACTTAAGTGACTAAGAATTCTCCTGCTATTGATCACACAAAAACGCATTATCAATCAACCTCATCCCCTATCGCATCGAAGAACAAAACGCCACTGTGTTGCATATTCATGCACTTGATTTAAGAAACATCTCTCAACACCCCCAAGCTCACTTCGTGACAACACCCATGAATGCGGTATACTGTAAAGCCCTTTGGGAGCCACCATCTTTACACTAAAGAATGAGAAAGTCGGCACCATCACACTATTTATCATCCCCCAATGTTGCGACAACTCTCGGCACTTGAGACGCTTCATAAGAAGAATTTTTAGTTCTTTCTTGTACAGTTTTTATCACACGCTAATCCTGCTTATAACATGCAAGCGAATGATTTGATTGCTTCAACAAATACCAAGCTTGGAATGAGTAAAATTCACGGTATTTAGGACTTTCATTCAACTTACAAAACAGTGAGTTATCGTTATAAATCAATTATATTATTTAATAAACACCACAAAAATAAAGCAGCTTAAAAGTTGAATAACACATTTAAATTTGATAAAAAAATATGCACTTTTGAAGATATCAAAAAAAATCTCTACGAGCAATGCAATAAATATTTAAAATATAAGCTAAACTGCTCATACAATAACATAAGAGATAAAAAATAAATCCAAGATCAATAAAACATGTATTTCCACTCAAATTTTATTTTTGATCTTTACGTTTTTTGCGCAATTGTTTCCACCACTCAAGACGTTTCACAATTTCACGCTCAAAACCACGCTCAACTGGCTTATAATAACTCTGACGCCCAAGTTTTTCGGGAAAATATTCTTGTCCTGAAAAAGCGTCTGGTTCATCATGGTCATAACAATAACCATTTCCAAACCCTTCCTCCTTCATAAATTTCGTAGGAGCATTAAGAATATGCTTAGGAGGTGATAAAGAGCCATTTTTGCGCGCACAACGCAGTGCTGCTTTATACGCGAGATATGTTGCATTTGACTTTGGCGCAGTTGCAACATAAAGACATGCTTGCGCCAAAGCCAATTCTCCTTCTGGTGATCCTAAATAATCATAGGCATCTTTTGCTGCATTACAAATGACAAGAGCTTGAGGATCCGCCAAACCAACATCTTCAACGGCCATACGAACCAATCTTCGCCCAATATAGAGAGGATCTTCACCAGCATCCAACATACGTGCCAAATAATAAAGCGCAGCATCAGGATCAGATCCACGAACGGATTTATGCAACGCTGAAATGAGATTATAATGCCCATCTCGTCCTTTATCATAAATGGGCACACGACGCTGAATAACTTTTTGCAAAGCAACAACATCAAGAATCTCTCCCAATGGTGCAATAGACCAAACTTCCTCTGCCAATGTTAACGCTACCCGCGCATCACCATCAGACATCTCTATCAAAACGTCTCTGGAATCATTATCCAAAGGAAGAGTTTTTCCCTCCACTTCTTCAGCACGCCTTAAAAGCATGTCCAAACTTTCATGATCATGTGAAAGAAATGTTAAAACACGTGCACGCGAAAGAAGAGCAGCATTAAGTTCAAAAGAAGGATTTTCGGTTGTTGCACCTATAAGTACCACAGTACCTTCTTCCATCACAGGAAGAAAACTATCCTGCTGTGCACGATTAAACCGATGAATTTCATCAACAAAGAGAAGTGTTTTATCCCCAGATATAAAACGCCTCTGCGCAACTTCAAAAATCTTTTTAAGCTCAGAAACTCCTGTAAAAATAGCAGAAACCTGCTCAAACGCGAAATTTGTTTCAAGTGCTAACAAACGTGCAACGGTTGTTTTTCCCGTCCCTGGAGGTCCCCAAAAAATCATCGATCCAATTGAGCCAGTTGCCACCATACGTGAAAGCAAACCATCCTCTCCAATCAAATGCTTTTGTCCCACAACATCATTGAGAGAACAAGGGCGCATTCTTTCTGCAAGTGGCTGATTTTTATTAACTTGAAAATCAAAAGACGAAGTAAAAAAATCTTTCTTCAAAAAAAACCTCAACGAATAAATTGGCGAATATACATACCATCACGTTCATATTCCAATTGCCAAGTACGCGAACGAGCTTGCATAAGAACCTTTTTCAACTGATGAACTGTTTGAATTTTATGGCCATTTACAACACGTAGAATATCTCCTGACTGAAAAATTCCAGCTGCATTGCTCATGTCATCAAGGTTGGTAATCACAACCCCTTTTGCAGATATAGGAAGATGAAAACGTCGACTATTTTGCGGTGTTAAATCTAACACTTCAGCACCGGCAAGAGGACTGTCACCCGTGATTTTTTCAGATTTTAAAAATGCAGTTTCTGATATCGATGAAACTATTATTTGTGTTTTTAAAGTTTTTCCATTTCGTAAATATTCCAAAGCAAGACTATGCTCAACGTCAGCTGTCATCAAACGATACCCAAGACTATCTGGACTATCAACGCGTACCCCTTGCACACTCAAAATAACATCACCTACTTTCAATCCAGCTTTTTCAGCAGGACTATCTTTGATAACTTCAATAATCAGAGCACCATAGGGACGTTCTAAACCTAAACCACCAGCAATATCAGGTGTAACATTTTGAAAAGAAGCCCCAATATAAGGCGGCACAAAATATTTTCCACCGCGTTTAACAGTATCAAGCATCACTTTTACAAGATTAACTGGAATAGCAAAACCAATCCCTACAGAACCACCGGAACGCGAATAAATAGCTGTATTAATTCCGATTAATTGACCTTTCATATCAATTAAAGCGCCACCAGAATTCCCTGGATTAATGGCAGCGTCTGTTTGAATAAAAAAGTCAAAATCAGAAATCCCAACACGTGTACGCGCTTGCGCTGAAACAATACCACTTGTAACTGTTTGACCAACACCAAAAGGATTACCAATAGCAAGAACAAGATCACCAACTTCAACAGCATCAGAATTTCCCAAAGAAAGAACAGGGAATTGAGCATCTTTTTCCTCAACTTCAAGAATTGCAATATCAGTTGCTTCATCTTTGAGCACGATCTTACTCTCAAACTCCCGCCCATCAGAAAAAGCCACTTTAATTTCGCTTGCATCTTTAATGACATGGTAATTTGTAACAATCAAACCACGTGCATCAACAATCACCCCTGATCCTAATGACGATTGCTTGCGAACAGGAAAATTATTTTGAAAACGACCAAAAAACTGCTCAAAAAATGGATCCCCTTCAAAAGGTGAGCGTGCTCTAATTTGTCGAGCTGCATAAATATTTACAACAGATGGAACTGTCTTTTTAACTAAAGGAGCAAATGAAAGAGTGATTTCTGTTTGTGTTTGAGGTACATGAGCATATACATGATCAAATGATATCTGCATCATAATTGCAAAAAAAATCCGCACCCAAAAAGAATATCTCATAATCCACTCCTTATAAAATCAGCACATTCTGTTGAAGATTAATAGAATAAAAAAACTCATCCCCGCAAATTAAGGATCTCTATTAATATTTCATAATAGAGAATAAAAACAACCTATTTGAACAATAAATATTATAAAAATAAGATAATTCAATGTCCTATAATTTTCTCTCTGCACCTATTTCTCAACTAAAACAAACTTAAAAATGCTCACAAAAAAACCGCCTAAGACAAGGCGGCCTTTAAAAATCCAACAGAGTAAAAAACTTTACGAAGATGTCCTCTTTTCATTCTCAGAAGCCTCCATGCGAGCACGATCCCCAGCACCCTTCGCTTCAACATCACGATCAACAAATTCTATAACAGCCATGGGCGCATTATCACCGGTACGAAACCCCGCTTTCATAATACGCAAATATCCACCGTTGCGTGATGCATAACGTGGCGCAAGCGTATCAAATAATTTTGCAACCTTTCCTGCATCACGAAGTGCTGCAATTGCTTGCCGACGCGCATGCAAACCACCACGCTTACCAAGAGTAACGAGTTTTTCAACAATAGGACGAATTTCCTTAGCCTTTGGAAGCGTTGTCACAATCTGCTCATGCTCGATCAACGAAGTTGCCATATTTGCAAACATCGCTTTACGGTGACTGGCAGTACGATTCAACTTGCGTCCTGACTTACTGTGGCGCATAAGCCCTCTCCTTAAATTCTAATTTTAATATTGATCTTCATAACGTTTTGCAAGATCATCAATGTTTTCAGGTGGCCACGCAGGAATTTCCATCCCAAGATGTAACCCCATACATGCCAAAACTTCTTTAATCTCATTCAACGATTTGCGACCAAAATTCGGTGTCCGAAGCATTTCAGATTCTGTTTTTTGAATAAGATCACCAATATAGACAATATTATCATTCTTAAGACAATTTGCCGAACGAACTGAAAGTTCTAATTCATCCACTTTTTTGAGAAGAGCAGGATTAAAAGAAAGCTCAGAATCAGCCTCTTCAACAGGCTCCTTCTGTGGCTCTTCAAAGTTAATAAATAACGATAATTGATCCTGAAGAATGCGTGCTGCAAAAGCAACAGCATCCTCTCCATTAACCGCACCATTCGTTTCAATCGTTAAGGTCAATTTATCATAATCCAAAACTTGACCTTCACGCGTATTTTCCACTTTATAAGACACTTTACGAATTGGTGAATAAAGACTATCAATTGGAATAAGTCCTATACGTGCATCATCAACACAATTACGATCAGATGGAACATACCCCTTCCCTGTGTTGACAATAAATTCCATACGAATTTCAGCATCTTCATCAAGAGTACAAATAACATGATCTGGATTTAGAATTTCCATATCCCCAACGGTACTGATATCTCCCGCTTTCACGACACCAGGCCCCTCTTTATAAACAACGACACGTTTAGGACCTTCTTCTTCCATACGAAGCGCAATTTCTTTTATATTCAGAATAATATCCGTAACATCCTCACGCACACCTGGAATCGATGAAAATTCATGTAAGACACCGTCAATCTGCACAGCAGTAATAGCAGCACCACGAAGAGAAGATAACAACACGCGACGAAGTGCATTTCCTAACGTTAAGCCAAAACCCCGCTCAAGAGGTTCAGCGATCACACTTATAACATTTGGATTATCATGCGCACATGATTCAACCTTATTGGGTTTAATAAGTTCCTGCCAGTTTTTCTGGATCATATTTTTATTCCCGTTCTTTAGTTCCGTTACCATTCAATCGTAACGACCAATGTGAACATCAGAGAAATCTCCGACAACAAAAAACAACACCCAATTAAACACGCCGCCTTTTCCGCGGACGACATCCATTATGAGGAATTGGTGTTACATCACGAATAGAAGTAATGACAAAACCAACAGATTGCAATGCACGTAGAGCAGATTCACGCCCTGATCCAGGTCCACAAACTTCAACTTCCAAAGAACGCATACCATGCTCTTGCGCTTTTCTTGCACAATCCTCCGCAGCAACTTGAGCAGCAAAAGGTGTCGATTTACGCGCACCTTTAAACCCCTGAGCCCCCGCAGATGACCAAGCAATTGCATTACCCTGAGCATCAGTAATAGTAATCATTGTGTTATTAAATGTTGAATTAATATGCACAACACCCGATGAAATATTTTTACGTTCGCGACGACGAACACGTGTGGCTTCCTTGGCCATAATTTCCCTTTCAACGATCTCATCACTGCCGTAACATCAGCAGCTCCACCTTCTTTTCCTTGTCAAAACAATCAAACAAGAAACAGAATATATAAAAACCTTCCAAAAAGGCTCTTATTTCTTTTTACCGGCAATTGCCTTAGCTGGTCCTTTACGCGTACGAGCATTTGTATGTGTACGCTGCCCTCGGACAGGCAAAGACCGGCGATGACGCAATCCTCGATAACAACCAAGGTCCATCAAACGTTTAACATTCATAGCAACCTCACGACGAAGATCACCTTCAACTTGATAGCCTTGATCTATCGCCTCACGAATCTGCAGCACCTCAGCATCTGAAAGCTCATGCACACGACGCCCCAAGGGAATGCCAACTCTTTCAATAATTTCTTGAGCAAATTTTGGTCCAATCCCGTGGATATATTGAAGCGCAATAATTACACGCTTATTTGTCGGGATATTGACGCCAGCAATACGAGCCACGCCTACTCTCCTTAGTTATTTTGACAAATTGTTATAAAATACCTGATATACCTTACAGAAAAAAATAGACTCAGAAAAAAATTCTTCCGAATCCTATTATTTCACTAAAATAAATTAAATTTATTTGTTATAGATTTCATCTCAAAAGTCAACTCTTTTCATTTATTCCTAAAAAAAAATCTCATGAAAGAAAACCTCTAATCATGCGTGTCACTTCAGTAATACCAATCATTCCATCAATGACCCTCAACATTCCCCTCTCTGAATAAAATTTTGATAAGGGAGCGGTTTTTTCACGATATTCTACTAATCTTTTTGTAAAAGCAACAGGATTGTCATCTAAACGAACCTGTCCACCAGCCGCTATTGTTTCCTCAACGCGCTTCTTCATACGTTCAATCAACACGTCTTCATCAACACACAACTCAATAACAGCATCAAGCCGCATATTTTTTGACTGCAAAATCCGTTGTAACGCTTCTGCCTGCCCCACAGTTCGAGGATATCCATCCAAAACAAAACCGTTTACACAATCAGTTTCATCAATCCGATCTGATACGATTTGGTTAACAATATTATCAGGAACCAAAGCACCAGAACTTATAATAGCTTTAGCTTTTTTACCAATCTCCGTTTCTTTGGCAATCACCTCACGCAACATATCCCCTGTTGATAAATGAGGAATGTTATATTCCTCAGTCAACATTTTTGCTTGCGTACCTTTTCCCGCTCCAGGAGGACCTAAAAGAATAACTCTCATCGATTCCTTCTACCTCCACGAAGTTTTGATTTTTTTATCAACCCTTCATATTGGTGGGCAACAAGATACCCCTGAATTTGAGCAACCGTATCAAGCGTAACAGTAACAACAATCAACAAGGATGTTCCCCCAAGATAAAAAGGAACCTGCAATGCAGATATCATAAATTCAGGTAACAAACAAACCAAGATAATATAAACAGCGCCCACAACAGTAATACGCGTCAAAACGTAATCAATATACTCGGCTGTACGCTCACCTGGACGAATCCCTGGAATAAAACCAGAATGCTTTTTCAACTGATCTGCAGTATCACTTGGATTAAACACAATAGCTGTATAAAAAAAGCAAAAAAACGCCATTAAAAATGCATAAACAATCATATAAAGTGGCTGTCCATGACCAAGAGCATAAGAAATCGACTGAACCCATTGTGGCATTTTATCAGAAAAATTATTAATAGTGGCAGGTAATAATAATAAAGAGGAAGCAAAAATAGGTGGAATAACACCAGCAGTATTCAACTTTAAAGGAAGATGCGACATATCTCCTTGAAACATTTGATTCCCGACCTGACGTTTTGGATACTGGATAAGAATTCGCCGTTGCGCACGCTCTATAAAAACAATAAGCCCAATAACCAAAACAGCAATAAGAACGATTCCTATTAAAAGAAAAGTTGATAAATCAGCCTGACTATGAGCTGTCAAAAGCTGAGCAAAAGTAGAAGGGAAATTGGCTACAATCCCTGTAAAAATGATAAGAGAAACCCCATTACCAACACCACGTGACGTAATTTGCTCGCCAAGCCACATGAGAAACATCGTTCCGCCAACAAGGGTAATAACAGAAGAAATACGAAACATAAGACCTGGTTCTAAAACAATTTGAAGCCCCGTCCCTATACCGCTTTCAAGCGCAACCGCAATACCAAAAGCTTGTAGAATCGCCAATACTACTGTTACATAACGCGTATATTGATTGATAATCTTACGACCTAATTCCCCTTCTTTTTTAAGAGTTTCCAAAGAAGGAATAATAGATGTTAACAATTGCACAATAATAGATGCCGATATATAAGGCATGATACCTAGCGCAAAAATAGCCATACGCCCAACGGCACCCCCAGCAAACATATTAAAGAGTCCTAATACACCCGACGCGTGATGTTCGAATGTTTGCCGTAAAGCATCGATATTAATACCTGGAAGAGAGATGTAAGTGCCAAAGCGATATACAAGAAGCGCTGCCAGAGTAAACCAGATGCGTTTCTTTAATTCAGTTGCACGAGAAAAGGTACCGAAGTTTATATTGGAAGCAAATTGCTCTGCTGCTGATGCCATAAAACGTCTCCACTTCACTACTCCAGTTCTTTAAATCACAGAAGTATAACCCTAAAATTCATATATGCATACACAAATAAATGCAGAACTTAAAAAACTCTCCACAAAAAATCCCACAGAACAGATGTAACTCTTCTTTAGGTCTCTACTCATATTAAAAAATTATTGAGCAATATCAGGAAAAATAACCTGACCACCCACTTTTTCAATCTTAACACGAGCAGCTTGTGAAGCACCAGAAACATGAAAGGTAATCTTAGCCTTCAAATCACCATCAGAAAGAAGACGAACCCCATCTTTTTCACGACGAATAATACCAGCTTCTTTCAAAGCAATCATATCAACAGGCTTTTCAATATTCAACTTACCTGCATCAACTGCCAACTGAATACGTCCTAGTGAAACTTCATTGTAGGTTTTGGCAAAGAAATTTCTAAATCCACGTTTTGGCAAACGACGATAGATAGGCATTTGCCCACCTTCAAAACCATTAAGGGAAACACCAGAGCGCGACTTTTGCCCTTTTACACCACGACCACCAGTCTTACCCGTACCGGAACCAATACCACGCCCAACACGCTTACGATTTTTTGTTGCGCCTTCACAATCACGCAGTTCATTGAGTTTCATATCTAATACTCCCGCAACCCTTAACCTTCATCTATAACGCGAACAAGATGCCGAACCTGAGCAATCATACCCCGCACACAAAGTGTATCATCTAAAACGCGCCGACGACGCATTTTATTTAGTCCAAGCCCCTTTAAGGTTGCACGCTGAATCTGTGAGTTTCGAATAGGGCTTCCAATTTGCTCCACCGTGATAGTTTTACCACTCCGAGATTTTTTCTGAACCATTTCCTAATTCCTTTTCTGATAATCTCAGAAACTATCCTTCTAGGTCAACTAAATGGCGACGACGCGCCTGCAAAGTCGAATATTTTATACCACGTTGAGCAGCAATATCTCTAGGATGCATTTGATGTTTCAATGCATCAAATGTTGCACGAACCATGTTATAAGGATTAGACGATCCCAATGATTTTGCAACGACATCCTGCATACCAAGAGCTTCAAAAATAGCACGCATCGGTCCCCCAGCAATAATACCAGTACCAGCAGAAGCCGAACGTAGTAAAACACGCCCAGCTCCGTGACGCCCTTCAAGATCATGGTGCAATGTACGTCCAGACCGAAGCGGAACATAAATCATCCCACGTTTTGCAGATTCCGTTGCTTTACGAACGGCTTCTGGAACTTCACGGGCTTTACCATGTCCAAAACCTACACGCCCTTTTTGATCTCCAACAACAACAAGAGCAGCAAAACCAAAACGCCGACCACCCTTTACAACTTTAGCAACACGATTGATATGAACTAGCCTATCGACAAACTCATTATCGCGTTCTTCTCTCTCACCACGTTCTTTTTGTGCCATTCCTCATTCCTTTTTCTTTTCCGGAAGCACGATAACAAAGTCCCTCATCAAACTGGAAGAACTTAAACGAAATACTCTAAACTCTCCTTACTCACTCACAAATAAGAAATTTTAGAAATTCAAACCACCTTCACGAGCAGCTTCAGCTAAAGCCTTGACTCGACCATGATACACATACGCTCCACGATCAAAAACCACTTCATTAACACCCGCTTGCTTCGCACGCTCAGCAATTAACTTACCAACAGCAAAAGCTGCTTTTTTATCAGCACCACTCTTTAACGACTTTTTTAAATCACTTTCAAGAGTAGAGGCTGAAACAAGTGTACATCCCCGCAAATCATCGATAACTTGAGCATAAATGTTCTGATTTGAACGATAAACACTAAGCCGAGGACGATCATGAGAAACCACTTTAATTCTACGACGAACACGCCTTGCACGACGTTGGATAATGTCCTTAGATGAAACCATAATACAAAATCCTTATTTCTTTTTACCTTCTTTACGGAAGATACGTTCATCTGCATGCTTAACACCTTTACCTTTATAAGGCTCAGGTCTACGATACTCACGAATCTCCGCTGCAACTTGTCCAACTTGCTGTTTATCAATTCCAGAAACAACAATTTCTGTCGGCTTAGGAACAGTTACAGTAACACCCGATGGAACTTTATAAACCACATCATGGGAAAAGCCTAGAGATAGTTGGACATCCTTACCCTGCAAAGCAGCACGATAACCAACCCCATTAATCTCCAACCTCTTTTCAAAACCATCCTTCACACCACAAAAAATGTTCTCAATCATTGAGCGCGACATACCCCATTTAGAACGCGCATCTTTTGACTGATCCCGCGGCATAACTGATATGATATTTTCCTCAAACTTGACTAAGACTTCATCATTGACGACGTAGCTCAGCTCACCTTTTGGACCTTTTGCCTTAACCAGCTGACCTTCAACAGTAGCAGTAACTCCAGAAGGAATTGAAATGGGTTTCTTTCCAATACGAGACATTGTTCTAACCTACTTTTTCTTCCGTTTTCTTGACATAACTTAGAAAACACGACAAAGGAGTTCTCCACCAACATTCTGTTCACGCGCCTCATGATCTGCCATGACGCCTTTAGGAGTCGATAAAATCGAAATACCAAGACCATTTGCCACCTGTGGAAGTGACTTAGCAGAAACATACACACGACGACCTGGCTTTGATACACGTGAAATCTCACGAATAGCAGCCAGCCCTTCAAAATACTTCAATTCGATTTCAATTTCAGCTTTCCCATCACCTAAATCAATTTGATTATATCCACGAATATAACCTTCCGACTGAAGAACATCAAGAACGTGCGCACGAAGCTTCGAAGCTGGAGTAACTACTTTACCTTTTTTACGACCAAGTGCATTACGAATACGTGTTAACATATCACCAAGAGGATCTGACATAGACATTAAATAATCTCCTCTTACCAACTAGACTTTACAATACCAGGAATATGGCCAATAGAGCCAAGCTCACGCAACGCAATTCGCGACATTTTTAATTTACGATAATAAGCCCGCGGACGACCTGAAACCTCACAGCGATTACGAATACGAACTTTCGAAGAATTACGCGGCAACTCTGCCAACTGAACAGAAGCTTTAAAACGTTCTTCAAGAGAAACCTTCTGATCCATAACTATTGCTTTCAAACGTGCACGACGGGCAGCATAACGCTTTACCATCACCTCACGACGCTTATTTTTTTCAACGGCACTTACTTTGGCCATACTTTCACCTCACTATGTCTGCCGTTACGAACGAAAAGGAAAATTAAAAGCACGCAATAACTCACGAGCCTCATCATCCGTTTTTGCTGTCGTACAAACAATAATATCCATGCCCCAAATTTGATCAACTTTATCATAGTTGATTTCTGGAAACACAATGTGTTCTTTAATACCCATAGCAAAATTGCCACGACCATCAAAACTCTTTGGATTCAAACCACGAAAGTCACGAACCCTCGGAAGAGCAATCGTAACAAGACGATCTAAAAACTCAAACATACGATCTTTACGCAATGTAACTTTAGCCCCAAGAGGCATTCCTTCACGAACCTTAAAGGTCGCAATAGAATTACGCGCACGTGTAACAACAGCCTTCTGACCTGTTATGAGCCCTAAATCCTCAGCAGCAAGGGAAGGCTTCTTCGAATCAGCAGTTGCTTCACCTATCCCCATATTTATTACAATTTTATCAATCCGCGGAATTTGCATCGCATTTCTGTAATTAAACTT
The DNA here is from genome assembly GCF_042194555.1 of Bartonella sp. CR127HXZ. NCBI lineage: Bacteria > Pseudomonadati > Pseudomonadota > Alphaproteobacteria > Hyphomicrobiales > Bartonellaceae > Bartonella > Bartonella sp. CR127HXZ. The sequence continues at coordinate 6,182 of NZ_JBHIMZ010000009.1, read as the reverse complement.
CTCTTGAAGCGCTTTACGAATCACTTCAAAATAATGCGCTTTCATACGCGGTATTTGTCTTTCCTCAGCCATTAATCAACTCTCCCGAACGCTTGGCAAAACGCACTTTATTACCATCTGCATTCATACGAAAGCCTACACGTGTAGGCTTACCATCTTTAGGATCAGCAATCGCCAAATTAGACAGATGAATCGGAGCTTCTTTAGAAATAATTCCAGCTTCTTGCTTCTGCGTTTGACGTTGATGACGTTTAATCATATTAATCCCACGAACAAAAGCCTTATTCTCTTTTGGACTAACCTTAATTACCTCACCACTACATCCTTTATCCTTACCGGATAAAACAACAACTTTATCACCTTTTCGAATCTTCTGCATAACATTTACTCCTTACAGAACTTCAGGAGCGAGCGAGATGATCTTCATATGATTCCTACCACGCAATTCGCGGGGAACAGGTCCAAAGATACGAGTACCGATCGGCTCTTTTTTATTATCCACTAAAACCGCAGCATTACTATCAAAACGAATGACACTACCATCTGCGCGACGAATATCCTTAGCAGTACGAACCACAACAGCTTTCATAACATCACCTTTTTTAACACGGCCACGAGGAATAGCATCCTTAACCGAAACAACAATAATGTCACCGACCGAAGCATATTTCCGCTTTGAACCGCCTAACACCTTGATGCACATGACACGACGAGCACCAGAATTATCAGCAACGTCGAGGTTTGTTTGCATCTGAATCATGACTGGCCACCTTCTCTTAACACATATATCCGATTGTACCTTTTATACACTCGGATTTGCCTGCCAAATAACGATAAAGTCATCGCCTTTAAATTTATCAATGATAAAAACACTGTTAAATTCTAAAACAATAAACTTAACTCATTACGCTACATTGTCTTTTACAACAATCCAACATTTATCTTTCGAAATTGGTCTAGATTCTTGAATAGAAACTTGATCCCCAATCTTGAATTGGTTGTTTTCGTCATGCGCTTTATAATTTTTGGACTGCCGAACAGTCTTCTTAAGAAGCGGATGAGAATAACGGCGCTCAACTTTGACAACAACAGTCTTATCACTTTTGTCGCTAATAACAACACCCTGCAAAACGCGTTTAGGCATCTCTCATTTCCTTAAACCTTACTTTCACTTACCTTTTGACGAAGAAAAGTTTTAATACGCGCAATATCACGACGAACTTGTCTAACACGCGCAGTCTTTTCTAATTGACCTGTTGCTTTTTGAAAACGCAAATTAAATTGCTCTTTCTTTAACTTAGCCAATTCATCTTTCATTTGGTCGAGCGTTTGCGCCCGTAATTCTGTGGCTTTCATCGCTTAACCTCATTATTCAGCAATACGCTGGATGAAACGCGTTTTTATAGGCAACTTTGCAGCACCCAATCTTAGTGCTTCACGTGCAACATCCTCAGGAACTCCATCAAGCTCAAACATGATGCGTCCAGGAGAAACACGTGCAGCCCAATAATCGACACTTCCCTTACCTTTACCCATACGAACTTCAGTCGGTTTAGACGTAACCGGAAGATCTGGAAAAATGCGAATCCACACACGACCAGAACGCTTCATATAACGCGTAATCGCACGGCGCGCCGCTTCAATTTGACGAGCAGTAATCCGCTCCGGCTCAACAGCCTTCAAACCGTAGGCACCGAAATTCAAATCCGTACCACCCTTCGCAACACCGTGAATACGGCCCTTGAACTGTTTACGGAACTTTGTGCGCTTTGGCTGCAACATTGTTCTCTACTCCAAATTTTAGTTCAATCTCAAAAACTAAGCATTTTCACGGCGACGATTCGATGAAGAACCAGATTGATCAACTTCCGTAGCACGACGTTCTGAAGCCATCGGATCATGCTCAAGAATCTCACCCTTAAAGACCCAAACTTTAATACCACAAATACCATAAGCGGTCTTAGCTTCTGCTGTACCGTAATCAACATCAGAACGCAAGGTATGAAGTGGAACACGACCTTCACGATACCATTCCATACGAGCAATTTCAGCACCACCAAGACGGCCAGAACAATTGATACGAATACCTTCCGCACCAAGACGCATAGCAGACTGAACAGCACGCTTCATTGCACGACGAAAAGCAACACGACGCTCTAACTGTTGAGCAATTGATTGCGCAATAATCGTGGCATCAATCTCCGGTTTACGAATCTCCACAATATTTAATGAAGTTTCAGCATCCGTCATTTCTGAGAGCTTACGACGAAGCTTTTCGATATCAGCACCCTTTTTACCAATAATCAAACCAGGACGTGCAGAATGAATCGTAATACGACACTTCTTATGAGGACGCTCAATAACAACCTTCGAAATAGCCGCCTGTTTAAGCTCCTCCAGCACATATGAACGAATTTTCAAATCTTCATGAAGAAGGCGCCCATATTCACCACTATCAGCATACCAACGAGAATCCCAAGTCCGATTAACACCAAGACGAAGTCCTATTGGATTGATCTTCTGACCCATTACGCGGCCTCCACTTTTTCGGTAACTTCACGAACAATAACAGTAAGATGCGAAAATGGACGTTCAATTCTACTAGCACGCCCTCGACCACGAACATGAAAGCGCTTCATCACTATCGACTTACCAACATAAGCTTCCGCCACAATAAGCGAATCAATATCAAGATCGTGGTTATTCTCTGCATTTGCAATTGCTGATTCAAGCGTTTTTTTCACAGTAGCAGCAATACGCTTGCGTGAAAACATCAAATCAGCGAGTGCTACATTAACTCTTTTACCACGAATCATTGCAGCAACTAAATTAAGCTTCTGCGGACTAACACGAATTGTCCGCGTGACAGCTCTTGCTTCATTATCTCTAAGCTGGCGCGAAACTTTAGCTTTTCCCATTCCTATTTCCTCTTCGCTTTTTTATCGGCACCATGACCATAATAAGTCCGGGTAGGAGCGAACTCACCAAACTTATGTCCAACCATCTCTTCAGAAACAGAAACAGGAATATGCTTATTACCGTTGTAAACACCAAAAGTTAAACCAACAAATTGCGGTAAAATAGTAGAGCGACGACTCCATATTTTTATAACTTCATTGCGCCCACTTGCACGTACCTTCTCTGCTTTACCAAGAAGATAGCCGTCAACAAACGGACCTTTCCACACTGAACGAACCACTTCAGACTACCTCTCTCATTTCTTGCGTTGATGACGCGTACGCATAATAAATTTATCAGTGGCTTTATTGGAGCGCGTACGCTTACCTTTCGTAGGCTTACCCCAAGGAGATACTGGATGGCGCCCCCCCGATGTACGACCTTCACCACCACCGTGCGGATGATCAACGGGGTTCATAGCAACACCACGAACATGTGGACGTTTACCACGCCAACGTGACCGACCTGCCTTACCATCATTAATATTCCCATGATCAGGATTTGAAACAGCACCAACAGTTGCAAAACAGCTACTAGGAACCAAACGCTGTTCACCAGAATTTAAACGAAGAATAGCCATACCATGATCTCGTCCAACCAACTGCGCATAAGTACCCGCTGAACGTGCAATCTGCCCCCCTTTTCCTGGCTTCATCTCAACATTATGAATAATTGTACCTACAGGCATATTAGCAAGAGGCATAGCATTACCTGGTTTAACATCCACATTTAAACCAGCCATAACAGAATCACCAACCGCAAGACGCTGTGGCGCAAGAATATAACTCAATTGCCCGTCCTCATAGCGAATTAAAGCAATAAAAGCAGTACGGTTAGGATCATATTCTAAACGCTCAACCTTTGCCGAAACATCACGTTTAAGACGCTTAAAGTCGACAAACCGATAACTACGTTTATGTCCACCACCCTGAAAACGAGCAGTAACACGACCGCGATTATTGCGTCCACCCTTTGAAGACAAACCTTCAGTCAACATCTTTATAGGTTTTCCCTTATAAAGACAAGAACGTTCCACAATAACAAGCTGACGCTGCCCAGGTGTCGTTGGATTAAATTGCTTAAGTGCCATTATTCCTATCTCCGAGCCTCTTTAAAGACCTGTCGAAACGTCGATAGTCTGACCATTGGCCAGAGTTACGATCGCTTTTTTGACATCACTTTGCCGACCAACTATACCTTTGAAACGCTTCACTTTACCCTTACGGACTATCGTGTTAACTGCTTTAACTTTTACGCTAAAAAGCGCTTCAATAGCAGCCTTAATCTCAGGCTTCGTCGCTTTCGGCGCGACATTAAAAGCAACTTGATTACATTCAGAAATCATAGTCGACTTTTCAGTAATAACTGGACTAATAATTATATCATAATGGCGAAGATCTGTCATTTAAAACGCTCCTCAAGAGCCTCAACAGCTGCCTTTGATAAAACAAGTTTGCTGCGACGCAAAATATCATAAACATTAATTCCCTGAATAGGCAAAATATCAATATTAGGGATATTAGAGACTGCACGAAAAAAGTTAATATCAATCTCTTTACCACCAATCAAGAGAGCGTTATTAAATCCAAGCTTAGAAAAATGAGAAACAAGCATTTTCGTTTTCGCATCCTTAACAGTCAACTCATCCACAATAATTAAGTCTTTTGCTTTTAATTTTGCAGATAAAGCAAGACGTAACCCAAGAGCACGAATCTTTTTAGGAAGATCATGCGCATGACTACGAACCACTGGTCCATGTGCCTTACCCCCACCTCTAAACTGCGGTGCACGGGCAGATGAATGTCGAGCACGCCCAGTTCCTTTTTGCTTAAACATTTTTGCCCCTGTTCGCGACACATCAGAACGACCTTGGGATTGATGACTCCCCTGCTGACGACGTGCAAGCTGCCAACGAACAACACGTTGCAAAATATCCTCACGTGGAACAAGATCAAAAATAGCTTCAGAAACCTTTAATTTGCCAGCTTCATTACCATCAAGAGTTTTAATTACAAGATCCATTATTAGGCTCCCTCAACTTCAGAGGTTTCCGTCACCGGAGTAACCATTTCCGTTTTCTCCTTCACAAGACGGCGAATACCAGCAGGCTTTGGAGCATTATCAGGAAGAGGCTTCTTCACAGCATCCCGTACCAAAATCCAAGAACCTTTAGAACCAGAAACAGCACCACGCACTAAAATTAAACCACGTTCACTATCCGTGGAAATAACTTCAATATTCTGTGTTGTTACACGCACTTGCCCCATATGGCCAGCCATTTTTTTACCTTTAAAAACTTTACCAGGATCTTGACACTGCCCTGTAGAACCATGAGCACGATGTGTAATCGAATTACCATGGGAAGCACGATGCCCACCAAAGTTATGTCGTTTCATAACACCAGCAAACCCCTTACCAATACTGGTACCAGTCACATCAACTCTTTGTCCTGGAACAAAATGTTCCACCGTAATCTCAGTACCAACATCAAGAAGATTGTCGGGACTTACACGAAACTCTGCTATTTTAGCTTTAGGCTCAACAGAAGCCTTAGCAAAATGTCCACGAAGAGCTTGTGAAGTATTCTTAACCTTAGCAAAGCCTACACCTAATTGAACAGCAGTATAACCATTCTTTTCAACTGTACGCTGAGCAACGACTTGACAATTCTCCAAACGAAGTACGGTCACCGGCACATGCTCACCAGCATCATTATAAATACGGGTCATGCCCAGCTTCTGTGCTATTACACCTGAACGCATCGGGTCTGTTCCTTCTGTCCTCAAACCTCAGAGCTTAATTTCTACATCCACACCAGCAGAAAGATCGAGCTTCATAAGCGCATCCACTGTTTGCGGCGTTGGATCAACAATATCAAGAAGACGCTTATGTGTTCGCATCTCAAACTGCTCACGACTCTTCTTATCGATATGCGGTCCACGATTGACCGTAAACTTCTCAATCCGCGTCGGAAGCGGAATGGGACCACGGACATTTGCACCGGTACGTTTAGCAGTCGATACAATCTCACGCGTCGACGTATCAAGAATTCTATGATCAAACGCTTTTAAGCGAATGCGAATATTTTGACTGTTCATGCTCTTTATTTCCCTGTTATACAAAGTGCCTTCAATAATGAAAGCACTCAACAAGCATTATTTATTCAATGATCTTAGAGACGATACCGGCACCAACAGTACGACCACCTTCACGAATAGCAAAAC
>NZ_JBHIMZ010000066.1:0-765 GCF_042194555.1 Bartonella sp. CR127HXZ | reverse complement strand
CAGGCAACTGATCAAAATCAAGTTGAAAGGAGTTCCACCATGCTCGCCCCGTCCAAGCGGGTTGAAAGCGTGCAGAAATCCCTAGCCATTCAAGCCCCATCTCTATTGCCGCAAGGGAGCCGCGCAAGCGCTGCCATTGAAGCCCTTGATCAATCAAATCATAGAGATTTGGAACATAAGGTGTCAGTTCACCAAGCCCGTATTCTTCAATCAACCACGGTAAGAAACGGGGAGGGCGTGTGATCAGTTTTGCGCGTGAAATCCCCAAAACAGAACCATCAATATCTTGATGAAAATCGCAAGCATCGGCAAGGCGCTTTTCAAATTCTGTCGCGTTTGTGGGAAGGAGGGAACCAACCATTAGCGCGCACGCCCTTTGAAGTTTAAGGTGATTTTTCCAATCGATAAAATTTCTTCATCACAAACCATACTGTCTTGTGTTGGTGTAATGGCGATCACTTTCTGGACACCAGCAATCATTAGTTTTGAAATCCACCACGACAAACTTAATTCACGACCAATGGCTTGTTCTTGTCTCCACGCTGCTCTTAAATTTGTTTCCATTGTTGTGAGAATTTTCAAAGATGTTTCTGGTAACAGCCAAACATCTGCCTCTAAATCCAGCACTTTTTTGACAGCAGCGTGAACAATGATTGTATCATTGGTCATGATGATATTTTTTCTGTGAAGAGCTTGTGAAACTGCTTGTATGAGATCTTCAGAGGCTGTTCCTTCTTCATTATTACCAAAAAGAGCAACATAGAT
>NZ_JBHIMZ010000065.1:0-793 GCF_042194555.1 Bartonella sp. CR127HXZ | reverse complement strand
TGCTTTTTGCGGATCTGTATCTTGAACTTGAGACTGATTTTGCATCTTTGAATTAATTGTAAAAGAAACCATAGGATCAGAATCTAAAGCAGCCTCCATTTTAGCAAAACGCCTCTCTACAATATGTGTTAATAATCTCTTTTGTGTTTCATCTTCTTCATCTACAGTTTCATCGAGCGGCTTTTGTTCTGGATCTTTTGTTAGCAACTTCTTAGTTTCAATTGGTTTGGTTGACTGTGCTGGTAAGATCTCTGGTAATTTTGCTTGAACATAATCATCACCCTCTGGACGAATTGGCAACGGTGTTTCATCCACAAATAATTTTTTTTTGTTTTCTAAGACAACATTATTAGATTGCTGTCGCAACATAAAAGTATATGTAATACCAAGCAGAGCAAAAAAAATGATACCTATAGCACCTATAAAAGGTATATTGTTTAACCGCCGTACACCTCGTCCTTTGGGTTTTACAGAAAAAAAATCAGGAGATTCAGAAGGACTACTTTTTTGATCGTTTTTCACCCTTTACCCCCATCATCTACACGAGCAATAAAAGGAGCGGCCGGTACAATATTTCCAGTTTTTAAACGAACATAATGACGCGTTATTTCAGTTAAACCATATTGTGCCACCAATACTATACCTTGATCCAAGGGCATCACTTTGTAGGTTAAATTTATACCCGTGTTTTTATGTTTTTCTGGTTGATCTGTATAAATTACACCGTAGCCATTCCTTTGTAGAAGACTAACCAATAAAGATGTAAACTTATCTTCTTTATCATTTGTTTTTA
>NZ_JBHIMZ010000064.1:0-801 GCF_042194555.1 Bartonella sp. CR127HXZ | reverse complement strand
AAAGCCGTATCATAAAGATGCGGCTCCATTTTGAGATATAAACACTGAATAAGAATTTTAAAAAGTCTATACTTTTTTCAAGTGATTTAAAAAATATTAATTTATATAATAATGGATTATAAGAGCAAAAAAACAGAGAATATTTGCTAATAAACTAGCACCTATTAATATTCCATAATTTCTGAGTTTTTTTAAAAATCTTTCCATATTATCATCTACACTTGATTTTATAGCAGACACTTTGGATAACGAGATTTCATATGATTTCATTTGTTCAGAAAGTTTTTACTCATTTCTTGGTTGATTTCTTTGTTTATATATGTGGCTGCTTCAGTTATTAATTTTCCAGCTGTTTTTTTTTCTTCCTCTACCATAGCATTACGTGCAGTTAAAATGTAATTGATCATTTGATTTTGATGTTCGTGAAGTGTTTTTAAAGCTGAATCTAGCATTATATCAGATAAAAAAACAGTCATGAGAATTGGATCATTTGGTGGAACAAGTTGATTAAATTCTTTAGTTATTTTTTGCCGAATGGCATCAATATCAACGGACATTTTATATTCCTGGAATAATAGCTATCTGGTCAAATAACATGCTTTTGACGCGTGCTAAGCGGCTTTTGGCCATAATGCTGAATTCGTTTGAATTTGTAATTTCGTTAAAGGTTAATTTTTTATCAAGCATTGTTTTTATATCCTCCCCAAAAGTGCTAGATGTTTGTTGTGGAATTGTAACAATAGCAGAAATTCTTTCTTTAGTTTCTTCAAATACTTTCATTTCTTCAAAGTTTTTTCCATT
>NZ_JBHIMZ010000063.1:0-817 GCF_042194555.1 Bartonella sp. CR127HXZ | reverse complement strand
AAGATACCAGAAAAGCATGTTGTTGTAGAGTTAGAGGATATGAGTCTTGATCTCATCTGCTTTCACCATGCCATGGCTGTGTTCAGAGACCGCATCCAAGTTGGGGCACTAAACGGTTATTTAGAAGCCACACTAGAAGCCAATCCAGAGATTGCCAAATATGGTGTGTTTTTACCGCGGGGCTTAACGGTCATTTTGCCTGAGTTTGTGTTGTCTAATCCCCAAAGCATGGTGAAGCGGTTATGGGATTAATGCGCACACACCCTTTTATTGTGGTCAAGGTGGGAGACAAACCTGTTCATGAGGTTTTTTACCAGCGTCTTTTAACTGCAACTATCACTGACCATGCCGGTAATGAAGCCGATACATTTGAAGCAGAGTTTGATGATAGTGGCAATGATTTAGAGGTTCCACAAACGGGCAACGCTCTGCAGGTGATCTTTGGCTATGAGAACAGCATCAGTGCTTTTATGGGGCGTTTTGTTGTCGAATCGGTTGTAAGTTGTGGGGGCAGTGATGGAGAGATTTTGCGCCTTTGCGGCAAAAGTGCTTCGATGCGCAAAGAACTCAAAGAACAGGCGAGTGAGCATTTTGATCACAAAACTGTTGGTGAGATTGTTGAGACACTGGCCAAACGCCATGGCTATCAAGCAAAGGTCAGTCCCCAGTTCACTCAACAAACTTTGCCTTATGTGATTCGCACAGATCAATCGGCTGTTGATTTTCTAACCCGCCTTGCTGACCGTATGCAGGCACGCTTTTTAATCAAGGACAATAAGTTTTTATTTTTAAGCGGTGACAATTTACCAGCACTCGA
>NZ_JBHIMZ010000062.1:0-825 GCF_042194555.1 Bartonella sp. CR127HXZ | reverse complement strand
GCCTCAAACCGATTATCTGGATTATAAACAAGACGTGAAGCCATTGTATGAGGATCCGCAGAATCATTATTCCATCCAACAAAAATTGTATCAAAAGCTCGGGCATAAAGTTTGGAAAACAACTGTGTACCTGCCAATCGCTCAATTTTAAGACGCACCCCCGCCTGCGCAGCACTATCTTGGAGTGACTGAGCAAGTAACAAAGTATAAGGAGCATTTGATACGAGAAAATTTGCCTCAAATCCGTTCGGATAACCGGCCTCTGCTAAAAGCTGCTTGGCTTTTTGAATATCAAGCTTAAAGGGTTGCCCTTCTTTTTCATCTAAAGCCCCAAAATTGCCAAGAGGAATAAAACTTGCCCGTGGAATACCAATCCCTTTGAGAAGCTTCTTGCCAAGACCTTCATAATCTATAAGATAACGCATCGCCAAACGTACTTTTTCCTTAGCAAAAATGGGATTCGTCGTATTGAATCCCCAATACATCATGGATGGTTCTAACACTTCTTTGATTTTAACATCTGTTGTTTTTTGCAGATCTGCAAGATCTTCAGGTGTCAAATTACGAGCAACATCAATATCATGTTTTTGCAACAACAAGCGTTGTGTTCCAGGCTCCGCAACATGGCGAATTAAAATCTGTTTTAGTTTAGGTTCTTGTCCCCAATAATGAGAGCTTGCACGCAATAAAATCGCTTCTCCAGGGCGCCAACTTTTTAACTGATAAGGACCAACGCAAGCAGCATGAGTTTTCAAATACTGATTTCCCAAATCACCATTTTTTTCGTGTTTCATGATCGTCTTACGATCAAGCAAAGCTGTTGCA
>NZ_JBHIMZ010000061.1:0-846 GCF_042194555.1 Bartonella sp. CR127HXZ | reverse complement strand
CTCAAACACACACTCCTCTCTGACCAACATCATACCAATCACCCTACTAGTATTTGCTGCTTGCGAAACAGCAGTAGGCCTTGCCCTACTAGTCTCAATCTCCAATACATACGGTCTAGATTACATCCACAACTTAAGTCTACTTCAATGTTAAAAATAATCATTCCAACAACCATATTGCTACCAATAACATGATTCTCTACAAACAACATAATCTGAATTAACTTAACTACACATAGCCTAATCATTAGCCTCATTCCCCTACTATTTTTTAACCAAACCAATAACAACCTCCTTAACCACTCAACCTACCTATCCTCCGACCCACTAACAACACCCCTTCTGACACTAACCGCTTGACTTCTACCCCTCATGATAATAGCTAGCCAGTACCACCTATGCAATGAACCCCCTTCGCAAAAAAAACTCTACCTCTCCACAATAATTTTCCTTCAAATCACCTTAATTCTAACATTCATGGCCACAGAATTAATCTTATTCTACATCCTATTCGAAACCACCCTTATTCCCACCCTAATCATCATCACCAAATGAGGTAACCAAGCAGAACGCCTCAACGCAAGCACATACTTTCTATTCTATACACTAACTGGCTCTCTACCCCTACTCATCATATTAACCTACACCTACAATAACGCAGGCTCATTAAATATCATACTACTAACACTCACAGACCAAAAACTAACAACCACCTGATCACACAACCTCGTCTGACTAGCATGCACGATAGCTTTCATAACAAAAATACCCTTATATGGCCTACACCTATGACTCCCAAAAGCCCATGTTGAAGCCCCTATCGCAGGCTCAATAGTCCTCGCCGCA
>NZ_JBHIMZ010000008.1:0-99596 GCF_042194555.1 Bartonella sp. CR127HXZ | reverse complement strand
TTTTCAAATACTGATTTCCCAAATCACCATTTTTTTCGTGTTTCATGATCGTCTTACGATCAAGCAAAGCTGTTGCAGGACTTGCAACAATATTATTAAGAATGAGCTCTGCTGGATAAGGCTTATCAAATTTCATCACCACTGTTTTCTCATCAACAGCTTGCAAAGCATCATCAACATTTTGTTCTGTAATTCCATATTCATTAAAAATTGCCGCATTACCCATCTTCAATTTGACAACCCGCCTCATACCCCAAACAAGATCATTGGCATTGGCTGGCTTGCCATTATTAAACTTCAAACCATCACGCAAATGAAAGGTAATCACCGTACTGTGATCATCACCTGAAACATCCCAATGAGTTGCTAAAGCGGGAACCATTTTAGCAGGATCATCTGTCGCAGTACTGACTAAGTTATCACAAACATTGCGAACAATTTCACTTCCATAAACATCCGTGAGCTGCGCAGGATCAAATGTACTGATTGCATCAAGATTCCAAGCCATCACAAGGGTATCAGCCGGTGTTTTTGCAGAAACCTGTTGTACAACTACCCCCAGCGCAATAAGAGCAGAAACAAGAGATCCGCTACTTTTCAATATTTTTCTTTTTAAGTTCATAGACTTTTCCTTTTAAAGTTTATTGTATAAATTCCCCACGCAACAAGAATGTGCAAAATAATAAAATTAGACTATGCACCGAAAAACAATCTAATATATGATGAATGACATAACCCATCACCAATTATTGATGATATTACAACGTCTACCATTGAAGGCTATAAGACAAAGATTTCTTCTCTCTTGTCGGACAAGTTCAGCTCTTCTTTACTCTAGCGTTTTTATGCCATCAAAGGACAATCCCCTGTTAGCTCAAAAACCTTAATAACAAAGAGCCTTCATAATAATTTGATATTTCAACAAAACAGAAAAATTTTCCCATCGCCCAACATCAACCACCTCTACCCCTTCTGCAAAAGGAATTTTGGATTTTTCCATAATTCCCCACTAAATAACAGCTTCTCATTATATCTTATTTCCAAATAAAAGGAGCACGGGCACCACAAACCTCTGACATTCCCTCACGCGTCCGTACATAACAAAACTTTTTTCAATATTGTATTTTAAATACCTTTGCTCCTTTAACAACACACAATTCATTGCTTGCATTTTTTCAGAAAAAAATCTTTTCAATGACTAAGGTTGAAATACCTAAATATAATACCTATATAAGCACACCCTTATCAGAATAGATAGTCTTTTTTTAAGTAAACTGTCTTGAAATATTATTTCTATACACAACAACAATAAGTCGGTTACAAAATCTTCAACGAACAAAAACTCTCACCCTGACGCGGAATATCGAAACGTTATAAAATTTCTCTACAAATTCTCAGAAACAAAAGGATACCCCTTCATTTCATTAAATGAAGCGCCCTGAAAATATCGCGAAAATGCAATAAAATACGCGTATATTTCAAAAAACAGCACTGTTATTACACCAGTACTAAGGTAATGAACTTAAAAAAGTAAGAAAAAATAAAAAATGTTTTTCTTTTATGCTAGTAACATTGCTGTACTATGATAATATAATAAAAAACACGATCTTCGAAAGTATATTAAAATGAACCGAAAGAAAAAGTTGTTAAATTCTTCTCATGCGTTTCTTGGAGGAACATTAAACCGTGCTAGTCTAAAATTGCTTATCCTTTCATTCTTCATTGGCATCGTAATGAATTTTTTGGGATGGACACCTCGAAACCTCATACAAAGAATAGTAGATTTTTTTCAATCACTATGGAAAGCAGGATTTATAACGCTTACAAATTTCTTTCATATAACTATGACGGGAGCTATTGTTGTTGTACCTATTTTTCTTATCTTACGAATTTTTCATAAAAAATAAAAGCCTTAACATTTTCCTTGCGCTAATCTTTTCGAAAAATCAAACGACATAAAAATCCTGTAGTAATAGCAATAATCACTGCAACAATACCATATAAAAAACGATACTTGTGCGCTGCATAAAAAATTGTATAAGCGATATGTGCTTTAACAATTTCAAGAGTCGTTGTTGCACTATCAATAAACTGTCCATCACGAAAAAGATAAGCACGAACTTTATAATGTCCAACAGGAATATTTGCTGGCAAACGAAAATGTGCTGTGAAAAGTGTGTCAGAACCAAAACGAACACCACCTACTTCCTCGTAATAAAGGCTTTTAGCTTTTTGCAATTTTATAAGTTCATCGCGAAAGCTTTGTATTTTTTTCTGGTCTTGTTCATCCGTCTGTAATGGCAAATAGAGTAATCCTAACCCCAAGCGTTTATAATCTTCAATGCTCGTAATATCGTCAATTTCACGTGTTGTGACCATAGAGTAAAAAAGAGGAACCTTTTTAAAAATAAGAGAATCTGTATTAACCCATACACCGGCATTGCGTTTTTTTTCTCGCATCACCATTGTCCGATCTTGTCCCTCCAAGCTTACAACAATATCATAACGGTTTTGTCGAGAATATAACGGATCAATATTTTCCAAAACACCAGCAATATAAAGATCACGACCAGCAAAATTTGCATCCACAGTAATCGTATTCGTTGTTACGATAATTTGGACAGTTTCGTGGTCAAGTTGATCAATGGATGTAGCTGGCGTCCCAACATGTGACCATGTAGAAAAAGAAATAAAACAAAAAAAACCTGCAATGATGTATAAAGAAAATAATCTACCCATTTTTATCTCATAAGAATATCCAGAGAGAAAAGATTATCAGGGCGTATAAATAATTGAAAAGCAAGACGCATACACACAATCAACACTAAACATGCAAGCGCCATACGCAGTTGTTCAGCCTTTAACTTCCTTCCAGCCCTTGTTCCATATTGCGCACCAATACTTCCTCCAAGCATTAACAAAAAAGCCAAGACAATATCAACGGACTGATTAGTCATACTTTGCAAAACTGTCGTGAAAGAAGACACAAATGTAATCTGAAAAAGTGAAGTCCCAATCACCACACTGGTTGGAACACGCAGAAGGTAAATCAATGCTGGTATCATAAAGAACCCCCCACCAATTCCCATAATAGAAGACAACAACCCCACAATGAGACCAATCCCTAAAACTGGAATAATGCTAACATATATCATAGATGTCCGAAAACGCATTTTTAAGGGTAAGCGATGAATCCAGTTATGTCGACCAGCAAGACGAATATTGGCTTTTCCTGCCTTACGTTTGCGCATCATATCATACCAACTTTCAACGATCATTAAGCTTCCTACACTTCCAAGAAGAATCACATAAAGAAGCGAAATCATTAAGTCTAATTGACCTAACTTTTTCAAAACAGAGAAAACCTGAATCCCGATTAAAGACCCCCCCCCTCCTCCAATCGCCAAAAGAATACCAAGTTTAATATCGAGCGTACGTCTTCTAAAATGTGTAATTGCTCCTGTTACAGATGACGCAATCATCTGGTTAGCACCTGTTCCAACAGCAATAGCAGGAGGAATATTATAAAAAATCAATAACGGTGTGATGAGAAACCCACCACCGATTCCAAAAAGGCCTGAAAAAAAACCAGCAACGACTCCCATACCAATCAAGATCAGCATATTGAGTGACATTTCAGCAATTGGTAAATAAATACTCACTTACAGAACCTTCAAGATAATCTGAGGTTTTTTTAACAATTAGAGAATCCTTCTCCAATTATCCTCTTTTCCAATAATCTTTGTTGCGTGTTTAAAAGAATAATTCTAGTTGCTATAGCTTTCGTACAAACACGAATGCGCAATACATTTCACATCTATTAACATCAACATCATACAAATTAAAAAAAACGAGCTCCTTTTAAAAAGCTATAAAGACATAACGTTACCGCTACCACAAATACAACGGTTAAAAAACAAAGAACACTTTTTTTTACCAAATAAGATGAAAACGAGACATGTTCCCGAGACTGCGCCTTTAAAGAAGAAAAACCATTCTCACTGCAATGATTAGATACCTGAACACCCATCATACCCTTTTCTTCTATCACAGCACGCTTCACTACTCCCTTATCCTTTTTAAAAGAAGGTTTCAGAGCATCACTGGGCAAAGAACTTCTATTTTCTTGCTGCAACGTATTTTCAACATTTGTTTGGAGTGGAATTATACCGTTTTGTTTCGAAAAATTTTGCATCTTTTGAAAGAATAAACGTTCTTGATTTTCCTGACATTCCATATGAGCAAGTTTTTGTACAACAGAATCAGGTGATTTTGAACGAGATACCCGTCGTGTTACCGCTTCTTCTTCTAAGCTTTTTTTTTCACTCTGCAAACTTTTAACAATTGTTTTAATCTGCTCTAAAGACTCAAAAAGCTTTTTTTCTCTTTGACAACGTATATAATGTTCAGCCAAAATAGCTCGACTAATATCATCTAAGTAAGATTTAAAATGCTCTTCTACAGAACTCTGCTGCATCAAAGAACGGGGCGGATGCTTCATTTGCATTTGCGTATAAACGGTGCGTAATTTTTGAGCAATATCCGACATCGTTACTTCTACAGAAGTATCCATTCTTTCTTTCTGTTCAACAAAAGAAAAGAATTTACCATTCCTAACCTGATTGGTCGCCTGATCGATCGTATGACCCTTCGTATTCACAAACGCCTACCCCTCATTAATCTTTTTGAAAAGAATCGCAACAAATGATGAGATAGTGTGCTCTATTTTAGTAAATAGAGCTTTAAGAACTCCTAAAAACTTTTTTGTTAGAAATATTTTCCCCAATCTTTATCCAAAATATTTGTTTGAAAGACAGATCTTTAATTTTTCTGTCTTCAAGATTTGAAGAGCAAAATCATTCCCCCATTTTTATCTTTTTCACTTAATTTTTCATTGTATAAAGGACCTATTGCACCATCATAAACAAAGCATAAGAAACTAAAAAAGAATATTCTCACAAGACAGATTGATTTTTTTACTTTTTATTCAAGCAAATAAGGCAATTATAGCAATGCAAAAATATGAAGATTGAAAATAACGACGAGAAAGTACAAGTAAACGTAAAAAAGCTTATATGAAAGATAACACAGGTTATAAATGAGACTTCATTCTAAACAATTTGGTTTCTTATGAGTATTGCTATAAACTTGTGGTCATACAAACAAAGAGGATCATTATGAAGATAATTGTCGCTGTCAAACGTGTTGTTGATTATAACATCAAGATACGCGTCAAACCCGATAGTACAGGTGTTGATCTGTCTCACGTAAAAATGTCTATGAATCCTTTTGATGAGATAGCCGTGGAGGAGGCTATTCGCCAGAAAGAATCCGGTAAAATTTCAGAAGTTCTTCTTGTTTCAATTGGCCCAGAAGCAGCCCAAGAAACTCTACGAACAGGACTTGCAATGGGCGCTGATCGCGCACTTCTTGTCACAACGGATAAAACACTTGAACCCTTAGCAATTGCTAAGGTTCTCAAAGCTATTGTTGATGAAGAAAAACCCGATATGGTCTTTTTAGGAAAACAAGCAATTGATGATGATAGCAACCAAACAGGACAAATGCTCGCAGCTCTTCTTGGTTGGGGACAGGCAACTTTCGCTTCACATCTTAACATAGAAAATGGGCATGCTACAGTTACTCGTGAAGTTGATAATGGAACACAAACTCTTTGTCTTCCCCTTCCCATGGTTATGACTGCCGATCTACGGCTCAATGAACCGCGTTACACCTCTCTCCCCAATATCATGAAAGCAAAAAAGAAAATCATTGAGCAAAAATCTCTTGCTGATCTTGGCATCGATACGGAAGCACGCTTAACAATTTTAAGCGTTGAAGAGCCAAAACCCCGTCAATCCGGTATTAAAGTGGCGAATGTAGTAGAGCTTGTCAGTGCGCTAAAACAAAAGAACTGCATTTAATATTCTCACCACTAGAGTAAAAGCAACACTCACATAAAAGGGCAAAAACTTATGGCAATTCTTTTATTGGCTGATCATAATACAGAAGAAACAGCAAAAGCGCTCACCGCTGCACGCGCACTCAGTAATGATATCGATATTCTGGTTTGCGGAGAAAAAATTCAAACGATAGCGGAAAATAGTGCTAAACTTAATAGTGTGCGGCAGGTTCTTATTGCAAAAGCAGACTATTTAGCCCATCAACTTGCCGAGCCTATGGCAGATACAATTCTCACGTTAGCAAATGATTATGATGTGATCATGGCTGCATCCAGCAGCACTGGAAAAAATGTGATGCCACGCGTAGCAGCCCTTCTTGATCTTATGCAAATTTCAGATATTACCGCCATTCTTTCACCCGATACCTTCAAACGACCCATTTATGCAGGCAATGTACTTGAAACTGTCCGTACCAATGATCATAAAAAAATTATAACAGTTCGCACAGCTTCTTTCACACCAACGCCTTCCCAAAATAATTCTGCTCCCATTAAAATAATAACACCAGCTCCCAATCCAAATCTTTCTTCTTTCGTAAAAGAAGAAACCAACAAAATTGATCGTCCTGATCTTACCTCTGCACGTGTTATTATATCAGGCGGGCGTGGTCTTGGTTCTCAAGAACAATTTATGGCACTTCTTCTTCCCCTTGCAAACAAATTAGATGCCGCTTTAGGTGCCAGCCGCGCAGCAGTTGATGCAGGCTACGCTCCCAATGACTGGCAAATTGGACAAACAGGAAAAGTCGTTGCCCCTGAACTCTATATCGCCGTTGGCATTTCCGGTGCAATCCAGCATTTAGCCGGTATAATGGATGCACAAATTATTGTTGCCATTAATAAAGATGAAGAAGCTCCCATCATGCAAATTGCCGATTACACCCTTGTAGGTGATCTCCACCAAATTATTCCAGAATTAGAGAAAGCTTTATAAGTTATGAATGCATTTCCGCATGACCAACGTGAAAGTATGGAGTTTGACATAGTCATTGTCGGAGCAGGACCTGCAGGGCTTTCTGCCGCAATTCGCTTTAAACAAATTAATCCTGAGCTTTCTGTTACAATTGTTGAAAAAGGGACCGAAGTTGGTGCACATATTCTCTCGGGCGCAGTTGTTGACCCCATTGGTATCGATACACTCTTACCAGAATGGAGAAATGACAACGACCATCCCTTCACAACCCCTGTCACCCAGGACCATTTTTTTTTTCTAAAGCCTCAAAAAGCGACACTATTGCCCAATATTTTGCATCCCAGAATCTTATCAAATAACGGATGTTATATCGTTTCGCTTGGGAGCGTCTGCCGCTGGCTAAGCAAAAAAGCTGAAGCGTTGGGTGTTGAAATCTATCCTGGTTTTGCAGCAACAGAGCCCATTATCCAAAAAGATAACGGAGCTATCATTGGTGTTCTCACCGGTGATATGGGGCTTAACAAAGATGGAACCCCTGGAAAAAATTATATGCCTGGTATGGCGTTATTGGCAAAATATACTCTGATTGCGGAAGGAGCACGCGGCTCAATTGCAAAACAACTGATAAAACATTTCAACCTTAGCAAAAATCGTGAACCACAAAAATTTGGTCTTGGACTCAAAGAACTCTGGGAAATTGATCCCCATAAACACCAACGCGGTTTAGTGCAACATTTCACTGGTTGGCCCTTAGACAATAATACCGGTGGTGGTGGCTTTCTTTATCACCAAGAAAACAATGTCATTTCTGTCGGTTTTGTTGTGCACTTAGATTACAAAAATCCTTATCTTTCTCCTTTTGAAGAATTTCAACGTTTTAAAACACATCCAAAACTCTATGAAATCTTCAAAGGTGCAAAACGTCTTTCCTATGGTGCACGTGTTATCAGCGAAGGAGGTTGGCAATCTGTACCAAAACTCACCTTTCCTGGTGGAGCACTTATTGGCTGCTCTGCTGGCTTTGTCAATGTTCCTCGTATCAAAGGCTCACACAATGCCATCTTATCTGGCATATTAGCTGCCGATAAAATCGCTACCGCTCTCGCGCAAGGACGTGCCCATGATGAGGTCAAAGAAATCGAAGAACAGTGGCGAAAAGGTCCCATTGGCAAAGATCTTTATAAAGTGCGAAATGCCAAACCGCTCTGGGCACAATATGGGACAAAATATGGAATTAAACTTGCCGGTTTTGATATGTGGTGGCAACAGCTGTTCGGATTTTCCTTATTTAAAACACTCCCCCACAAAAAGGAAGATTATGAATATCTTGAACCAGCAAAAAAATTTCAACCTATTGCTTACCCAAAACCAGATGGTGTTGTAACCTTTGATCGCCTTTCAAGTGTTGCCCTTTCCAATACGCACCATGAAGAAAATCAACCTTGCCATTTAAAAATAGCCTCATTAAGAAAACAAAAAGACTCCGAATATGCAATCTATGGGGCACCTTCCACACACTATTGCCCCGCCGCTGTCTACGAGTGGCTAGAGTATAATGATCATCTGACTTATATTATCAACGCTTCAAATTGCATACATTGTAAAACATGCGATATCAAAGATCCGAACCAAAATATCACTTGGACCTGTCCGCAAGGCAATGAGGGCCCCTTCTATCCCAATATGTAATGCCCCAATGTATAATCATTGTTCATTCTCCTAAAATTGAAATATACAATTAGCCTTAAACGTTTCTAAGGTACTTATTATACTGTTAAAGCTGTAGAGAATATGAAAAAATGAAATATTTTTCTGATAAGGGCTTATATTTGATCAATAACAATACAATTAGCTGTTTATGTTTCAAAACAGGCTGTTTACATTTGCTCAGAAAAACAGTTTGGATATCAATAGAATATTTGAAAGATAGGCGTTATGGAAATAGTCTAAAAAGCTTAGCTTTTAAAAGAGCACAGCCAAGCGTGAGATGGTGGCATAGGTAAAATTGTTTTTTGGTTCTCGAAGGAAAAACTTTATAGAAAATCGTGGAGCTGATAGAATATTGGTTACATCTGGAATTTGTTTTACTAAAAAAGATAACGCGGATCAAAATAGATAATAATGTTAGATTAAGACGTTAAATATGAGATTATCTTATTGTAGTGTAATCGATTATTCGAGTAAGGTAAGCCTTTATAATGATAAAAAAATGCGCTGATAAAAATGAGCCCAAATGGCTTATGGGTATGGATAAAACTCTTGTGGTGAGGGAAATTTGATGAAAAGAAAAGAGCATGTGTGAAAAAGCATATTTTATAGGTGCGCATGCTTATTCTGCACCCGTTATAGAATCAGGGCTTTATCTTGTGGCAACGCCTATCGGAAATCTTGCAGATATTACGCTTCGTGCTTTGCAAGTGCTTGCAAGAATTGATATTTTAGCGTGTGAGGATACACGGGTAACACGTATTTTGTTGGAACGTTACGGTATTCAAAAAAAAACTTTTCTCTATCATGAATATAATGCGCAAAAAGCGGGTCCGAAGCTCTTAGCGGCTTTAGCAGAAAACAAAACAGTAGCGCTTGTTTCAGATGCGGGAACACCACTTATTTCTGATCCCGGATTTCGATTGGTGGAAGAAGCCCGTAAAGCTGGTCATAAAATTATTCCTATTCCTGGAGCATCCGCTCTTTTAGCCGCTCTTATACCGACAGGGCTTCCTACTGATAGCTTTTTTTTTGCAGGTTTTTTGAGTGCACGCAAGCTACAGCGCAGAAAACGGTTGGAACAATTAAAAGAGATTCCAGCAACTTTAATTTTTTATGAATCACCGCATCGTCTTGTTGAAACTTTACAGGATATGGTCACTCTTTTTTCGGCTGATCGACCTGCTGCCATTTGTCGTGAATTAACAAAGAAGTTTGAAACAGTAGATGTTTCCAATTTAGGGAATTTGTTGGAAAATTACAAAAAACAAGCACATATTCGTGGGGAAATTGTTGTGCTTGTTGGAGAATCATCCTCTTCTTTAAATGTGATAAGTGATCAAGAAATTGATGAAATGCTATTAGAACGCGCGCAGACACATTCTGCTGCTCAAGCAGCAGCTTTGGTTGCAAAAGAGACCGGTTTTAAAAAGCAGGAACTTTTTCAGCGGTTAGTTTTTTTAAAAAATGCGTAAGATGATACAAAAAAAACGCAGACAAAAGTCTTTTTATCGAGGGATCCGTGCAGAAAAATTGGCAGCTTGGTGGCTACGTTGTAAAGGGTTTCACATTGCCGAAATGCGTTTTAAAACAAAATGTGGGGAAATTGATTTAATTGCACGACGTGGAAATCTTGTGTTAATTGTTGAAGTTAAAGCACGTTCAACGTTGGCTGAAGCAATGGAAGCGGTTTCCCGAATGAATGAAAAGCGAATTGAGGCAGCAGCCGATATTTGGCTCGCACGGCAAAAAGATTATGCCCTTTTATCTGTACGCTTTGATTTGATTGCAATTTTACCTTGGCGTTGGCCACAGCATATCCCTGCATTTTTTACATCTAATCAATAAGAGGCAGCCCCCATTTTAACCATACTCAATAAAAAACATTTCGTTTTTATGTGCATATGCGTTAAAAAGTGTGTAACCGTTTGAGCGCTATAAGGAGTGAAATATGGATGATTATGAAAAGTTTGCAACAGGTTTACTCATTGTTTTTGGAGCGCTGATTATTGGTGGTTTAATGGCAATGCATATTGTACTTATGAATAAACCAGGTTTTTTATTTGCATTAGCCGCAGCTGTTGTTGGTTGGTTTTCTGCTTTTGCCGTTCTCTTTGACAAACCAAAAATCTATTTGGGCTTGATTATTCTTGCTATGATATGTGTTGCCTCTTCAATTAGCGCTTATGTTAGTTAAAACACCTGAAATGTTGATTGAGATTCCTTTTAAAATATAAAACTGAGAAATAGAAATGAAACTTGGCTTTTTGGGAACGGGTACAATCAGTGCTTCAATGGTGAATGGACTCATGACAAGCACCTTTGATGTTTCTTCCATTATTGTTTCACCTCGCAATGCACAAACAGCAGAGCGCCTTTCAAACACTTATGATAAAGTTATAATTGCTGAAAATAACCAAGCGTTGCTCGATATTAGTGATTGTGTTTTTCTTTGCTTGCCCAACCAAATTGCAGAAGGCGTTTTGCGCTCTCTTCATTTTCGTCCAGAACAGCTGGTTATTTCCGTACTTGCTATGGCAAAAGCAGCAGAAATAGAAGAGTGGATTAATCATAAAGTTTATCGTGCTGTTCCATTACCTTTTGTTGCAGAATGCAAAAATTTGACACCAGTCTATCCCGATCATCCCTTTTTACGCACTTTATTTGATGCATTGGGGGGCACATTGGTGCTGGATAAGGAAGAGCAATTTAATCTTTTTATGACAGCTGGTTCTCTGATGGGAGTATATTTTAATTTTATAGAAACAGCCCATCAGTGGTTTATAACACAGGGGTTAAAAAAACAGCAATCAGCAGAATTCCTTACCATGATGTTTGGAAATCTTACGGATGAAATGCGTAAAATTATAGCAACGAATCGTTCTGCATTTCTCGATTTTGCACTGCTTGAAAAAGAGTTTTCAACAAAGGGTGGAACAAATGAATTTTTGTCAAATTACTTTTCTCATCAAGGGGGAAGGAATGCTTTAACAACGGCTCTTGAGGCTACTTTGCAAAAAATGAATGCTTCTAAAAAGACTTGACCAACATTTTTTTATCATCTCAATAAGAAAGAGCTAAATGTTGAAGATTTATATCAAGAAAACTCATATCGAAAAATGCTTTTTACACCTGAAAAAGATACCATCTTATGAAAAGAATTGATTTTTAAAATATTTTTTACAACCTTTTACAATTTTTCTAAATTATTTTTATTTTCTGTCTTCTTCTTTTATCCTCAATACCAATATTTTTTTCTACCTCATGGCTCTATCTCTTCTAATTTGGGTCCCCTTCAGGTTATCCAAACGCATGAATAATTTTTTGTTTATTTAACCTATATACTCCACTCACACATTAAAACCTCCCCTTACAAAGAAGCAACTATTTTTACGTCTTCCATGATTGTGTTTTAATAAACTTTCTCAAACAAATATCCATTTAAAAGAGTTGATTTTTTATTTGATCAACAATTTTACGATACAGTTTAGTATGCTCTTTACTAGGCTTAGCAACAAAAATAGGGATCCCCTCATCTGAAGAAAATCGTAAAGCTGCATCAAGCGGTATTTCCGCTAAGAAAGGGACTTCTCGACGTTCCGCTTCTGCCCGTGCACCACCATAGCCAAAAATATCATAGCGTTTTCCCGTATCAGGAGCGATAAAATAACTCATATTCTCAATAATTCCTAAAATAGGAACATTGACTTTCATGAACATTTCTATTGCTTTACGCGCATCCACTAAAGCAAGATCTTGGGGCGTAGAGACAACTAACGCACCTGTTAATTGTACCTGTTGTGCAAGCGTTAGTTGTGCATCCCCTGTACCGGGCGGCATATCAACGACTAAAACGTCCAGAGGTCCCCATAAAACGTCTCGTAACAATTGCGTTACCGCTGCCATAACCATAGGACCACGCCATACTACCGGCTTTTCTTCCTCAACCAAAAATCCCAGCGACATCAATTTAAGTCCGAATTTTTCAAGAGGTTGAATCTTTTTTTCTCCAATGAGCTGTGGTTTTTGATTAACAAGTCCTGTCAAACGCGGCAAAGATGGACCATAAATATCAGCATCCATCACCCCCGTCTTGAAACCAGAATCTTGTAAAGCTAAGGCGATATTTATTGCCATCGTAGATTTTCCGACCCCTCCTTTTCCAGAAGCAACAGCAATCACATGCCGCACACCTTCTATGGGCATTTTGATAGGTAAGAGATTTGCTCTCCGTCTAGGTGCTGCCTTTGTTGTTTTTTCTGCTGTAAGTGTGATAACAACAGATTCCACTCCCTCCAAAGCACATACCATCTTTTCAGCAGAACGACGCAATGATTCCCATTCTTGCACACCTCCATCAGGAACTGTAATGGAAAAAAAAACCTTACCATCAGCAATCAATATTTCTGAAAGAAGCCCCAACGACACAATATCACTTTCAAGATCTGGTCCTTTGATTTTACGTAATACGTTGCGGACAGCCTCACTTGTAATAGAATCCACGTTCTTTCCTCTCTATAAAAATACCAGCAAATATAAGCATAAGAACGAAAAATACTTACAGGTTCATCACCTGATAATTTTCTACTTTACTCAAAATTATAAAGTATAAATTACTTATATCTTTTCTCTTTAAAAATATGAAACCATCCTTAAATAAAGAATCTCAAACATAAAATCTGCTATAAAATCCTATCAATCGTGTTTGTCTACAACCACTTTAATGAATGTTCTGATAAAAATTTTGTAAAAACAAAAACTGAAAAAAATTTTAATATTAAAGGATACTTTAAATTGAGTATACAATAATCAGTCACACTTTCTTTAATTCTTTAACGCCCTAGTCATTTATTTTCTATAGACTCAATCGTTATTTCTGACACTCTTACAGTATCGTAAAAAAAGTATCACAGACAATTATAAGGTGTTTTGTATTCTTTCAAGAGCGAGAAAAACAATCTAAGAGAAAAACAATCTAAGATTGACTTTTTTTATATTTTTCCTTATGGGTTAACAGCCGTATGATAGGATAAAATCGTTCATCTCGCGCATAACTGCTCATAAAACGAAGATTAAGAAGGGCCGCACTCCGCGGTATTTAAATAAATGAAACGTACTTACCAACCCTCTAAACTTGTCCGTAAACGCCGCCATGGGTTTCGTGCACGCATGGCTACAGCTGGAGGACGTAAAGTTATTGCTGCAAGACGTGCTCGTGGACGTAAGCGGCTCTCTGCTTAACCATTTAAATTTTCACAACCGTTGAGGATTGCTCACCGTTTCTTCGTTGTGAAACTTTTGTTATGAACCTCTAATGCCTGCTTGCAGGCATTTAGTGAAATTGCGAAATGTTCTTTTATGAAGAAAAAACATCCCTGCCGTATTCGCAAAAGAGCAGACTTTTTGGCTGTCCGTACAGGAGAAAAGCGGCGTGGTCCTTTATTTTTGCTCGAAGTTAAATCTCGTGAACAAACAACAGAAAGAAAAGATTCTCTTGTTGCACGTGTAGGCTTCACTGTTACTCGTAAAAACGGTAATGCTGTGAAGCGTAATCGTATCAAAAGGCGCTTGCGTGAAGCCGTAAGAGTTGGTGTAACAAACCACATGGAAGCAGGAACAGACTATGTCATTGTAGCATATCGTGATGCGTTACATGCGCCTTTTACATCCTTAATTAGTGAATTAAATCGGCGAATAAAACCAAAAATAAAACATCAGCAACAACAACAAGGGTGTACGGATGGAATATAACCGCAATTTCTTTATCGCTATTGGCTTATCTTTCGTAGTGCTCATCGCATGGCAATTTCTTCATGTTGCTCCCAAACAAGCAAAGTTACAAAAACAACAAGTCATC
The DNA here is from genome assembly GCF_042194555.1 of Bartonella sp. CR127HXZ. Taxonomy (NCBI): domain Bacteria; kingdom Pseudomonadati; phylum Pseudomonadota; class Alphaproteobacteria; order Hyphomicrobiales; family Bartonellaceae; genus Bartonella; species Bartonella sp. CR127HXZ. The sequence continues at coordinate 85,157 of NZ_JBHIMZ010000008.1, read as the reverse complement.
ACACAGCAATTGTCAAAACAACAATCAACCCTTTCTACTACCACGACGAATTTTTCTGACGATACCTCAACGCATCAAGCAACATCTATCATCGAACAGCCAATGACACCTGAAATCCGGAAAGCTGTATTGGCCAAAACAAAGCGTATTGCGATCAAAACCAATGAACTGGAAGGCTCTATTAATCTTGTTGGTGCACAATTTGATGATCTTCACCTCAAAAAATATCGTTTAACAGTCGATAAAAAATCACCGGAAATCGATTTGCTGAATCCTAAGGGTTTCAAAACGACCTACCTTGCTGAATTTGGTTTTGCAAGTGCATCTTTACCAGCAAAAGCTTTGCCACAATCGGATACACAATGGCAAATAGAGGGAAACAATACAATCCTGACTCCTTCAACACCCATCACTTTAATTTATAATAATGGACAAGGACAGATCTTCCGGCGTATTCTTTCTGTTGATGATCATTTCATGTTTACCATTGAAGATTCTATCAGCAATGAAAGTGATCAACCAATATATCTCTCGTCCTATGCCCGCGTTGCACGTGCAGCACCACCAGAACATACAAATGCAACCTATTTACTTCATGAAGGTATGATAGGTATTGCAGGAGATTCGCTCAAAACTGAAAAATATAAAACCTTAGCAGAGCTTGACCCGAATCCTGATAATGGGCAAAAGAGCATGACTTTCTCAAAAGTAACAGGAGGTTGGATTGGTATTACCGATAAATATTGGGCTGTAGCAGTTATTCCCCCGCAAAATAAAGAATATACAAGCCGTTTTATTTATTTTGATCGTTTGCAAACGCATTATCAGTCTGACTTGCTAGGATCGCTTTTAACGATTGCCCCAAATGAAACAAAAACTATTACAAATCGTCTTTTTGCTGGTGCAAAACAAGTTGAAATTATTAATAACTATCAAAATGACCTAAAAATCAAAAAATTTGCTCTTTTAATTGATTGGGGCTGGTTTGATTTCATTACCAAACCAATGTTTTCTCTCATTGATATTCTTTATAAACAAACAGGAAATTTTGGTATAGCCATCCTTCTTGTCACAGTGCTCTTAAAAACTCTTCTTTTTCCTCTAGCCAATAAATCTTACAAATCTATGGCACGCATGAAGCTTCTACAACCGCGGTTGCTAGAAATAAAAGAAAAATATCCCGATGATCGAACCAAGCAACAACAAGCAATAATAGAACTATATAAAACCGAAAAAATTAATCCCCTTGCAGGTTGTTGGCCAATGTTGGTTCAATTCCCAATATTCTTTGCTCTTTATAAAGTTCTCTATATAACCATTGAAATGCGCCATGCCCCTTTCTTTGGCTGGATTAAAGATTTAGCGGCACCTGATCCAACTTCTCTTTTTAACTTGTTTGGTCTCTTACCGTATACAACGCCAACATTTCTTATGATTGGTGCATGGCCTTTGATTATGGGAATAACGATGTTTTTACAAATGCGTATGAATCCCGCTCCTCAAGACCAAACCCAAGCGATGATATTCACATGGATGCCTGTTGTCTTTACTTTTATGCTCGCCTCTTTCCCTGTTGGTCTCGTCATCTATTGGGCATGGAACAATATATTATCAATCATTCAGCAAGGTATCATGATGAAGCGCCAAGGAGTGAAAATTGAGCTTTTTGATAATCTGAAAGCCATGTGGAGAAGATCACCCAAAAAAGAAGTGCATGAATGACAAGAAATTCTTCCCTTTCTGGAATTTTTTCTCGCAATTGGATTTTTATTCGTGGTGTACCAGCGATACGCTTTCTCCCCCCTGAAGGACCACCAGAAATTGCATTTGCAGGACGTTCCAATGTTGGAAAATCATCTTTAATAAACGCACTCGTCCAACAAAAAAGCTTAGCACGCACCTCAAATACACCAGGACGGACTCAAGAGCTTAATTATTTTGTTCCCGATGGCTTCAGTGGGCAGCTAGGAGATCTTCCCCCTCTAGCATTAGTAGATATGCCTGGTTATGGTTTCGCTGCTGCTCCTAAAAATCTGGTTGATGCGTGGACAAATTTGATTTTTAGCTATTTACGGGGGCGCACAACATTAAAACGTGTATATATTTTAATTGATTCACGGCACGGAATCAAAAATAATGATGAAGATGTTCTTGCTCTCCTTGATAAAGCAGCCGTTTCTTATCAAATTGTTTTGACAAAAAGCGATAAAATCAAATCAAATGCCTTGGAAAAATTAATTATGAGCACACAAACAAAGCTTCTCAAACGTCCGGCAGCTTATCCTGAGCTTCTTGTAACCTCTTCAGAAAAAGCTCTCGGTTTAGAAGAATTACGTGCTGCCATTTTGCAAACCATCGCATAAAAGAACAATTGCTATTATTAACAATTTATTAATTATAATTACTAGCAGCTGCTAATGATCTTGTACTTCTAGTCAAGCATCTTTATAAAAATGATTACTTGAAAGAATTCTCATCAACTCTATTTGATAGTGTAAATTATGCTGACACTTTTTCACTCTCCCCTATCCGCTGCCTCGCGCTTCATACGCCTCATTCTTGGGGAATATGGTGTAACCACTCAACTGATTGAAGAATATGAATGGGCAAGAAGACACGAATTTCTAGCCCTCAATCCCGCTGGTCATGTTCCTGTTTTTCTCGATGAACACGAGGTTCCATTATCAGGTCCTCTTGTTATCTGCGAATATTTAGACGAAACACATGGAAGTTTACGACAAGACAATAAGCTCTTTCCGGAAAATCCTTTAGATCGTGCGGAAGTACGCCGTCTCAATGACTGGTTCTTAAATAAATTCGAAAATGAAGCAACGCGCCATATCGTACGAGAACGAATCCATAAACGTGAAATGCCACTTGCCATTGGTGGTGGTGCTCCTAATTCACAAATTTTACGCAATGCACGTGCCAATATTTTACCACATATGAACTATCTCAACTGGCTCTGTGCCTCTCGCGATAGCTTAGTCGGTTCTGCCTTGTCCTATGCAGACCTAGCAGCAGCAGCCTCTATTTCTGTACTTGACTTTCTAGGGGAAATTGACTGGGAACAATCTCCTGCTGCCAAAGACTGGTATATGAGAATTAAATCACGCCCTTCTTTTCGTTCTCTTTTAACAGATCGCGTCCGCGGAATTGTTGCAAGTGCTCACTATGCAGATCTTGATTTCTAGCCTTCTCCCACAAACAAAAGTAAAAACGATATTTTATCTAAAGGATATTTATAGGCTTATGAATTTTTATGCATGCGTATAAACAATACGATAATACATTGATTTAGAATCATATTAAACAGAGAATAAGCCCCCCATAATATTTTCTTATTTTATCCCCCCTTATAATGCATGAAAAAATCACTTTCTTGACGTGTCACAAAAAAGATTAGCATAGGAATAATAAGAAAGGATTTTAAAGACTCTCTTTAAATATAAGAGCTGTAGCATCACTGGAAGCTAGGAAAATGAAATAACAATACTTAACGCATGTTATCCTCCATTCTCCCCAATATATGAAAAAACGCATTGCATAACATATATACTCTTTGCTCTATAATAAACAAAGCCTCATCATGCGTTTTTACAACATAACAATTTTTTCAACTGACTTTCCTAAAAGATAAAGAATCCGACAAACTCTCGTGTGTAAACAATCCAACTTCTTGTTGTCCCCTTATTTCTACACCTCTTTTACGTGATTTTATTTATGTGTAACCTATTGATGTACAACGATAAATAATCGTTTTTTTTAACTTGAATCATCAATTCCAAATACCTTTTTCTCATTACCTTCATCAAATTTGAAACAATCAAAATCGCTTGCTTATGCGTCACACATGGAATTGGTTCGTGAAAAAATATTAAAGAAAAGAATGGAAATGCCTAAGTGCCAAGGATTGTTAAAACATTAAAGGCTAACAAAACATACGGTAGTGCTAATTTTCTCTTTTATGAAGCATAAAGATAGTGGCGCAGAATAGATTTTATATTATTCATGGATACTCTCTCGTGATACCACTCACGAGCACTATCATAAAATAGTTTAGAAGTATTGAGAAATATTTCTTTAAGACAAGCGCATGAATTGACAACATAAGTGTATTTGTTTGGGAGATCTTGTTTTGCATGAAGAACGCCCCTCCCCTTAAAGAACGAAAGAAACAAAAACGTGAAGTAATACACAATCTTCATTAGGTTTCATAAGCAAACCTTATTTAGGAATATTCATCACACACTCTAACGAAAAACATCTCTATTTAAATTTGTAGATCTTATATTACTTTCTCTAAACAACAGTGTTTTACAGCACAAGAAGATAAATTAAAACAGGAAAAATTTTTTCCTATAAAGAAAAAGAACTATTGGAAAGAAGGCAAGAATTTGCCTATACTGCACAGTGAAATGTCATAAGGAGATAAGAATGCGCCTTACAGTTGTTGGTGCAAATGGAAGAATGGGACGTGAACTCATTACAGCAATCCAACAAAGGAGAGATGTAGAGCTTTGTGCTGTTCTTGTACGCAAAGGCTCACCGTTTGTAGGAAAAGATGCCAGTGCCTTAATTGGTTCAGATTTTCTTGGAATTGGCATTACTGACGATCCTGAAAATGCCTTTTCTAACACAGAAGGTATTTTAGATTTTTCTCAACCAGAAGCCAGTATTCTTTATGCTAACTACGCTGCTCAAAAAAGTCTTGTCCATATTATTGGCACCACAGGATTTAGCAAAACAGAAGAAGAAAAAATTGCAGATTTTGCGAAATATACAACAATTGTCAAATCCGGAAATATGAGCCTTGGAATAAATCTTTTGGCCAACCTTGTAAAGAAAGCCGCTAAAGCATTAGGCGCCGATGATTTTGATATCGAAGTTTATGAAATGCATCACGCGAACAAAGTTGACGCCCCTTCTGGAACAGCCCTTCTTCTTGGCCAAGCAGCAGCTGAAGGGCGCAATGTTATGCTTAAAAATGTGCGTGTCAACGAACGCAATGGTCATATAGGTAAACGCGAAAAAGGCTCCATTGGCTTTTCTTGTTCACGTGGTGGAACAGTTGTTGGAGAACACAGTGTCATTTTTGCCGGTTCCCATGAGCGCATTATTCTTTCACATACAGCGCAAGAACGCTCTATCTTTGCCAATGGCGCATTAAAAGCAGCTTTGTGGGCAAAAAATCATGAAAACGGTCTTTATTCCATGCTCGATGTTTTGGGATTGAACGATGAATTTTAAACAATCAATAGAATAGAGGCAATTCATAATGGAACGCATACTTGTACTAATTCGTCATGGACAAAGTGAATGGAATCTCAAAAACCTTTTTACCGGTTGGAAAGATCCCGATTTAACAGAAAAAGGTCATGCAGAAGCGATAGCAGCAGGAAAAAAACTGAAAGAATATGGTTTGAAGTTTGATATCGCTTATACATCTGCCTTACAGCGTGCTCAAAAAACGGCTCAGTACATTTTAGAGCAAATGGGACAATCAGATTTAGAAGTGATAAAAAATCCCGCATTAAATGAACGTAATTATGGTGATCTTTCTGGTTTAAATAAAGATGAAGTACGCCAACAATGGGGGCAAGAGCAAGTGCAAATGTGGCGCCGCTCTTATACGATTGCGCCTCCGAATGGAGAAAGCCTACGCGACACCGGTGCGCGCATCTGGCCTTATTATCTTTACCATATCCAGCCTCATATTTTGCGCTCCCAAACTGTTTTGATCGCAGCGCATGGAAACTCTCTTCGTGCTCTTATTATGGCGCTTGAAGGTCTCTCCGGTGAGGAAATTATATCTCAAGAATTAGCGACCGGCATTCCTATTATTTATACATTTAATCCGGATTCAACAATTTTATCAAAGACAGTCCTCACACCTTAAACTTCTAAAATCATGATCTCCCAAAAAATTTAATTCAATCGTTTTAAGCAAAAAAATAAATTCTATAATTTCATTGACAGAATTGCTTCATACGCTTAGATCAATTTTATGAGCCCAGATGGCGGAATTGGTAGACGCGCAGGTTTCAGGTACCTGTGCCGCAAGGCGTGGAGGTTCGAGTCCTCTTTTGGGCACCATTTTAATCTTTAATGTATTGAAATACATAGATTTTTTTCTTTAAATAACCATTTTAAGACCACCTTTTGAACCGCCTTCTACGGTTTATACAACTTTACCTAATTTACTCCTATTTTCTCCTTATTTTTCTTTGGAGTGACGGTTAAGATCTCTTTCTTTCTCCACCTCACTGCTCTACCTAGCTTATATAGTTCTGGAAATACCCCTTTGAAATACCCAATTACAAATCGTGGTTGTGGATACACTAAAAAGCTTTGCACATTCACGGGTTGTTACATATCTATCTCCATCATCAAATATCATCTCATTACCTTTCTCTTTTTTATGTTATACAAATGGGCGAGGGTGTTGGGGGAAGACCCCCCATAGGTTTAAGCAGCTTTTGTCAAAATCTTTTGCATCTCTTGTTCTATTTCCGCTAAGAAGGTTTCAACAGTTTTATTAATCTCTTCAATGTGTTTCTCATCACGGAGAATGCGTTTGATTTTCATTCTCAAACCTGTAGATTTACTTACAAAGTTTGGATTATAGCTAATGAAATCACACCATTTGCATCCTATGCATGCCATTTGGAATTGCATCTGCGCGTGATATTCAGGCTTGATTTCGTCATACACAAAAAACGAAGATGGGTCGTTGATTGTGGACATTTGACTTCAATTAAACCGTCTTCTCCAATAAGCCCCTTTTGTAAAGGTGAATCGTGATGGAGAAATCGTAGAATAGCCAGCAAGCGCAGCTGTTACAAATATCATTTCTAAAACTGATTTTACACATGGCTTTTGGCATTCTCCTTAAAACAAAGTAATCAATGGCATTGTTGGAACTGCGCGTCCAATTGATTTTTCCATTGATGATAGATCAAGCCGCGCCAACCTTCTCAATGAACAAACCATCACAACAATTATCCGCGAAAACGGTTATCGTCTTTGGGGCAATTGCACTCTTTCAAGTGATACAAAATTTGCTTTCTTATCGGTGGTGAGAACCGACGATATGATCAATGACGCCATTTTGCGTGGGCATCTATAGGCTGTCGACCGCAATATCAAAAAAAACTACATGAGTGACGTGAGTGAAAGCGTCATCCATATGGATAAAGAGGATACATGATAGGTTATAAACCAGATGTAGAGCCCCTCATTAAAAAGGTTGCTTAAGTACCTCCCTTCCCCCATCTTTAAAAGTGGGAAGCAGATCAAGCTGCTTCTTCTAAAGCCGCTTGTTCCTTACAATTATTTTGGATAGACGTTAAGCTAATCTGCAAATTTAAAGCACTCAAAACACTGCGAAAAGTAGAAAGTCGTGGGTCACCCTTGTCGCTTAAAGAACGATAAAGAAACTCTCTTGATAACCCTGTATTTTGAGCGATTTTACTCATTCCTTGATTTTTCACTATTATGCCAAGAGCATGCGCAAGATACTTGCTATCCTTGCTTTCAAGAGCATCTTGTAAAAGAATTTTCTGAGTCTCAGGCGTTTTGAAATATTCCCTTGTATCAAACTTGGTGATTTCCATTTTTTATTTCCTTTACTAATTGAAGAGCTTTTTCAATATCTTTTTGCTGAGTAGATTTATCGCCGCCATTAAGTAACAAAATAATCTCTTTTCCTTGTTTGAAAAAATAAACACGATAGCCTAGTCCGCGATTTATTTTTAATTCTCCAATTCCACGAAAGAATTTTGCGTTACCAAGAAATCCTGTTTCTATTCTTGCAATCCATGTAACAACATGTGCTTGCGCAATCTCATCTTTTAAATAATCTAGCAATTTCATAAAGTATTTTGTTTTGTACACTGTAAATAGTTGTGTCTTATCAGATACAGAATAAATACTGTCAAATACATTATTTTGTTCCAGTGAAAAAGCTACATAGGTTTTTTAACAAGCCATCCTTTCGAATGAGAAAGATGTCAATTTTTTAATCCAGCTCTGCTTTTTGCGAAGCTTTTTTTATGAAGAAGCATATGCGAAAATATCATCAGAAGGACTTGCACTCATTAAACAATGGGAAGATTTGCGTTTGAACGCCTATAAAGATGCCATTGGGGTGTGGACAATAGGTTATAGACATACAAACAGTGCCGGAGGCAATTTCTCGTAAAGAAATACCCCCCTTGCCCGACGCAAATTTTCTTTTGTTTTTGGTGAATTGGGTCAATTCCTTGATCCCAAAAGTCATAACAAGCTGAAGCCTTGAACCGTGCTTCTTTTAAAGATACATTGCTACAAAAGCCTAACCCCGTTTCTCGTCGTCTTTTATTGAGGTCAAACCTAAAAATCCATCATCCTTGATCTGATGCAATTTTTATAAGCCATAAACCAGCTCTGTCAGCATATTTGCCTTTAGATAGATTTTTTACAGATAAGACTAATAGTCTATCACATGTTCTTATTTTTCGAACCACCTTTTAAAAGCCACCTTTTGAATCGCGCTTGGAGCACTTTCATCTGATACCAAGATTATATAAAAAGAAAATTTAATAAATAAAATAAAAACAATTAGTTATTAAATAGAAAAAAGATAAACCGCACTATCAGGTGATATTGTAGAGAATTCTAAGGGAAAAAATTGGTGCATAAATGTGCACACCATCCGCATCACTCTATGTGAATTTTCTTTATCTTCTAATTGTTTAGATAGAAAAATGATCTTTAAGTTTACTTTTTTAACGCTATAATGATATTATCATGCGATAACGTAATAATGCAAAAAACGAATCATTCCTTCTTTGCAAATAAATATTTCAACTATACCTTGTGAACCAAAGAATTTTCATTCTTAACAATTAAGAATTTAAATAATTCTTTCTTATCTCCTCATCATCACTCAAAATCAAAGACCCTTTCTTCACCATAAAATAGCATTTACAATGCATAACATAAAAAAAATAAAGGCCCTATCAAAGAGATAGGACCTCTTAAATTTAAGCTCCTTTATCCTACACAACTAGAATTTGTAAGCTATTCCTGCGCGAAAATCATTCGTCTTATACTTAACTTCAATCTCGTCTTTAAATTTCTTTTTACCAAAATCTGAGTAACGATATTCCGCACGCACAACAAGATGATCTGTCATTGCAAAATCAACACCACCGCCGAGAGTATAACCAATCATCGTTTTTGTTGCATCCGATGTCCTATTAAAGGGCTCACCTCCCGTAATTACTGTCGACAAAATATCTTGAAACTGTCCATAAGCAATACCACCAGCAATATAAGGCATCACACGCCCCGCAGAAAACCCAACACGCACCCGTGTAGCACCTGTCCATTTTTGTTTTAACGTATGATTAAAAGTTAAACTGTCTTTATCCTCTGCAACAGAGCGAGACAATCCTCTACCCTGTCTACTGACAAGTTTTGCCCTTTTTCGACTTTTTCCTTCAGTACCCGCTCCTTCAGTACCCGCTCCTTCAGTACCCGCTCCTTCAGTACCCGCTCCTTCAGTACCCGCTCCTTCAGTACCCGATCCTTCAGTACCCGCTCCTTCAGTACCCGATCCTTCAGTACCCGCTCCTTCAGTACCCGATCCTTCAGTACCCGATCCACCAGTGCCAGGGCCACCAACACTCGATTCATCAGCCTGAAATCTTGTTTTTGTATCCTTTTTTTCCGTTAAAAGAATATCCGTATCAATCCCCACAATAAAATTATTACCGAGATCAAAATTAACACCCGCATAAAAACCACCCATAAATCCAGAAAGCTCAGGCATATACTGTTTCTCGACGGGTATCCATGGTTTACTTTTACTCTCTTCATCAGGATAGAGAGGAATATTAACATCACGCGTTATCGCAGAAGTCTTACTTGAAAAGCCACCCACTTGCCCCCCGAAATAAATGCCTGCCCAAGAAAAAGGTGAAGAAGCAACAACTTCTGAGGCAACATGTACTGGCTCTTCATGAGCCACCACATCTGCAGCCTGTACTATAGAAGGTGAAATTAAAGAAAAAACAGATGCTGTTATAAATTTTGTATTCATAAAATTATACCCCATTGCTAAATTTAAATATAATCAAAAATCACATTTAGAAAAACAAAGTTTTATAAATTCTTATGCTGCAAAATCTCATGTACTCCTTTATAGTTACATTTAAATCTATCACTAGATTAATATATCTTTACATCAAAATTTAATATTATCAAATAAATTTTAAAATATTAGAACAATGAATACTCCAAATAATAAATATTTAATAAAAATACTTATTATATTTTTTAAATGATGAAATATAAAACATTGTGTATCAAAACAAACGCAAAAAAAATCACAAAATAGTATATTTTACACCTTTTTTCGTGAGAAAAATTCTAAAAGTGATGTAACTATTTTTTAAAAAATCGATATTCATTAAAAATATTATAAATACCTCAATATTCTTATATCCAAAATGCATACTGTAGATTCTACATAGTATTAAAAAATACACCCATTTTATACTAAAATCATACCTTTTTTCTACCATTTTCTAAAGGATGAGATTATTAATACGACAATATCATTATCCTTCTAAATCTTGTCTCCAAATAAAAATTCTCAATCATTTTATTTAAAAACTGCTCTTCCCCGACTGATTTCTATATTATCATCTGCCTTTATTGCAAAACGGTCTTTATTAGGAAAAGTTATAAAACATCCCTTCATACAAATTGTAATTGTTTGATGAGTATTTAAAGAAACTTTTGAAGGTATACTTCCCTCGATAACAACGAGAGATTGTACCTTTAAATCTGTATTCTTCACTGTTGCGGCAAAAGCTGTTATGGTAAAAATATTCAACAGAATAACTGTAATCAAAGCATAAATATATTTCAGCATTCTAAGATTCCTTCCTCAGCAAAACGCTTATATAAGACAAATCGAAGAGCATTGGTTACATGAGAAGGTGAGGTAATATTAGGCACATAAATAGCTAAATTAAAGGAAAAACTCTTATGATCAAATGCTGTAAAACTCACCTGCGGGGTAGGATTTTTTAAAACGCCTTCTGTCGCAAAAGCAATCTCCAACAAAATTTCAGCAACATGCTCTGGAGCAACTTTAGATGATACAGTAACTGGTATATCAATTCGTCCTACTTTATTACGTCTAGTCCAATTACTAACGTTGTTATTAATAAGGCTTGAATTGGGAATGATAATCGTCTTACGCTGAATGGTCTCAAGTTCCGTTGCACGCACACTAATACGCTTAACAACACCACCTACTGATCCAGATTCTATATAGTCTCCTATTTTAAATGGTCTTCCAACTAAAATAATAAGTCCAGAGACAAAGTTTTGGACAATATTCTGTAAACCAAAACCTATACCAAGTGAAAGTCCTCCAGCAATAAGAGCGAAATTTCTAAGATCCAAACCTGCCATTGACAATCCCGTCAAAGCAGACACAACAACGCCTCCATAACTTATCACTGTTTTGATAGAATTACGTATACCAGAATCGAACTCTCCATGAACCAACACCACACTATCTAACCAACCAATAAATCGGCGAATAAGAAACCAGCAAACACAAAAAGAAATAATTCCTGTTATAATAGAAATCAAAGAAAGAGTAATATTTCCAATCTGAAAACCAGTAACCAATTGCCACAATACTGCTTTCAAATCAGAATAGGAAAATCCAAACTGTACAGCAATTGGCATTGCACAAAATACAACAACAAATAAATTGAGAAAAACGCTCACAAAAACTCCCAATTGATTCATCGTTTTTTCTTCTAAATGAAACCTCTGCATCAAAAGATGACCAACCGTTGTTTTCATAAATTGGCCTTTAGTTCCAAGTTCTTGAGCGCTTTGTATTCCTAAATACATGAGAACTAAAAATGCTCCACCAATCATAATTTGCTGCATAATAAAACGTGCAAGACCAACATAACCTAAAAGATTCAACACAAAGAGCAGTAACCCCAAGCCAATAAGAGGAATGCGTATATAAAATGGCCAAAAGTATGGTTCTTTTTTTTCTCCTTGAAAACGCTTACGTCTAAATCGCAAAGGTACAAATGATATTATAAACAGCAATATCGCTACAAGAAAAACAGCAATAAAACTTTTAGCAATTGTCAAAGATAGAGGCGCTGAAATAATTTGATAAATACTATTAAGAACAGCATCAAATGCCAACACACCCGCTAAAGAAGTGAGTAAAATCACTAATTGATAAGCAGACGATGGTGCAATACTGAGAAGACGCGCATGGAGCATATTCGAAGATAAAAGAACAATTGCTAAGCGATTGATTAAAAATACTAAAATAATCTGACAACCTATCATATCAAAAACTGTTGTAAGCTTACCTAGATCTAAGTTAAAACTACGAAACAAAAACAACACAAGATAAACGCAAAAAGTACATATAAGCGAAGGTAAGAGAACTGAAATAAAGGCGATCAATAAGCGTTGTAAATAAGATATTTCCTCATTAGACTTCCTAAAGTGGCAATACACATGAACAAGAACTTTTCGAGAAAAATACGAAAGACCCAAAGTGATAAAAAGTGGAATTAAAAAGGAAAGAAATAGTTGTAACAACTTGAAATAAAATATAAAATTCCACCAAGAATTTAACAACAAAAGAAAATCTGATGAAGCCTCTTTTGTTTTTTGGGCGAGCTGTTTAACCATCGGAATCGAAAACTCAAGCCTATACGTAAGCGTGCGTTTAAAAAGCTCCCGAGATTGAGAAATAGAAAGTTCAGCTATTCTATTTGCCGCTAAGAAAATTTCTTCAAAACGAAGCATGATACTGTTAATTTTAGCTTTTTGCTCTATCAAGTAAGAATACTCTTTCACTGAGCTTTTCAGTTTTTTTACGTCACGATGGATCTCCGTTAATTGATCAAGAAGTGTATTAATCTCATTAAGAGGAAGACGCAAAACAAATGCTGCCTCAATAGCACGTTCACTGATATCTTGTGCACGTAACCGCAATTCTTCTAAAGAACGCTCATCTTCTGACTTTCTGTCAAAATCTCTTTTTAAAGTTTCACTATTTTCTTCAAGAGTCTCAATAATCAACTGTTGTTGTTGAATAATTTCATCAACTGAATAAGAATCTATTGTTTGTTCGACAATTGTATTTTGTGCCCCCCTATTCCCCCATGCACCAGAATTAAATACAAAGGTAATCCCCAAAAGAAGGAAAAGTATGTGGATGTTTTCTCTACAAAATGAATACATATCTACCTTATGCGCACAAAAAGGATTCTATCCCCCCTCTTTAATATGGTATAAAGCAGATATTTTCAACTTTTGTAGAATAATCTTATAAAAGCTTTCCCTTATCCTATAATACTGATAATAAGAGAAAAGGATAATAAATAAGCTGAACTCAATAAGATTAAAGAAGGCACTCTAGTATGTGTTTTTTGCACCTCTATTGCAAAAAAGAAAATTTTCTTCCTTTGACAACTTGGATTTTTCTATCCAGTTTAGGTGTATTCTTGACGAGCAACCTAGGAACGCGTGCTTATTTAATCAAACAATCACACACCAATAATATCATTAAAACGAATAGATTTAATTTACACAATAAGTGTGATCAGTTGAATGTTACCACAACTGAAAACAAAAAACTTGTAATACTCCATACAGAATCTATTTTTACGAAAACCTTTCAAAAAATCCTAACATTGGATTTCTTTTTAATAAAGATTCCAGCTATTGGTACACGATTTCTTAGCGTTAAAACGCAATATTTCTCAAATAAACGCGCTCCTCCTAATGAACACACTTAAATTCTCTTCCTTGAATTATAAAACGATCATCTTATTTTACTTGTGCTTTTAACTTTGAATAACTGTTAGATTGCCTATTAGCGGAATATATCATGCGTACACCTGGTTGGTTAACTACCCTTTATTGTTTTATTCTTTTAAGCAGCATTTATGTTGCCTTGCCCAATTTATTTTCATATGAACAAGTTAAAAACTCGAAATTCTTACCCGACACCCGTGTAGCACTTGGTCTTGACCTTCAAGGAGGCTCTTCTCTCCTGCTCGAAGTTGATAGCAAAACGTTAAAACGCGATCAGTTACACATAGTTTTAGGCAGTGTACGCAATGTATTGCGTGAAAAACAAATCCGCACCTCAAGTGTGCGTATCGTTGAAGATAGTATTATTGCCCTTATTTCTGATCCATCGCAAACTGAAAAAGCACTCTCTGCTTTGAAAACATTAATAACCCCCATACACAGTAGCTTTGGTACAACAGAACATAACATCACGATCAGTGCTCAAAATGAAACTCTCCGCGTCACATTAACGGAAGCTGGTATAAAAGACCGTGTAAGCAATGCTATTGAACAAAGCTTAGAAATCATCCGTCGCCGTATAGATCAAGTTGGTGTTTCAGAACCAGCCATCCAAAAGGTCGGAAATGATCGTATTATGGTCCAATTGCCCGGACTACAAGATCCAAAACAACTACGTGATCTTTTAGGAACAACCGCTAAGATGAGTTTTCATCTTGTTCCTTCTAATGTGGACCCCAATAATCCCCCTATAGGTGTTTCTATTCTTCCTGGATATACTGATGCAACACAACACTATGCAATTTATGATCAAATCGCTTTAGATGGAAATGTCCTGAAAGATGCCCGTGCAGGTTTTGACCCCCAAATACCAGGGCGTTCCATTATTTCATTTACTCTAGATTCCGCTGGTGCAAAAATATTTGCCGATATAACACGACAAAATATTAACCGTCCTTTTGCCATTGTTCTGGATAATAAGGTTTTAACCGCTCCTACCATCAATAGTGTCATTCCCAATGGACAAGGTCAAATTACAGGAAACTTTGACCCCAAAGAAGCCTCAACTCTGGCTGCTCTGCTTCGTGCTGGTTCCCTCCCCGCACCACTCACGGTCATTGAAGAGAGAACCGTAGGTCCAAATCTTGGTGCTGATGCCATCCAAATGGGACTTTACACCGGCATAATTGGCTTTATTCTTGTTGCAATTTTTATTTTTCTTCTCTACCGCATTTGGGGATTAATTGCCAATATAGCACTAGCTCTGCACACGATTTTAACATTTGCTGCACTGAGTCTTTTGGGAGCTACGCTTACGCTACCTGGTATTGCTGGTATTATTTTAGGCATCGGTATTGCCGTTGATGCTAATATTCTCATCAATGAACGTATCCGTGAAGAAAGTCGAAAAGGTGTGAGTGCTTTTGCAGCCCTAGATCGTGGATTTAAACACGCTTTTGCAACCATTGTTGATGCAAATGTTACGGCAATTATAGCGACTGTCTTACTATTTTGGTTTGGTACCGGTCCCGTTCGTGGTTTTGCCGTAACAATGTTGCTTGGTATTATCATCTCCATGTTTACAAATATCACCATTGTACGCATCATCATGATTTGGATCGTTCGTAAATGGAAAATTAAAAAATTGCATATTCACTCTGCTTTCAACATCATGCCAGAAAACACAACTTTCCACTTTATGAAAGCACGTTTCATTGGTATTGGCGTCTCAATTGTTTTATCAATGGCTTCAGTCTTTCTCTTTTTTAAGCCTGGATTGAACTTCGGAATTGATTTCATTGGCGGAAGCCAAATGAGTATTACCACGAAAGCACCAGCAGATCTAGCAACTCTGCGTTCCAAGCTTTCTACTCTTAATATTGGTGAAGTTACCTTGCAAAATATTGATAACGAAAACACCGTATTAATTCGCATGCAGAAACAAAGCGGTAGCGAAGCACAACAAACCATCGCCATTGATAAGGTCAAAACAGCTGTACAAAATATCTATCCCGATACCACATTCGATCAAATAGAAGTTGTTGGTCCCAAAATTTCAGGCGAGCTTGCCACAGCTGCTTTTACTGCTGTTATCCTTGCGGCTATTGCCATGTCTCTCTATATATGGTTACGCTTCGAATGGTTCTTTGCTATTGGAGCAATTATCACTCTCATTCTAGACACCACAAAAATGATTGGCTTTTTTGCTTTATTTCAATTTGATTTTAATTTAACGGCTATCGCTGCACTCTTAACAATTGTTGGATATTCTATAAATGATAAAGTTGTCGTCTATGATAGGATGCGCGAAAATATGCGTCTTTATAAAAAAATGCCGTTGCGCGAGCTGATTGATCTGTCAATTAATCAGGTTCTTGTACGTTGTTTTTTTACATCAGCCACAACAATTCTTGCTATGCTCCCCATGGCGATATGGGGTGGAAGTGCTGTTCATAATTTTGCATTGCCCATGGTCTTTGGGATTATTATTGCAACATCATCCTCTATCTTTATTGCTGCTCCTATTTTACTCCTGCTAGGAAATTGGTGGCGTGAGCGAAATAATCGTGCAAATACCAAAGTGAAATAAAAATGCCCTTTAATACGTATGATACATTTCGCTTCTCTTCTCATAGAAATATAGTCATTTTCATTCATTCGCTTTTTGATCAAGAATAGTAAATAATCCATGCTCCACGACACACCACTTATCACAACTATTGTTGCAGGTTTATGTTTAGCATTTCTCTTGGGAATGATTGCTAGCCGTTTGCGTATTTCACCACTTGTAGGCTATTTGTTAGCCGGTGTTATTGTGGGACCCAATACAGGCGGATTTAAAATAGATTCCGTCATCATTAATCAACTTGCTGAAATTGGTATTATTTTGCTGATGTTTGGTGTTGGGCTCCACTTTTCATTAAAAGATCTTTTATCTGTCAAAGCTATTGCTGTCCCCGCTGCTATTGCACAAATGGCATTTTCTACTTTTCTAGGTTTGTGCCTTGGTTTGATTATGGGCTGGGGCTTCGGTGGTAGTTTGATCTTCGGCCTTGCTTTATCCATAGCAAGTACTGTTATCCTTCTACGTGCTTTGCAAGAGCGTCATCTTATTGAAACAGAAAAAGGACGCATTGCCGTTGGATGGTTGATTATTGAGGATTTAGCAATGGTCCTTATACTTGTCCTCATCCCTTCCTTGGCAAGTGCCCTCAGCAACACCAAAAAAGAAGCGTTGGATCCTCTTGTTCAATGGTTGGATTTAAGTATTTGGGGTATTTTTGGTCTCACCATCCTGAAAGTGATTGTATTTATTGCACTTATGCTCGTCATTGGGCGACGCGTTATCCCATGGCTTTTAAAAATGAGCGCACAATCGGGATCACGTGAATTATTTCGTCTTAGCGTCTTTGCTATTGCATTAGGAGTGGCTTTTGGAGCCGCTCATTTATTTGGTGTTTCTCTTTCTCTTGGTGCTTTTTTTGCTGGTATGGTCATGAGCGAATCAGAATTAAGCCACCGTGCCGCGGAAGAATCTTTACCACTGCGCGATGCTTTTTCTGTTCTCTTTTTTGTTTCTGTAGGCATGTTATTTGACCCAGAGAAACTCTTAACTCATTTTTTTCCTCTCTTAGCAACCTTATTCATTATCGTAATCGGAAAATCTGCTGTTGCCTTTTTCATCGTTAAGGCTTTTCGCTATTCTAATGCAACAGCTTTGACTATTTCTGCAAGCCTTGCCCAAATCGGAGAATTTTCCTTTATCCTTGCTGGTTTAAGTTTAAGCTTAGGACTTTTAAACAATGACGCTCATGATTTAATTCTTGGAGGAGCAATTTTTTCTATTTTGCTCAATCCTCTTGTTTTCATTGCCTGTAATAAAATTAAAAAACGTCTAGAAAAAAATTCTGCATCTTCACAAAATACCCAAACAATTATTGATATTGATCCACAAGATCCTGACCAAGATTTTTTGCCGATGACCTTAAAAAATAGCCATATCGTAATTATTGGCTATGGTCGTATTGGTAAGTGTGTTGCATTATCTTTAATAAATAGAGGTAAACCTATAGTGATCGTAGAAGAATCAAAACGCCTCTCTGATAAAGCGATTGCAGATGGCTTTGAGGCTATTTGCGGCAATATCATTCAACAAGAAATAATGAACGCAGCAAATATAAGTAATGCAGATAAAGTTGTTATTACAATGCTAAGCACCATTGAAGTAGGAGAATGTATCGTTAATATAAGGAATATGAAGAAAGATATCCAGATAATCACACATGCATTATCCGACATAGAAACAACATATCTCATTGATTTAGGTGCTGATGTTGTAGTAACGGATAATGAAGAAATTGCCAATGGCATCATAGAGTATATAATGGAACGAAGATCTGTACAGAATATGCTCAATCATGAAAATTTACAGAAAACATAAAATGGATAAAGAATCGTGAAAATAAAGCAGTTTATATGGCCATTGATTGGTATCTTAGCAATGCTGATATCTATTCGGATTCTTTATATGAAACTCTCTGCCATTTCATTTGGGGATGTATTGGAGCGCTTGAGCGATTTAAATGCACAGCACTGGTTATTAGCCTGCTTATGTTCTCTCCTAGCTTATGCTGCTCTTGCTGGATATGATCGAATTGCCTTGCAACATCTAGGCCATAAAATTTCTTGGGTTTTTATCGCTATATGTTCATTTACAACCTACGCTCTTTCACACAATATCGGTGCTTCAGTTTTTTCTGGTGCCGTTGTGCGCTATCGTGCCTATAAAATAAAAGGATTAAACGGAACAGAAATCGCAATATTAGTAGGTTTCTGCTCTTTTACTTTTGTAATCGGCACAGTCTTACTTTTGGGAATCGTTTTGGTGCTACAACCCGAAATTATCACCCTCATTCATAAAGAACTTCCTGAATGGCTAGGAACAACGGTTGGAGCAATTTTACTCAGCTGTATAGCACTTTATACGTTTGGCAGCTGGCTTCAGTTAAAACCCTTACGCTTGGGTAAGAAAATTCAACTTTCCTATCCACGGCTAAAAATTGTTATTCAACAGCTTCTCATTAGCCCTTTAGAGCTTTTAGGAGCAGCAGGAATTATATATGCTGTTCTCCCACACAACGCAGATATTCATTTTATCTCTGTTCTTGGTGTTTTCCTAGCATCTTTTACGATAACTCTTCTCTCCAATGCTCCAGCAGGAGGAGTAGGAGTTCTTGAAGCTCTCTTCATAACAGGCATGCCCAATATAAATCCAACCGATGTTATTGCAGCACTTATTGTCTTTAGAATGTTTTATTTGATTATACCGCTTATCATTTCATTATTTGTGGTCGCCATTTTTGAAGCGCATCAATACTGGAAAAGAGCCCCCAAAACACCTCCTGAATAAATAAAAGGCTATCAACTACTTCTTTTTTGTGTGCCTATAAAGGATTATCATCCATGCTAATCGATTGTATATGTAAATTAATACAATCATTATTTTTATTTATCTTTTTTACATTGAAACTTGAAGGTCCCCTTTTATAAGAATCTTACTTTACGAAAAATATAGAAATATTTATCTATTTTCCTTCAAAAAAACTCCCAT
The DNA here is from genome assembly GCF_042194555.1 of Bartonella sp. CR127HXZ. Taxonomy (NCBI): domain Bacteria; kingdom Pseudomonadati; phylum Pseudomonadota; class Alphaproteobacteria; order Hyphomicrobiales; family Bartonellaceae; genus Bartonella; species Bartonella sp. CR127HXZ. Next base: position 65,680 of record NZ_JBHIMZ010000008.1, on the reverse strand, counting down.
AAACTTGAATATTAAAAGTACTATTTTATTATGTAATCGATTTTTATGTTGGATAAAGCACATCATTGCAAAAAACAAATACTCAAATTTAAAAACCTCTATCTGAAAATAACTTCATTTTATTATTTAAAAAAGAAAAATTATATAAATCAAGAATACTTAAAGAACCCTTTTAATAAAAGAATTTTTTCTAAACGATCATATAAAAATACAAGGAAAAACTTTACAAAACTTTCATCTCTCAAAAATATAGGAATAATGTGTATACATATTGTGTCACGCTTTTGTTTGTCACGTTCTTTAATAGAATCAAGCCTCTCAAAGAAAAAACACCATCGTGTTGCCAATTTACATACCTTTTTTAAGAAACCTCTCTCAGTGCTCTTCCCCATTACACAATAACGCCCGTAAATGGATAATAGTAAAGCCATTGTTGCACCATCATCTTTATACTTAATAAAAGAGCAAGCCTGCACCATTATACTATTTTTCCAATGTTGTGATAACTTTTAACGCTTAAGAACTTTAATAAGAATCATTTTTATGCTTTTCTTTAATAGTCTTTATCCACACATTAATCCCATTTATAATGCACAAATAAATGAGTTTAATTAATTCATTATAAGAGAGATTAAAACAAAAGAAGTTTATGGCAGTAAAGTTTTCTCAAACAAAGAATAATTAATTATTATAAATCAATATATTATAATGATTCTGAGCAGCTTTCTTAATGTTTATATTTTTAACGGTTAAGCTAACGGAAAGACAGTATAACGTAACCGCACGGTTTAATATTCTAAAACTTAAAGCCCTATTAAAGCTTATTTTCTGTCGTTTAGCAGGTATTAGCTTTAAACCATTAAACTGATCTAATTTTATTCCTGTTATGTCCAGCTAACTACTTTGTTTTATCTTGATTCACCCTCTTGGAATACTGATGATTATTACAGAGATCTTTTGTTTAAGTGGGAGAGTTATCAAAAAATATCCACGCTGCTGACACAACTAAAGTGTAAAGTTTCTTCTATCTTTAAACAATATGCTAAAAATCCAAAAAAATTTAGTCAATTTATATTAAAAGAAGTGAAAACTGTTGATTTTTATACCCCTTTAAATAGCACAATTGTCGGTAAGAAACTTCTCCTTACCAATTGCGATTAAAAAAAACAATACGCATTAAAAGATCTTTAAATGTCCTTTGAAGTTCTTTAAGCCCCTAAAAGTACAACACCCGATGACTAAGCTATATCGACAATCTTCACTTTTAAACAAATGCATATGGGGAAATCCTACTCCCCAATTTTATTTAGCAACTCGTACCTTAAAAAAATTTACGCAATCAATAAGTTGTTTACGGTATAAAATCGAATGGTGGGTGATGAGGGGATCGAACCCACGACCCGCTGATTAAGAGTCAGCTGCTCTACCGACTGAGCTAATCACCCATAAGCTTCTCAAAAGATGAGAATGAGCATTTCTATAACGCTCCTAAGGATGGATGTCCAGATATTTTGTTGTTTGTTATATAGACTCATTGTCTGTAAGATTAAAAATATGATATTCACCACTTGATCTTATATAAAAATAAACCCATTATAAGGAACTTTCTAAATAAATGTTCTGATTGTTATACAGAACCTATAGTTGGAGGATTATCGAGTATAATGCCCGAGCAAAATTTAGAGGAATCTTCTTGTGGTTGTAAGCGGGATGGGGCATCGTTTTGTTTTATCAATAATCACATGCATTCAAGCAATATTTTGCTGTTTTTTTCGTTGAATATAAGTTTTTTTACATTCAATGTTCATGATCCAATATACGAATAAAAGCCTATGAATTTTTTTTGTCAATCGCGCGCTTTTAAGCTTCTAAAAGGTAAGGAATGATGGAATGGATCACTGATCCCCATGCGTGGTTTGGTTTGATCACGCTGGTTTTTCTCGAAATTGTTTTAGGAATAGATAACCTTATCTTTATTGCAATTTTAGCTGAAAAATTGCCACTGCATTTGCGTGACCGCGCACGCTTTCTAGGTCTTACTTTAGCATTAATTATGCGGCTTTTCCTTCTTACAGTTATTGGATGGGTTATGAGACTCGATAGGGTAATTCTTTCACTTTCATCTTTTGTATTTAGTTGGCATAGCTTTATTTTAATCGGTGGTGGAGCCTTTTTGCTAGCAAAGGGAACGTTAGAATTACATGAAAGGTTAGAAGGGGTATCACATGAAAGAAAAACAGGCGTTGCTTATGCTGTTTTTTGGCAAGTAATTGTTCAAATCGTGGTGCTGGATGCCGTTTTTTCACTAGACAGTATTATTACCGCAACAGGTATGATTGCAAAAGAGCAGGCAACAGTTATGTATATCGCAGTCATATCTGCTATGGGAGTAATGATGTGCGGATCTGGTGTTCTTATGCGTTTTATTAATCGTCATCCCACTATTGTAATCCTCTGTCTTGGTTTTTTGATGATGATTGGTTTTACTCTCATTGTTGAAGGATTTGGTTTTCATATTCCAAAAGGGTATTTGTATGCTGCTATTGGTTTTTCTGTTCTCATCGAAGCTTTTAATCAAATTGGACGTCGTAACCGTGAAAAAATGATTAAAACGAATGATCTACGCAGTAGAACAGCTGATGCTGTTTTGAGGCTCTTAGGAGGAGGAAGTAAAGATAGTCACCTTGCTGAGACTGTAGATGTTATTGCGGAACAGGCCGCAGCTTCTGAGTTGTTTAGACCAGAAGAAAAGGAGATGATTCGTGGTGTTCTCGATTTAGCTGATCGCCCTGTTCGCTCTATCATGTCGCCACGTAATGAGATTGAGTGGTTAGATTTAAATGCTGATGAAAATGAAATGCGTGAAGAATTACAAAAGGTTAAACATAGCCGCTTAATTCTTGCGCGTGAAAAAGTAGATGAATTTGTTGGCGTTGCATTGACAAAAGATCTTCTTTTGAATTTGGCTGAGGGGGAAAAGATTAATTGGAAAAAAGCTATGCGAGAACCCTTCGTTGTTCATGAAAATACAAGTGTTTTACGATTGATGGAGCAATTACGTCATTCTTCGATTCAGCTTGCAATTATTGTTGATGAGCATGGATCTTTTGAAGGAATTGCAACACCAACTGATATTCTTGAAGCTATTGCAGGAGACTTTCCTGATGACGATGAAGCACTCATGATCGCAGAACGACTTGAAAATGGCAGTCTTCTTGTTGAGGGATATGCTGATATCCGCCGTTTAAGTGGTTATCTTGGGCGTAACCTTGTGGATGAAGCAGATCGTTATACGACTCTGGCAGGCTTTATGCTTTGGCAGTTTGGTCATTTACCAAATGAGGGAGAAAGTTTTGAAACTGATGGTTTACACTTTAAAGTGATTGAAATGGAACGCCGAAACATATCTAAAATCCTTATTTCTCCAATTGTCTTACCAGAAAAAAGCTAATTCTTTTTATAAGCAAGATGAATAAAAAGATTTTTTTATGATTAAAAATTGAAAAGAATAAGAAGTTGATGACTTAATTGCATTTCACTATTTCTATATTTTTTAAGCGTAAAGTAATGAACATACAAAAGTTATGTTATCAATAAACTTTCCATTATAAAAATTTCCATTGATGATTTACAAAAAGCTGTAAGAGAAAAAATGATGAAAAATTATTTGTCAATGGTCATTAATCTCAAAAATTATGAATATATACAACATATTGATTTATAATAATTATTTATTATAATATTAGCTTCACATCAAGAAATCATCTTTCAAACATCAGATTTCCGCTAATGGATAGAACTCCGCCATTGTTGGGTTCACTCAACTGATAATGGCAGCGTTAAACTAGATTCTGGTTCCTATAATTTTTTGAGATCTTCTTGATATTTCTTATCTTTTGTTTCGATAAATTTAGCTATTTTTTTCCTTCCAAGAATGAAGCTCCACCTCTCTGGAAAGCTCTTATTAAGAACTTTGTTTTTCTTCCACATGGCTCATATTTTTTGCTACTTTTGCAATTAAAGTGTAGCTGAGTTTCTTAGATTTCACCACTTCTTTGGCTAAAGCCAATGCACGTTCAAGATGAATCTTTTGGGTATTTTCATCAAAGCCTAAATGATCCCCTGCACTGAAACTTTGATAATAAGATTGTAAGGTTGCAACATCACCCAATAAAGCCAGTGCACTAATATGCAGTAGCTATAATCTGCATCATCTATCTTGATAACCTTATGTGCCTCAACTTCACTCTTTTGCCAAGGTAGTGCTCCATATCTGGAATAAAAGCATTTATGAAGATCAATTTTTTCCATCACCCATTTCAAGACATAATCAAGCTCTAATTTCAACCAATCCGCATATATTTCTTCTTCACAAACTCTCAACCACTTTTTATCAAAGTCAAATTTTAAATCTTGTAAGTGCTGAGAATTGATAGGGGTCAATTACCATGCAGGCAGCAGCTAAAATACCAGTACTAATCGAAAATCCAACATCAAATTGCGGATAACCTTTGATAATTGCGTCATTATAAAGAACTTGTACTTCACGATCTAGTAGTTGATAACGTGCTGAATAATTATCTACCTCTTTAATTTTCTCAACAGACCAATCAAGATTTTTGAAGAGCGCTGTTGCACTCTCCATGGCTAAAAAATTCTTTGCTCTACCTGAAAAAAGGTTGTATCCATATCAAAAGTCAAAAGCAAAACAGCTTTCTGCAAATAAAATTGATAACGCCGTATAAGAGAAGAATCTTATCAATAAGGTCTTTGGTGATTTCTTTTGCAACGTCTAAACGAGATGAAATCTTATCATTAAAAAAAACAACAAAGTCAATAGTTTGTGTGAAATTATTTTATATGAATTCCATTTAGAATTCACACTTTATACGTGATTCAATTGACCATTTTTTATAAACAATTGCCATGTATGAATAGACTATAAAAAGCAAATTATGATGCAAGTGTTATAAGGCATGTAAACATTCAAATGAAGTAAAAAGCAGCTATCATTCATAACAGTTCATAAATTTTATGATACGTTTTTATCACACACAAATCGCATTGTTAAAAACGTAATCGTTTGGAATTATCGATAACATAAATTGCATACGCTTAAAGAATAGTATGGGTTTTACTTTTTTTTGAGCGAAACCTTAAAAGAAATAATCATTTGAAGCTATCATAAGATAGATTTTAATTCATTAAGAACACATAAAAGGATTTAAAGACAAGTCGATTTTAAAGCGGGGCTTACTAAAAAAGTTAGTAAATGACAAGCTGGCATTATATAGATAGTATCATCACAACAGATAATAAAATTGATAATGTTATGTCTTATGAAATCAAAAGTCTTTTAATGATATAACGCAAGCAAACAAGCAAAAAACGTTTTAAAAGAGGCATTTTGATAATGTGCTTTGTTTCAAATGCCCCCTCAAAAATGAAGGCGTTATTCTTAATACGTTTTATAACCATAAACAAAGTGTTTATAGGTTCTGTAATTCAAATGAGTGATTAAAAATCATATCTGTCATTTATGTTCCTTTTGATAAGTTTTAATCAATAAAATAGAGCGCTTGCAATATGATACGTTTTGTATATATGCATCCATTATTGATTTCTTTTGTATGATCTGTAGCACCTCTATTTAAAAGCCGCGTCATATCACTTGGCACGGCTTTCCTTTTTAAATTCTCTCTTTTATGATGCGTTTATAACCATCAAAAAGGCGCTCTCCACGCATGTCATTTATTCTTTTTATCAATCTTGATAACGTTATCGCTTTCATAAACCTCACAATTTATGGGAACCGAATATAAATCGCTATGTCTTTTTATTCTTGCATTGCCATATACATTACCTCTAATCACGAAATAACCAGAGATCTTGGCATTGCCATAAACCTTGGCATACTAACAACAGCATGATCATAAACTTCGGCATTGCTATGAATAGTGCAATCATTACTATAGCTGCACAAGATAGCATGTGAGGAGCAAGAGATATATTCCCAATTTTGCCAAACGTAAAGAACATACTCCCCCACCATAATTAGCGCTAGCTATATAAGAAAGTTGATTAAAGGTAAACAATCCCTTATCCAATATAACTGGCAATATTGGTGTATAGAGAAATTTCCCGATACCCATTCTCAAAACCATAATAACCATACCGAATACAGCGTTTTGAAATAATTCAAATCTTGACGATTATTTTTATCCCTATTATTATTCCTTTAACTGGTGATATTCCTCATCCGCGTTCCATTTCACCATAACAGCCTTTAGCTCCCAAATAGAATAAAAGCAAATTTAGCTATCTATTTTAATGCTCAAAACAATATATTTAGCTATCTACTATCAATATCGCCAGATCAATTATACAATAACATATTGAATTAAATGTATTTTTATGTTATATATGTTTATAGTTAAATTGAAAGCATATTTAGATAATCTTGCTTTTTTATCTCGATATTCAAAATGACTAATCGAAAAATTATATACGCAGCCGTAAATTTTACTTCTCTTAAAATCATTTGCTTATTCGCTATAAAACTTAATAAACAAATCAAATGACCATTTTCATAAAAGAGGAAATTGGCTTCTTTTTAGGTAATATTGTTATTTAGGATGATATGAAGTTGAAGAATTTGGTGCACCCGACAGAATTCGAATCTGTGACCTCTGCCTTCGGAGGGCAGCGCTCTATCCAGCTGAGCTACGGGTGCTTCAAACTGATTATTAAAATCAGTTATGGTCTTTTAACCAATCATACTCTTAGCTTCAATGCTAAATTATCATTTTAATAAAAAATTACTTGTTTGTAACTTATCTAACAACGCACTCCTCTTACTTTTCAATGATACTTTACCTTGAAATAACTTCTCTTTATTCAATGCTCTTTTTATTATAAAAAGAGCTTTTGTTACAACTTCAAAACTCTCAAAAATAAGTTACAACATACATTATAAATATCAGGATAATTTTTTAATGACTACATTACCAAGTCGCTTTCATTTTATTTCCGCAGAAACTGAGGACGCTATCAAAGCTACCCATAAATTAATTTCCGTTTATGGTCATTCTTCTCTGGAAGAAACTGATATTGTTGTTGCAATCGGTGGTGATGGGACAATGTTACAAACCGTACGAGACGTCATGAACACAGGCAAACCTATTTATGGTATGAATCAAGGTTCTGTAGGATTTCTTATGAATGAATTTCATGAAAAAAAATTGCCCAATCGTATTGCTGTCGCACATAAAAAAGAAATTCATCCCCTGCGCATGATTGCAAAATCTGAATGTCAAGATTCTATCGAGGCGCTTGCAATTAATGAAGTATCCCTCTTTCGGCAATCTTATCAAGCCGCAAAAATTCGCATCACCATTGATAACAACGTACGCATGGAACAATTAAGTTGTGATGGTGTTCTCGTCGCTACACCAGCTGGATCGACCGCCTATAATTTATCAGCACAAGGACCTATCTTACCTCTTATGGCCCCCCTTATGGCACTCACTCCCGTTAGTCCTTTTCGCCCTCGGCGTTGGCATGGAGCTTTGCTTCCCAATACAGTAATAGTGCGCTTTGATATGCTTGAACCTGACAAACGCCCTGTCAACGCTGCTGCAGATAATATTGAAGTTAAATCTGTTCATTCAGTTACTATTTCAATGGCAACAGAAGTAACAGCTTCAATCCTTTTTGACTCAAATCATTCATGGGATGAGCGCATTTTATCAGAACAATTTCGCTATTAATGATTGTATTATGCGTTTTATATGTATATGATTGTTATAGTTAGTTTTTTTGTGAAAACATCTTAACACTTTTTAAGAGTGTAGAATATTGGTTATAATCATCATTTAGATAGCGCAGTTAAAATCACAGAGCAATTGATAAAAAAATGATACCATCTTTAAACAGTTTTGATGATTTAGGTCTTTCCGCAAAGGTTATTAATGCGGTGAAATCAGCGGGATATACAACTCCAACACCTATTCAAAGTGAAACAATTCCGCATGTCCTTCAAAGAAAAGACGTTTTAGGAATCGCCCAAACGGGAACAGGTAAAACCGCTTCTTTCGTATTGCCTATGCTCACTCTCCTTGAAAAAGGTCGTGCAAGAGCACGAATGCCCCGTACGCTCATCTTAGAACCAACACGGGAAATTGCAGCTCAAGTTGAAGAAAATTTCGATAAATACGGAATAAATCATCGTTTAAATGTTGCTCTTTTGATTGGTGGAGTTTCTTTTGAACTCCAAGATCGCAAACTTGAACGGGGAGCTGATGTTCTTATCGCAACACCAGGGCGCCTTCTTGATCATTGCGAGCGCGGTAAACTGCTCCTGATGGGCGTTGAAATCCTTGTTATTGATGAAGCGGATCGCATGTTGGATATGGGCTTTATTCCTGATATTGAACGCATCTGTAAGCTAACTCCTTTTACGCGTCAAACTTTGTTCTTTTCTGCAACAATGGCGCCAGAAATTACAAAACTAACGAAACAATTTTTACATTCTCCTGTATCTGTTGAAGTTACAAAAGCATCCTCAACCGCAACCACAATTACACAACGGCTCGTCAAATCTGGAAGTAAGTCATGGGATAAAAGAGCTGTTTTGCGAGAACTTATTCATAATGAAGGTGCTGAGCTTCAAAACGCTATTATTTTCTGTAATCGAAAAAGAGATATCTCTGAACTTTTTAGATCTCTCGTCAGGCATAATTTTAGTGTAGGTGCACTTCATGGAGATATGGACCAATACTCGCGCATGAGCACATTGGCCGATTTTAAAGACAATAAACTCACACTTCTTGTTGCATCTGATGTTGCCGCCCGTGGACTTGATATCCCAGCTGTAAGTCATGTATTTAACTATGATGTTCCTACACATGCTGAAGACTATATCCATCGAATTGGTCGTACAGGGCGTGCAAATCGTAGCGGAAAAGCTTTTACAATTGTCACAAAAGCTGATCAAAAATATATCAATGCCATTGAGGAAATGAGTAATGAAAAAATTGAATGGCTCAATGGAGATCTCTCAACTTTAATAGCCGATGATCAAACAGAAGATATTGTTGTAAAGAAAAAATCTTCAAAATCATCAAAGAAAACTGCTCAAAAAGAGCCTGTTGCTCACACTAAAAAATCTGTAGAAGAGAATAAAACAGAATATATCAAAAATGCAAATAATAAAGAGAAGCCATCTGAGCAACAACGCCCACGAAAAAATAAGAATTACACGCCCCTTGGATTTGGTGATGATATTCCTGCTTTCATGCTTATAAAAACGTGTAAATAAACCCGTTCTTTACTCTCTTTAAGAGTAAAATGAACGAAATGCTTTTAAAAAAGCCGCTCTTATTTCCTAGAGAGTCTTTCTGCTACCTTTTCACGTCCCAAGAGCGGCAAAATTTTTCCCATTTCAGGTCCATGATCCATCCCAGTAAGTGCCTGACGTAATGGCATAAACAAAGCTTTCCCACTACGTCCTGTTTTTTCTTTTAATTCTGTTGTCCAAATTTTCCAACTTTCCTCATTCAAAGCACCTTCAGGTAAGAAATCGAGTGATTGGCGCACAAAAGCACGATCCTCTAGTGCCACTGTATCAAAATTCTGTTCATCATGAATGATTTTCCACCACAAAACAGCATCATTGACTTTATTAATATTACTTCTTATCGCGTTCCAGAAATATTCCGCCTTATCTCCCTCAATAGAAAGTTTTTTAAGGCGCATTTTTACTTCCTCATAGTTTAACTCATGGACAAGATGACTATTCAAAGCAAGAAGATCAGCAATATCAAATTTTGCAACGGATCTTGACGTATCTTGGAGATTAAAATGCTCTAAAAGCGCTGCTTGATTGGGATAGGGATGCACATTTTGCGATGTCCCAATCAAAACGGCAAGGCATTGAACAGCTATAGATTCAAATCCTTCTTCCCGTAGAGAACGAATAGAAAGATCATTGTTACGTTTTGAAAGTCCTTTTCCTAAAACTGTCGCCAATAAATTGATATGACCAAAAACCGGTAATTCTGCATTAAGAGCTTTAAAAAGAGCAATTTGAGCGCCTGTATTTGTAATATGATCATCCCCACGAATAATATGCGTAATAGCCATATCTACATCATCAACAACAGACGGCAATGTATAAAGATAGCTTCCATCTTCACGAATGAGAACAGGATCTGAAAGAGAAGCCAAATCAATCGTCTGCTTTCCCTTTACTGCATCATTCCAACAAACTGCTGTTCGCTTTGTTTGTAGAGGATCATTTTCAAAATTAGGGAGAAGAAAACGCCAATGGGGTTTACGACCTTGTGATTCAAAGTTTTTTTTCTCTTCTGCTGTCAATTTTAATGCTGCACGGTCATAAATAGGAGGCAATTTGCGTGAAAGCTGGATTTTACGACGCCGTTCTAATTCTTCTGCAGTCTCATAACAGGGATAAAGAAGCCCGCGTTGTTTGAGAATTTCCGCAACTTCATCATATCGATTAAATCGCTTAGATTGGTAATAAATTGCATCTGGTTGAATACCAAGCCATTCAAGGTCAACAGCAATAGCATCGATATATTCTTGTTTAGAACGTTCAACATCTGTATCATCATAGCGCAAGATAAATGCTCCATTATGCGCTTGCGCATAAAGCCAATTGAAAAGCGCAATACGGATATTGCCAATATGAATATAACCTGTTGGAGAGGGAGCAAAACGAACTTTAACCATAAAATAATACTCAATTTTTATCGCGAAAATGATTAACTATGGGATAGCGACGATCGCGTCCGAAACTCTTGTAACTGATTTTTACACCGAGTGCAGATTGTCGTCTTTTATATTCGGCACCATAAAGAAGCTGTTCAACTTTCTCAACAGTTTCCCGTGAATACCCACGTTTAATAATATCACAAATACTCATGTCATTTTCTACAAGAGATTGCAAGATATCATCTAGAATAGGATAAGGCGGTAGAGAATCTTCATCTTTTTGATTTTCCCGCAGCTCTGCAGAAGGCGCTTTTTCTATAATATTGGATGGAATGACAATCCCTTCTGGTCCTCTCAAATTGTGCAAGTGATTTTTATTGCGCCACTCAGCTAATGCATAAACCTGCATTTTATAAATATCTTTAAGAGGATTAAACCCGCCATTCATATCACCATACAGTGTCGCATATCCCACAGCCATTTCCGACTTATTGCCTGTCGTTACCACCAATGAACCGAATTTATTTGAAAGAGCCATTAAAAGTGTACCGCGTATACGACTTTGAAGATTTTCTTCTGTTATATCAGGGGGTAACCCTAGAAAAACTGGCGCCATTGTCTTTAAAAAAGCTTCAACAGGTTGCTCAATCGGTATTATTTCATAATGACATCCTAGAAGTTGTGCACATTCTTTAGCATCTTTTAACGATTCTTGTGAAGTATAGTGATAAGGCATCATAATGGTGCGAACTCTCTCAGAGCCAAGAGCATCCACCGCCATTGCCGCACACAGGGCTGAATCAATTCCTCCTGAAAGACCAAGAATAACATCCTTAAAGCGATTTTTATTAACGTAATCTCTCAAACCTAAAACACAAGCTTGATAATCGGCCGCTAATCCATTGAGAAGACTTTCATTAGGACCTGAAATACAGTGCCATCCCGTCGTTATTTTTTGCCAATGGCTTAAAGCAATATGGCTATCAAAGTGCTTCATTTGAAATATCTTTTTTCCTTCTCCATTCAAGGCAAAAGACCCACCATCAAAAACGAGCTCATCTTGACCTCCAACTTGATTAGCATAAATAATTGGTACCCTAGATCGTAGAGCTTGCGTATGAACAACATCTATACGTTTTAAGGTTTTATTACGATAGTAGGGAGATCCGTTAAGGACAAGAATAATTTCCGCTCCTTTATTACCAAGCTCCGCACAAAGTGAAGAATCATTCCAAATATCTTCACAAATCACTATTCCTAGTCCTACCCCACGATAGATAAGAGGCTCAGGTCGTGGGCCTGAAGAAAATAAACGCTTTTCATCAAATTCAGCATAATTAGGTAAATCAAACTTCAAACTTTCGGCAATGACTCGCCCTTCATCAAGAAGCATGACACCGTTGTAAATATTGCCATTGCGTCTTAATGGAAGACCAATGACAATTCCTGGTCCGCCTACGGTTATCTTTGCTAATTTCTTAACAGTCTCTTCACATGTTTTTGTAAAAGCAGGTTTTAGAACAAGATCTTCCGGCGGATAAGCGCTTATAAAAAGTTCCGTGAATAAAACAAGATCAGCCCCCTCTTCTTTGGCCTTTTGATGTGCCATGACAGCTAAAGAAAAATTCCCCTCAATATCACCAACAATAGGATTTAATTGGGCAATTGATACCCGAAAATCATTTTTCATAAGCCTTTGTATCATTTCATCAGTTTAGCAACCACAACTTTACTCTTCATCATCAGGAAATATCACTTTTTAAAAATTCTCTTCTGCCATAATGACCTAAAAGTATATTAGGAAAAATTTTCCTACCCACCAGCAGCAACTCCTAACGAATCAGTCACACGATTTTTTTTAAGGAGTTCAGCAACAAGAAAAGCCAATTCTAACGCTTGATCTGCATTTAACCGTGGATCACATTGCGTATGATAACGATCAGATAAATCGTCTACAGAAATAGCATGCGCCCCTCCTGTACATTCAGTAACATCACGACCTGTCATCTCAATATGGATACCTCCTGGATAAGTTCCCTCTCCACGATGTACTGCAAAAAAATTCTCTACTTCTTTTAAAACATAATCAAAGGGACGCGTCTTATAACCATTGGCAGTAATCGTATTGCCATGCATTGGATCACATGACCATATAACCGCACGCTTCTCACGTTCAACGGCACGGATGAGTTTAGGCAGATAACTTTCAACTTTATCATACCCAAAACGCGTAATGAGAGTAAGCCGCCCCAGCTCGTTTTCTGGATTTAAAATATCAATTAATTTTAAAAGCTCATCAGACTCAATGGAAGGACCACATTTTAATCCTATAGGATTTTTAACGCCGCGACAATATTCAACGTGAGCATGGTCAATCTGACGTGTACGGTCACCAATCCATAACATATGACCGGATGTTGCATACCAATTTCCTGAAGTTGAATCAATCCGAGTCAAAGCCTCTTCATAACCAAGCAAAAGTGCTTCATGACTGGTATAAAAAGATGTTTCACGCAATGAAGAATGTGTTTTGGATGTAATCCCTATAGAACGCATAAAATCAATTGCTTCAGAAATACGCTCTGCCAATAATTCATAACGTTCCCCCTGCGGACTGTTAGAAACAAAACTCAACATCCATGTGTGTACATTTTCTAAATTAGCATAGCCACCTTGTGAAAAAGCACGCAATAGATTAAGTGTTGCCGCAGATTGGCGGTAAGCCATAGACATCCGTTGCGGATCTGGAATACGAGAATCGGCTTCAAACTCAATGCCATTAATAATATCCCCCCGATAAGCAGGAAATTCAACTCCCTCTTTGCTTTCGATATCAGAAGAGCGGGGCTTTGCAAATTGACCAGCAATACGACCAATTTTAACAACCGGTTTAGAACTACCAAAGGTTAAAACAATTGCCATTTGCAAAAATACACGAAAAAAATCACGGATATTATCAGCTTCATGTTCTGCAAAGCTTTCGGCACAATCACCACCTTGCAATAAAAAAGCTTGTCCTTTTGCAACAGCTGCTAATTCATTTTTTAAATCACGTGCTTCACCGGCAAAAACTAAAGGAGGATAACTTCTCAGTTTTCGTTCAACATCTTCTAACATAGACTTATCCGGATAAGTCGGAACTTGTTTAATTGGCCTTGTTCTCCAAGAGTCAGGTGCCCATTCTTTTATCATTACACTCTCTCTAAAGATTAATCTTACAGATTGGCATATCAAAAGCTTTTTACCGCAATATATGCTGTTTAACTTTCTATTTTCTTCCCATTTTCATATATATAACTTGGTTTATACATCGTTACCAATTCTTCTGCCATCGTTGGATGCACTGCCATCGTTTCATCAAAGATATCCTTCGTCAGCTTTCCTTTGAGAGCTATCCCAATAAGCTGTGCCATCTCACCAGCGTTTTCCCCTAAAATATGAGCGCCCACAACAATACGGCTTTCACCATCAACAATGAGTTTCATAAGCATTTTCTCTGAACTATCAGAAAAAACATTACGCATAGGACGAAAAACTGTACGATAAATTTCAAGACGCTTATAACGACGTACCGCATCTTCTTCTGAAAGACCAACTGTTCCAATCTCTGGCTGAGAAAAAACTGCCGTCGTAATTAAATCATAATCAGGTGTCGTGGGAATATTCTCAAACGCAGTCTTCACGAAACACATTGCATCATGAATCGCAACAGGTGTTAATTGAATATGACCTGTTACATCACCAACAGCCCAAATATGGGGTACATTCGTTGTCATTCTTTCATCAACAACAACTGCACCAAATTCATCCACTTGAACACCTGCTCGCTCAAGTCTTAAACCTGTTGTATTTGGTACACGCCCCGTAGCCAACATAATCTGATCGGCACCGATCGTTTGCCCATTTGATAAAACAACTTCATAACAATTTTCTGCAGCCTGCACTTTAGAAATTGTTACGCCATAGAGAATAGAAATCCCTTTTTCAATCATTGCATCGCTAAGCAATTGCCGCAAATCATGATCAAAACCACGAAGGATTAAATCACCACGATGGAGCAGCGTTGTTTTTACCCCCAATTCATGAAAAATATTAGCAAATTCAACACCAATATACCCTCCACCAACAATGACTATCGATTTTGGGAGTTGATCAAGGTCAAAAATCTCATTAGAAGTGAGGCAAAATCCACCGCCTTCTATGGGAGTATTTGGTGCAAATTTTGCCCCTGTTGCAATCAAAATCTTTTTCGCACTTACCCGCTCACCCGTGGCAGAAAGCTCTAATGTGTGATCATCTATAAAAGTAGCACGACTTTCATAAATATGCACATTGTTATTTTCTAATCCCTTACGATACAGCCCTTCTAACCTTGATATTTCTTTATTTTTAGCTGCAACCAACTTTTCCCAGCTAAAAATTGGATCCGCATATTTCCACCCAAAACCAACACTTTTCTTAAATTCTTTTACATATTGTGATGCATAAACATAAAGTTTTTTGGGAACACAACCACGAATAACACAAGTACCCCCTATACGATATTCCTCTGCTATAGCAACACGCTTACCAAGTCCTCCAGCAAGCCGTGCTGCACGTACTCCACCAGAACCACTTCCAATAACAAATAAATCAAAGTCAAAAGAGCCCACGAATTATTCCTTCTTATGTATCTGCAAGAATAGGCTAAGATCATTTATTATCAAATGAAAGTCTTTTTTTCTTTTGAAGAAGCATTTTTTTATAAAGCCGTATTCTAAAAAGACCTACTCTCATTAAAATATTAAAAACGGCGGAAAAACCGCCGCTATTTAAAAAATCAGAAATTGCCCATTGGTTGTCATGATATCAATCAAGCTATTTTTTATTTTCTGAAGATTCTGATTTTATAGGCATATTTGTAGGCATAGTAGAATTATTCAAATTAACTGTTTCAGACATTTCTTTTTTCACATTTTCTACAAGATCCCGCATAAGCGCAGAACGCCATGCATCAAATGCTGAATAAGAATCACGTGCGATATTGGGGACCTCTGTCAAAAACTTTTTACCGGTATCAGAATTGTAGAATGCCGTTATTGCATCAAGCTCTTTTTGAGTAAAATATTTTGCATATACATGAGCAATCTCTTTTTCTAGATCAGAGCGCCTTTTAATTAAAGCAAGCGCCTGCTTATCAACAATATCAGAAATAGTCTCTGCCAAATTTGGATCAGCCCTCATCAGTGCAGTTTTAAGATCATCTACCGCATTTGGTAAAAAACTATCAAACTGATCCGTTGCGTGAATGGCACTTATAGCCTTTCTAGCTGAAGCTAAATGCTGATCGCTCACACCTTGTGCATAAGCCATTCCAATATTCACAACGAAAACGGCAACTACACCTAAATATACGACAAAACGCTGAAAAGAAAATATTGTTTTCATTTAATGATTACCCCGATAATTAATTATAATTCAAATGCGTTATTTATTCAAAATTTCAATACTCTTTGATTTATTGTATTGTGCTAACATATCGTCATGAAACTGTCTTCTCTAAAAATCAAAAGATTCTAAAATTTTTGTTTGACCATCAGCCATAGCTACAATTGCACGTGAAGCCAATCCCAAAAAAAGTCCATGCTCAACAACACCAGGAATGGCAAGAAGTGCATCCGATAATGGTTTTGGTTGCAAAATGCAGCCCCAAAATGCATCAAGAATAAAATGGCCACCATCTGTTTCAAAAGGATTTTTTCCATTCATTCGCAATGCAATTTCTCCAGAAAGCCCTAAATCCTCAGCGACTTTTTCGATGGCTCTGCATGTTGTATGGATACCAAATGGATTAACTTCAATTGGTAGTGCAAAAGCACCAAGTCGTTTTACCACCTTTGTTTCATCAGCAATGACAAGCATTGCACGAGATGCCGATGCTACAATTTTTTCATACAACAATGCTCCCCCTCCACCTTTAATGAGCATCATCTCAGGACCAATTTCATCTGCTCCGTCAATATCAAGATCCAGTTCAGGTATTTGTTCTAAAGTGCTAACAGGCACTCCAAACTTACGACAGAGTTGTTCAGAATATCGTGAAGTAGCAACACCAGTCACTCGCAAACCATCCGCAACACGCCCACCAAGAAGACGAATAAATTCATTGACTGTCGAACCAGATCCAATACCAAGCCGCATATCATCTTCAATAAATTCAAGCGCTTTAATAGCTGCCATTTTTTTTAACTGCTGAACATCCATGAATGACTTTGCCTTTTATCCGTATAAGCAGCATTTATCACCCCTATTACCACCGATAATAATGATAATAAAAGATAACCTCTTGACGCAATCTATTTAAATTTACCATCATCTTTTGCTTGGAGAGATGTTACTCGTTATAGAAATATATGATAAGAATAAAATAGAATAATCAACAATTATCTTTTTTATTTCTTTGAGAAAATTTATTAGCATTTTTCTCATTCAATAAGAATTTTTGATTTATCTTGTGCTATCAATAGGATGCACATATCAATTTTTTTGAAAAATTTAAAATGATCAGATATAAAAATCATCTATTTCTAGAAAACTGTAGATTATTATCTCGTTTCAATAACTTTGATAAACTTACTAATTTAAATACCGCAAAATTTTATCAGAAGAGTCTTCTATTATTTTTTGTTTTGTCATTATCCAAATGTGAAGCAAAATATGATAGATTATATTTTTTATGAATGCTGTCTGTGCATATTCCATGGTCTATGAAACCCTAGCGAAGACCAAATAATATCTCCACCTTTGGTCATCATAACGCTTCCTCGTGATAACAATTGTTGAGGCGTAAATATTATTTTTGCCTTCTTATAACATGTTGGATTACGCATTACAAATGTATGAATGAGAATATCTGCCTCTACACATTGATCTATTTCTCTCTGTAAAACAACCACTTTTAATCCATTCTCTAATAATGACGTACATACATGATAATCACAAATAAATTGTCCGTGCAACGAAGGACCATATTTTGTTGGTTTAATCGTTTCATTCACACGAAATGACTTTTTCCATATGGATGTCGTGAACTTAGAAATATGGTAACGATCAATATATAATTTTTTATCATGGATAACGCCCACGAGACGCATATTATCTGCTATAATCAGTTGTACAGGTGAATGCATTACGCAAATAGAAATACCAGCCAAAATAAACAAACTAAAAAAGAGCCGGATGAGTGTTTTGCAAAAAGTCAGTCCAACCAAGCCTATACTCAATAAAACCAACGCAGATAACGGCATAAAACCAGGATTCAAATCAGGAGAAATAGCCTTGATAACATGCGCAATCTTTATCACAATATCAACACCAAACCCCATAATTTGAAGGGGGAGCCATTCGAATCCTCCTAACATTGCGAGGACTGCAATTAATCCAAAAGGAATGACGAAAATTGAAATGACAGGCAAAGCAAAAGCATTACTGATAATGCTCAAAGATGCCGTATTAGAAAAATGATACGCAGCATAAATTCCACTTGCACTCCCTGCAACAAGGGAAGAAGCACATGTTGAAAGCATCGATAAGAAAGCAAAATTTATCACTCCTCCTCCAACATAAGAGGGTGTTGTTTTTCTTTTACGAAAAAATGATCTTCCACTCCACCAATCAAAAAAAGCGATCAAAGCAGCAGTCGCAGAAAAGGACATTTGAAAGCTAGGACCTAATATTTCATGGGGTGTCATCGCCAGAGTTATCAACCCTGCAATAGAAAAATTACGCATTGTTATAGCAGAGCGATTACACAATATAGCAACCAACATAACAGCAATCATCACAAAACTTCTTTGCGCTGATATTGCTAAGCCCGACAATAACAAATAAAAAGCTGTTATCATAAACGCAACGATAGCAGCAAATTTTTTACTGGAATAATAGGAAGAAAAAACTGGAAAAAATGCTAAAAAACTACGGATACTCAAAAGAACTATGCCGCTTAACAACGCCATATGTAAACCGGATATTGATAAAATATGGGCTAATCCAGCCGTACGTAATGCTTCATTTGTCTCATTTGAAATGCCAGCACGCTGCCCTGTTATAAGAGCAGCAGCAACACTCCCCTTTTCTCCTTCAAGGGCTATACGGATTCTTTGTGTCATCTTCGTGCGTAAATTTTCAATTTTCTGTAGAATGATAGCGAATATTCCATCAGGCTGCGAAACCGATATTTTTCTTGGTTTTCCTAAATAAACGCCTTGTGCCCCAATTCTTTTAAAATAATTATGAAAACTAAAGTCGTAGCCTCCTGGACGCACTGGCCCAGAAAATGCACGAATCTTAACTTTCCCATATAGTCCATCACCAATTGCTAAGCCAGATGGCAAATATCTTGTCGATAAACGAATACGATGAAGACTATGGCATAATATGGGCTTTTCTGTACTCAAAACATCCAAAACTAAACGAAATCCCCCTTTGGTGCCTAACTCAATAGAAACAATTCTTCCCGTCAATGTGGTGACGATGTCACTGCTTAACATGGGTGTTGCAATACGCCACGTTTCTATTTTTGCCGCCAAAACACCCAATATAATACAAAACAAAAATCCCACGGGAATCCATATTTTTCGATAAAAACGTGCAACATAGAATATTCCCAGAAAAATACTGACCAACGCCCCCAATTGTCCCCAACTTGGCTCCCACTCTAAATGAAAATAAAAAATGATTCCTAGAGCAAAAAAGATTAAAATCAGCGAAAAAAGGATACCAAAAGAAACTTCTTTATTGATACAATCTTCTAGCCATTTGCGAAAACGAATGATTACTTCTTTTGAGAGTGTCAATAAAAAAAGTTTTTGTTGGTTATAACTGCCGTTCTTTGCATCATCATATCTAGAAAAAATACTCTGCCCTATTTGACATGGCTTTTTTCTTTCTGTAACAGATTTTTCGGATAAACCCTCTTTAACTTTACTTTGATAAAACATCCGCCCCCCACTTTAACTCGCAATATGGCTATTGCACACCCCATCACCTATGCTAACATGATTTTTCTATAAAGTTCTATAAGTAATATCTCAGTTTAAAGGAAAATATTTCGTGTCTGTTATTACTCGTTTTGCCCCTTCACCCACTGGCTTCCTTCATATTGGTGGCGCTCGTACTGCTCTTTTTAATTGGCTTTATGCAAAACATACCGGTGGAAAAATGCTTTTACGAATTGAAGATACAGACCGAGAGCGCTCAACAGAAGCAGCTGTAAAAGCTATTATAGATGGCTTACACTGGATGGGGCTTAGTTATGATGGCACCCCTATTTCGCAATTTGAACGTGCTGAACGTCACCGACAAATCGCCGAACAGTTGGTCAAAGACGGCAAAGCATATTATTGTTATGCTTCACCTGAGGAGTTAGCTGAAATGCGTGAAAAAGCCCGTGCAGAAGGGCGCCCACCACGTTATGATGGACGTTGGCGGGACCGTGATCGTTCTGAAGCTCCTAAAGGTGTTAAGCCTGTTATTCGCATCAAAGCCCCTGAAGAAGGAGAAACGATTGTACATGATCGTGTTCAAGGTGATGTTCGTTTTCCTAATAAAGATCTCGATGACTTTATTATTTTGCGTTCTGATGGTTCGCCTACTTATATGCATGCTGTTGTCGTTGATGATCATGATATGGGCATCACACATATTATACGTGGGGATGATCATCTTACCAATGCTGCCCGACAAATGATCATCTTTAAGGCAATGGGATGGGATATTCCTGTTATGGCACACATTCCTCTTATCCATGGTGAAAACGGTGCAAAATTATCAAAGCGGCATGGTGCACTCGGTGTTGATGCCTACCGAACAATGGGATATCTTCCTGCTGCTTTGCGCAATTACCTTGTCCGTTTAGGTTGGAGTCATGGTGATGACGAACTGATGTCGCTTAAAGATATGATTTCTTGGTTTGACATTGAGGATATTAACAAAGGTGCTGCTCGTTTTGATCTCAAAAAGCTCGATTCCATCAACGGACATTATATGCGCATGAGTAATGATCAAGAACTTTTTGATGCCGCTCTTAATATTCTACCAGAAACCGATAGGGGAGCACAAATTATTGAAAGACTTGATGAAAAACGCCGTGTTCAATTTTTAAAAGCAATCCCACATTTGAAAGAACGTTCAAAAACACTGTGCGAACTGATTGACAATGCCTCCTTCATTTTTACGCAACGACCTTTACAACTTGATGAAAAAGCACAAATGCTCTTAGATAAAAATGGACGAACCATTTTAAATGATCTTTATCTTGCCCTGAAAGCTTGCCCCTCTTGGGATACAAAAAACCTAGATGAAACACTTCGCTCTTGTGTACAAACACAGAATCTCAAATTTGGATCTATTGCCCAACCACTTCGCGCAGCTCTTACAGGATCTGCAACATCACCAGGTGTTTTGGATGTTCTTATTTTATTAGGACGCGATGAATCCCTTCATCGCATCAAGGACCAACTTATCACAACAATATGCTCATAATGTGTACTGAGTATATTTCCTCAAATAGGGATCTATACAGATATCTCAACGCGCCCTAGAAGAGTTTTTTATGTTATATCATTGAAATACATTTTTTATTGAGTAATAATGATCAATAAGGAAATATTTTTAGATTGCATGTACTCACTTTTAGAGGCAATCTACCATTAAATATAAGTAAGAAAAGCTTCAGTTATACATCCCCCACTCTGATGAAGCAGAGTCTTA
This sequence comes from Bartonella sp. CR127HXZ, assembly GCF_042194555.1. NCBI lineage: Bacteria > Pseudomonadati > Pseudomonadota > Alphaproteobacteria > Hyphomicrobiales > Bartonellaceae > Bartonella > Bartonella sp. CR127HXZ. The sequence continues at coordinate 44,197 of NZ_JBHIMZ010000008.1, read as the reverse complement.
ATTTTTAGCAGTGAAGGATCTGAAAGGAATACCGAATGTCTGAGAATAACGCATATATTATTGTGAATGATAAAAAAGTAGAGCTTCCCTTGCGTAAAGGCACGAGTGGACCTGAAGTCATTGAAATTGCTTCTCTCTACAAAAAAGCCGATATTTTTACTTATGATCCTGGTTTTACTTCAACAGCTTCTTGTGAATCAAAAATTACTTATATCGACGGTGATAAAGGCATATTGCTTTATCGTGGTTATCCTATTGATCAATTAGCTGAAAAAGGAGACTTTCTCGAAAGTTGTTATCTTTTACTTTATGGTGAACTCCCAACACAGCAAGAAAAAAATGAATTTGATCGATGTATTATGCAGCATACCATGGTACACGAACAGTTTGCACGCTTCTTCCATGGCTTCCGCCGTGATTCTCATCCTATGGCCGTCATGGTTGCCTGCCTTGGCGCTATGTCTGCGTTCTATCACGACTCTATTGATATTACAGATCCTCACCAGAGAATGATTGCTTCTGTTCGTCTTATCTCAAAAGTTCCAACGCTTGCTGCTATGGCCTATAAATACAGTATCGGACAAGCATTTGTTTATCCACGTAATGATCTTAGTTATGCTGCAAATTTCCTCCGTATGTGCTTTGCTGTTCCTTGTGAAGAATATAAAACAAACCCTGTGCTTGCTCGGGCGATGGATCAAATCTTTATCCTTCATGCAGATCATGAACAAAATGCTTCTACATCTACGGTACGTCTTGCTGGATCCTCGGGTGCTAATCCGTTTGCCTGTATTGCAGCAGGTGTTGCATGCCTTTGGGGACCAGCACATGGTGGTGCCAATGAAGCATGTTTAAAAATGCTACAAGAAATAGGTTCTATTGAAAGAATTCCTGAATTTATTGCACGTGCAAAAGATAAAAATGATCCTTTCCGCCTTATGGGCTTTGGGCACCGTGTCTATAAAAATTATGACCCACGTGCAAAAATCATGCAAAAAACCTGTCATGAAGTTTTAAAAGAACTCAACATTCAAGATGACCCGCTTCTTGATATTGCAATAGAACTTGAAAAAATTGCCTTAAGTGATGAATATTTTATTGAGAAAAAGCTTTATCCCAATGTTGATTTCTATTCCGGCATTACATTAAAAGCTCTAGGTTTTCCAACTGAAATGTTTACTGTTCTTTTTGCATTGGCGCGCAGTGTCGGGTGGGTAGCACAATGGAAAGAAATGATTGAGGACCCTGCACAAAAAATTGGTCGTCCTCGACAACTCTACACAGGCCATGCTATGCGTGACTATGTTCCTATAGATGAACGTGCAAATTAAAAAAAGAAATCAATAAAGCTTCAGTTTACTGAAGCTTTATTGAGAATAATCCAAAAATATCCTTTAAGAATTTTTATAAAACGTGATTTTAAAACTCTTTCTACAGAGGTAACATCATCATAAAAATTTACTAAAAAATTCTAAGTTTTAAATTGAGAATACTCTTCTGCAAATTAGCCAAACATTTAGCAAAAAGAAATTGAAAATTTTACCTTATAATTCCCATTATCTTTAATGGAAGTGTATTCCCTGTCATTCCCTCATGTTTAAAAACCTTATTACATATTAAAATCTAGCAATGTCAGAATTTTACTTTCTATCTTCTCCAGATAAAATTGCAAAAGGCTTACATTAAGTGCTTCTTTAAAATGCCAAAAAATTCTTATCCCTTTTCAAGTAGATTAGAATAAAAATACTTTACATTTTATCCTGTTCAGAGCTGAAATTTTCTTTGTATTTAAGTTAATAGTTTTCCTTTTAAATATAACTTATTGATTTTTAAATAAAATTATTAAAAATCATCATATAATCAACAAGAGGTGTACTTCTTTCCTATATTTTTTATCCCCATACTTAATAAGAATAAATCATTTTTTTTGATAATGATATCCAGCATAATGATAGCAAAATGAACCCAGATAAATTTTTTACATTGCTCCAAAAGAGCTTACAGATTATAAAAATGCATGATGGTTTCATATTTGCCAGCTTATCTAATAGGAGAACATAATGAAATTATTAGCAGGAGCTCTTATAATAAGCGCAACACTGTTTACCCTATCGGCCAATTCTCAAACGCTGAAAATTGCAAGCGATGCCTCTTATCCGCCATTTAGTTATATTGACTCAAATAACGAACTTCAAGGGTTTGATATTGATATATCTTATGCGCTTTGTAAAAAAATGAATGTTGAATGTACTATTGTCACACAAGACTTCGAGGGGATGATTCCTGGTCTTCTTGCCAAAAAATACGATGCTATCGTTTCTTCCCTTTCTCCTACAAAAGAGCGCTTACAAAAAATTGATTTTACAGATCCTTACTACAATACTGTACTCGCTGTTATCGTTACCAAAAATTCGGGAATTAAAGAAATCTCAACACAAAACTTTAGAGGTAAAAATCTTGGAGTACAATCGAATACAACACAAGCTGCATATGCGGAAGATCATTATGCCTCTGAAAGAGTGAATATCAAACTTTATCCTACAGCAATAGAAGCTAATCGTGATCTTTTAAGCCATCGGCTTGATATCATTATCTTTGATAAATTAAAAGCATTAAATTGGCTTGAAAATGAAGGAAAAGATTGCTGTATCCTCCTAGGAACTCTAGAAGAAACAAAATTTCCTGTTGCAATTGCACTCCGTCAAAATAATAACGATCTTAAAAACAGTTTTAATAAAGCAATAGAAGAAATCCGCGCCGATGGAACCTATGAAAAAATTATGAAAAAATATTTTACTTTCAATATCGATTAGATATCACTATGAATTAAAATTCAGTTTTTATATTTAAGGAGTATTTTTTAACTCTTTATTGGACATGCAAAGATAATTGGAAATTCGGCAGTTTTATAAGAAAATTTACATTTATCAAAATAGTTTTTAATTGTTCCTCGATATCTAAACATTTTATAGAATATAATGACAACAATAAGGTTGTATTTTTATCGTATCAAAATCTAATTTTTTCTTTATGTTCAAATTGAATAGCCTTACTTTCAAGAAAAATCCTTAGTTTTTACTCATGAAATGATTCAAATCTATCATTTCGTGAAAATTAACCTATCATACAAGCAATAAGATATTTATTCTTTTTTTATCAATAAAAAAGATAATTTTTTTGATAATAATGTCCAACATAATGATCTAAAATAAACATCAATAAATTTTTGAATTGCTCCCAAAAAGCTTACAGATTATAAAAACATAGTGATTTCATATTTGCCCGCTTATCCAATAGGAGAACATCATGAAACTATTAGCAGGAGCTCTTATAATAAGCGCCGCACTATTCACCCAATTGGCTGATGCGAAAACATTAAAAATTGCGAGTGAAGGCACCTACCCTCCCTTTAGTTATATTGACTCAAATAATAAATTGCAGGGACTTGATATTGATATATCTTATGCACTTTGTAAAAAAATGAATGTTGAGTGTACTGTTGTCACACAAGACTTCGAGGGAATGATTCCTGGACTTATTGCAAAAAAATATGATGCTATCATTGCCTCCCTCTCTCTTACACAAGAGCGCTTACAAAAAATTGACTTCACAGATCCTTACTACGATACAGCACTGGCTGTTATTGTTACCAAAGCTTCGGGAATTAAAGAAATCTCAACACAAGACTTTAGAGGTAAAAATCTTGGTGTACAATCAAATACAACACAAGCTTTCTATGCAGAAGATCATTATGCTTCTGAAGAGGTGAAAATTAAACTCTACCCTTCCACAATAGAAGTGAATCGTGACCTTTTAAATCATCGACTTGATGTGATTATTGTTGATAAATTACAAGCATTAAATTGGCTTAAAAATGAAGGAAAAGATTGCTGTCTCCTCCTAGGAACTCTAGAAGAAACAAAATTTCCTGTTGCAATTGCACTGCGTCAAAATAATAATGATCTTAAAAATAAGTTCAATAAGGCGCTAAAAGAAATCCGTTTAGATGGAACTTATGAGAAAATTATGAGAAAATATTTTACAAGTGATATCTATTAAATATCAATATGATGTTTAAATAAAACCCGCTAGTTATTTCTAAAAAATATTATCTAACTCTTTCATGAGGAACACAAGAATGATTGAAAATTTAGCATTGCTATCATTTAGCAATGGTGGATGGGGAGCGGTTATACTTTCTAGTGCAGGAATGACATTGTCATTGGCATTATGTTGTGGACTTCTAGGACTTCCTCTAGGTCTTCTAAATGCAGTGATGATTCGATCCAATATTAAGATGGCCAAAGCGATGGCACGCCTCTTTTCAACGGTATTTCGTGGACTACCAGAGCTTTTAACTTTGTTTTTAGTTTACTACGGGTTACAAAGCCTTATTCAAAATGTCTTGGACTATTTTAATTTTGAAATCATGTTCAGTATCAATGCTTTTGTTGCTGGTGTTCTTGCGCTTAGTATGGTTCTTGCAGCTTTTTCTTGTGAAGTTTGGCTTGGAGCATTTAATATTTTTGATAAAGGCCAATATGAAGCGGCTAAAGCTTTAGGCCTTTCACGGTCAACCACATTTTTTCGTATTGTCTTCCCTCAGCTCATCCGAAATGCCTTGCCAGGACTTTCTAATAATTGGCTTACTTTACTGAAAGATACATCCCTTGTTTCAACCATCGCACTTGTTGACCTCATGCGACAAACGAACTTAGCTGTCGCTGCTACCAATAAACCCATGCTATTTTATCTTGTAGCATGCTTACTCTATTTGTTATTTTCAGCGGTTTTTACTGCAATCTTACGCCATTTGGAAACATACACTCAAATAGGCGATAAAAAGGTGCTACGTCAATGATTCCTGAGTGGCTTTATTTCCTTTTCAATCCTGATCTTTTAAGCCATTATGGACCAAAATTTATTAATGGCTTTATTGTTACTGTTGAGCTTGTTTCTATTTCTTGTTCTCTTGGTTTTTTTCTTGGTATGCTTATCGCTTTTGCACGTTTATCAAAAAATACATTTTTACAGTATTGTGCAAATGCTTATGTCTATTTTTTCCGTGGCTCTCCTTTATTAGTTCAACTCTTCCTTTTTTATTATGGACTTGGTTCAATGAATGACTTCTGGCAGCAGGTTGGTTTGTGGTGGTTTTTTAAAAACGCGTGGTATTGTTGTCTTTTTATTTTTACTCTCAATTCTGCTGCCTATCAATCTGAGATCTTTAAAGGAAGTTTTCTATCCGTAACAACTGGGCAACGTGAAGCATCAAAAGCTTTAGGTCTAAGCAACTCTGTCACATTTTTTAGAGTTATTCTTCCACAAGCAATGATTGTAGCATTACGCCCCCTAGGAAATGAGTTGACTTTAATGATTAAATCCAGTGCTCTTGCCTCACTTATTACTGTTTATGATTTAATGGGGGTTGCTAAACTCACTTATTCACGGACTTTCGATTTTCAAGTTTACGTTTGGGCTGCTCTTATCTATCTCTTTATCGTTGAACTCATTCATCGTTTTATTGTTTTTATCGAACAGCGCCTCACTCGATATTTACGGTAAATAAAATGATCATAAAAAACTTTACAAACAAAAATGTTGAATTAATCAAGTTATTCATCAATGAAAGAATAAAATAAGATGAATTTGAAAAATAATAAATCGATCTCTCCCTGTAAAAACCCTGTGATCTCTATTCGAAATCTAAATAAATGGTATGGAAACTTTCAGGTCCTACATGATATCAACTTTAATGTTCAAGCTGGTGAACATATCGTTATTTGTGGACCATCGGGATCAGGAAAATCAACGTTAATCCGTTGTATTAATCAATTAGAACAAGCACAAAAGGGTTCAATCTGTATCCATAATGTTGATATCCATACCGCTCCTATACAACAGCAAAAAAATGTTCTTCGTAAGATAGGAATGGTCTTTCAGAACTTTAATTTATTTCCCCACATGAGCGTTATACAAAATTGTATTTTAGCACCTATGACAGTTCAAGGACTTTCCAAACAACAAGCACAAGAACGGGCAATTCGCTACTTAACGCATGTTGGTATTGAAAAACACTGTGAAAAATATCCTTTACAACTTTCTGGTGGGCAACAGCAACGTGTTGCAATTGCCCGTGCACTTTGTATGGAACCTGAAGTCATGCTTTTTGATGAACCAACCTCTGCTCTTGATCCAGAAAGTGTGGGAGAAGTTTTAGACGTGATGGCTCGATTGGCCGATACAGGGATCGCAATGCTTTGTGTTACCCATGAAATGGGCTTCGCACGTAAAGTCTCAGAAAGAATACTCTTTCTAGAAAATGGAAAAATTGTTGAAGATACAGCCTCTGAAGAATTTTTTACTAATCCTAAAAGCCAACGTGCTTGTAATTTTCTTGCTAAAATTAAATATTAATCATTAACATATTGCTTTATTTATACAATTTTATTCCTGCTTTTTAAAAGAGTGATAATTATTTGTGCGCTAACAACCCCCGATGGTACTTCAGTTTTCATTTTCTGTTCTACCATCTCAAAGGCATCGAGTTGTGCCTGTCGTATTAAAGGATTAAACAAAAGTTGTTCTACTTGTCTTGCTAACATACCTGGGCGTAAAAATTCATCAAAATATTCCGGTACAATAGGCTTATCAGAAATAATATTGGGAAGAGCTGCACTCCATAAAATTATTTTAGGGAAAATAAAGAATTTAGAAAAACGATCAAGTTTATAGCAAAGGACTGTTGGAATTTTAGCTAATGCTAATTCAAGTGAAACCGTTCCAGATGCTGCAAGTGCAACATCTGCTTGTGCAAAAGCACGCCATTTTGCATCTTCACCAACTACAATTTCCACTTTGCTTTTCCAGCCTTGTACAAAATCACGAATTTTATCCGCTAAACGTGGTAATGTTGGTAAAATAATACGTAAATGAGGAATACGTTGTACAAGAATCTCTACTGTTTCTCGAAAAATAGGCATTAAAGAACGAATTTCTAAATTGCGTGATCCTGGCAAAATAACTAATGTAGACGATGATGTTTGTGTATCGCTCAAATTTCTTTGTTCTAATTGGCATTTTTTTTCTGACTGAACTATCAAAAGGGGAGGATATGTCAAAAGACGATGTCCAACATAAGTCGTGGGAGGACCACCCAAATCTTGCATAATCTTTTCTTCAAAAGGAAAAACCGCTAAAACATGGTCAACAAACTTGCGCATAGCTTTAGCGCGCTCTGGACGCCATGCCCAAACGGTTGGTGCAACATATTTAATGATAGGAATAGAAGGCGCTAAAACGCGCACCTTTTTTGCAACACGATGCGTGAAATCAGGACTATCAATAATAATGAGGCAATCAGGTTGTTCTTGTGCAATAAATTTGGATAAATTGCGAATATGTAGCAACAATAATGGTAGTTTTTTCAACACCTCCTTTAAACCTATTAAAGCAATATCATGGGAATCAAAAAAGCTTTTTAAACCTAATGCCTTTAAATGCCTCCCCCCAACACCAATCAAATGAATATTGCATCCTGTTTGTTGTGATAAACAAGAAATTAAATCGGACGCAAGTAAATCACCAGATTCCTCCCCTGAAACCACAGCAATCTTTAAGAAACAATTATTCATGAGCAAACTTTTCAAATGTCTCTATAAATAGAGAATATTTATTGGCTTTTTCTATTGTTGTTTTCACCGATAATATTAGACTTCTATTTGCCTCCACTGCAACACCAGATAAACCACTTTTTGCAATATTCATTATTGTCGCGGGCCCAATTGATGGTAAATCAACGCGATTATCCTGTTGTGGTTTTGCACATTTTACAAGAACGCCACCTTTAAGGGGAATTTGCCCTCTTTCTCGCATTTCACAAACACGCCATAACATATTATCAGTTCCCTCAGCGCCCTCCAGTGCAACCACCCTTCCTTGGACAACAACAACGGCTTGCCCGATATCTAATTGACCTAAAAGCTTTGCTGCTTCTGCTGCTAAAAAAATATCTTTTTTCTCTTTTTGCGTAGCACGCCGCACTGTTAAATCAAACTCCATAGGAGCTAAAAGATCTGCGACTATCTCGTGAGCACCAACAACACGAAAACCATACGTTTCAATAATCCGTATAAAAGCTTTTAATAACGCATCATCCCCTCTCTTCAAAGCTCCGATTAACTTAGGAAGAGCTAAAAATGTTGTCCAGTCCAGTCGCAATTGTTTAAGAAGTGGGCGCTTTTTCACACCACCTGCCAAAACAACATTATAAACTCTAGCCTCTTTTAAGATTTTAATGAGTCGCGCTAACTCTACAATTGATAGCTCGCAATGCTCATAGCGAGAAAGAACAGAATCTGCCTCACCACGCAAAAGCACAAGAAAAGGATTCTCTCCATTCTTCTCAAGAGCCTGCGCAACAGTAATCGGCAGAACACCATTTCCTGCTATAATAGCAGTACGGCCGGAAAGAAAACCTCTGGCTCCCCAAATAGGCATTTTTAATCCTTATATTCTTTTATTCTATCACCTTCAAATTTTGGTGTACAATAAAAACGTTTTCCTTCTTCCTTAATAAAATTAACTATATCAAGAACAGACTGAGAAGAAGAATAGAAAGAAGCAACATCACTGACACGCTCTTTAAATGGTTTGCTATGATCAAAAAGCATGGCAACCGCATGACGGAGTGCATGAATATCTTGACGCTCAAGTCCTGCACGCTTCATGCCAATAATATTGAGGCCAGCAAGTTTTGCCTGTACCCCAACAGCTGTTCCATAGGGAATGAGATCACCAACCAATGCCGATACACCACCAATAAATGCATGATGCCCAACACGAACAAATTGATGCACAGCAGCACCCCCACCAATAATCACATAATCACCAATAATAACATGACCAGCTATCATCGCATTATTTGCGAATGTTACATGATTCCCTACATGACAATCATGAGCGATATGCGCATAACAAAAAAATTGGCAATTATCACCAACAACTGTCATTCCTACACTTGAATCGGAACCCCTATGCATTGTTACGCCTTCACGAATCGTACAGTTTTTACCAATCGAAAGAGTCGTAGCCTCTCCCTTATGTTTATTATTTTGCGGATCTCCCCCCAAAACTGCATGAGAAAATACTTTACTCTTGGCTCCTAACGTTGTCTTCCCCATTATCACAACATGACTCATCAAACTGCATCCATCACCAATAACAGCATCTGAACTAATATGACAAAACGGTCCAACTTGTACATTCTCACCAAGCTGCGCTCCCTTCTCCACAAGAGCAGTTGGATGGATTTTTGTACCGGACATTTTTAAATTCCCATCAAATATCGTTTATTCTTCTTCGACAATCATCGCAGCAATTTCTGCTTCAGCGACGCGGACATCTTCTACTTTTGCAACGCACGAAAAACGTCTCATACCAGATCTTTTTTTCAAAAGCTGAACATGAATCTTGAGCTGATCACCAGGTATAACCGGCTTACGAAATTTCGCATTATCAACCGTCATAAGGTAAACTAAATTTGTTTGCTTATTGCCTAAATTTAAAAGTGCTATTGCTCCTGCCGTTTGTGCCATAGCTTCTAAAATCAAAACTCCAGGCATAACAGGCTTTGCGGGAAAATGTCCCGTAAAATGCGGCTCATTAATCGTTATATTTTTAATACCAATAGCTCCTTGTTCACCATCAATATCAACTATACGATCGATTAATAAAAACGGATAACGGTGCGGTAATATTGATAATAGTTTTTCAATATCGACAGCCTCTAAGTTTTTAGTCTTTTCACTGCTGATCATATCAGCGTTTCTCCTTTTTAACTTTTCCCATACTGCGCAACGTCGCTACTTCACGAAACCATTGTTTAAATGGTCGCGCTGGACTACCTCCCCATTTTTCGCCATCCGGAATGTCATTCATAACACCACTACGAGCAGCAATCTGAACACATTTACCTATTATGATGTGATCGGCTACTCCAACACCCCCGCCAAGCTGAGACATATCCCCTATCGATGTACTTCCCGCAACGCCACATTGAGCAGCAATAAGACAATAGCGGCCAATTTTTACATTGTGGGCAATTTGTACAAGATTATCAATCTTGCTTCCTTCACCAATAACAGTATCTTGAAATGTCCCACGATCAATTGTCGTGTTCGCACCAACTTCTACACCATCCTCAATAATAACGCGACCAAGCTGTGGAATTTTCTCGATTCCAGAAACGCCCCCAACATAACCAAAACCATCTTGCCCAATACAAACACCAGGATAAAGCTGAACCTTATCACCTATTATAGAACACTGAACTGTTACCTTAGGAGCAATATAGCAGTCACATCCAATACGGCAATTTTCACCGATAACAGCTGTGGATGAAATGAGAGTTCCTGCACCAATCTCAACATTTCTACCAATAACAGCTCCCGCTTCAATACACACATCATGTGCCAACTTAGCCGTTGGATGAATATGCGCATGCGATGAAATCCCCTTCGATCCTAACCAAGGCATTGGCTTGACAGAATCTGGAAACAAAATACGACCAATCTGAGCAAAGTCACGCTGTGGTGTGGATGTTACCAAAATTGCCATAGTTTCGGGAACTTTAAAAACAATCTCATTCGTACAAAAAACAGCAACAGCGGAACTGTCCAGTAAAGCATCAGAAAACTTCCGATGCTCTACAAAAACAAGAGAACCTTCCACAGCACTCTCAAGTGAAGAAAGAGTATTGATAACTTTATGAGAAAACTCTGGATTAAGAAGCTTTGCACCCGTCAACTCAGCAACATTTGCAACTGTCAATTGCCGGGACGGCGTAAAAAAAAATGTATCCGCCATCAAAACACTTTCTCTCCCAGCTTAAGCTATTCTCTTCAAGTTTTTCCTTCTTAAAATCACTCAAATCAGAACTTCGTAGAAATACCAAAATTCAATTGTTGCAAACGATCACCTTCCTGCTTCGTTATTGGCCAAGCATAATCAAAACGCAAAGGACCAAACGGAGAATCCCACATCAAACTCACACCTGCAGATGAACGCCAAGCACTTTTGGTATTGGTAACAGACGGTTCACCCTTAAAAACGGCTTTATAATTATTGCCATAAAGCGTGGCAATATCCGCAAATAAAGCACCGCGCAACCCGAACCCTTCAGGCACAACAGGGATAGGAAACTGTACTTCAGCAGTCGCATTCATATATGTTGTTCCCCCCAAGAAATAAACCTCACCCTTACTGGAAACCTGACGCGGACCTATTCCATTATATTTGAACCCTCGAATCATATCAGTATTCGCTTTAAACATATCGAAAATACGAACACCATCTCGGCCCATTCCGTGGATATAACCACCCCCAAAGGAAAGCAAACCAACAATATCCTTCTGGTCAGAAAGAGTCTTGTACATCATCGCCTTACCCGTGGTCTTCAAGAACTTTGCACTTCCACCAAGCCCTGCATATTCCTGAAGAAGATGCACGTACCATCCATCATGGGGGGATCTCATATCATCAATCGTATTATAGGTGAAACCATAACTAATTGATGAACGTTTCCAAGGGCTTTGTTTTGCAGCTTGAACAATCGCACCAGAATATTTCCCATATAATTCTATTACGTCACTCTCTTTGTCAAAATCGTACTCTCCGCCAAAATCATATTCTTCCTGTACATAAGAATAAGCTACATTAGCAGATAATTGATTATTAATAGGTAATGAAAACCGTAGCGATCCACCTGTCTGTCGTACATCATAGGCCTTATCAGCACGGTAAGTACTACGAAAAACATCAACGCCAGCAGATAAACGATACCCTAAGAAATAAGGATCAACAAATGATAAATTATAATTACGAGATTTTTCTTGCCCCGCACCTAATCCTAAACGAACATATTGACCACGTCCCCCAAGATTACGTTCGGTAACAGAAACTTCAAGTGACATACCAGGACTTGTTCCCCCTGTTGTATATCCTCCAGAAAGAGAGAGATCTCCTGTTGAAGCTTCAACGACATCTATTACCAAAATAACTTGGTCAGATTGATCTGTGGGCACCATTGAAATATTAACGGCTTTGAAGAAACCTAAACTTTCTAGACGACGTTTTGCCCGCTGTAATAAAGTTTGATTGTAAGCATCCCCTTCGTTTAAATCAATCTCACGGCGAATGACGTAATCACGCGTTTTCTCATTGCCACGTATATCAATACGCTGAATATAAGCACGTGTACCCTGTTCAATATTATATAAAATTGAAATTGTATGATTTGCTAAATTACGATTTCCCCGCGGCTCAACTTTAGCAAAAGCATATCCCGAATCAGCAACCTTATTATTAATAATTGCAACAGACTGTTCAATATCTTCTGCGCTATAAACATCACCTGGCTGGGTTTTAAGCACCCTTTTCACAGATTGAACGTCAATTCCATCAACATCACTTTCAACCTGAATATCACTAATTTTATAGCGCACACCCTCATCAAGAACGAAAGAAATTTTATATGTATTGCTTGCTGCATCAAAAGTCGCTTTAGAAGAGACTACACGAAAATCTGCATAACCACGATTATAATAAAAGCGACGTAAAGCTTCTTCATCAGCAGCGAGACGCTCTTCACTGTAAACATCACCTCCCAATAACTTCGAAAAAATTCCTGAAGTTTTTGTTGAAATCACATCACGCAAACGACGACTTCCAAAGACACTATTCCCCTTAAAAGTGATATCACCAATCTTTGTTTTTTGCCCTTCAACAACATTAAATACTACATTAACCCGCCCTTTTCCAAGGTTAATCGTTTGAACGTTGACAGTGATATTATTACGACCAAGAGTTTTATAAGCTTCACGAATTGTATTTATATCAGCAGAAAGCTTAGCAGAATTAAAAGGCTCATTCGGTTTTAAAGAAATAAACCGCTTAAGATCTGGGTCTTTAAAAGATTTATTTCCCTGAAACAATATCTGATTGACAACCTCATATTCTTTTACGAATACAACCAATTTATCACCTACCGGATTTATTTTAACATCATAAAATAAACCCAATTCGAAAAGATTCTTCACAGCATTATCAACATCAGCACTGGAAACCCCTTGTCCAGCCTTAATCCCCATATTGTCTCGAATCGCCTGAGAACTTACAAACTTATTCCCACGAACCTCAATAGAACGGACTACAGACGCTTGCATTTCTCCAACCGCAGCAATTGACATAAAAACCGTTGCTGGGGCAATCATCCCCATCTTTAACACCAATACAGATGCTGCATTTAAAAACTTTGAATTTGTAGTCATTGGCTTTTTTACCTTACTCTTGTTCCTTGGACATGATGCCTTAAAAAGCTAACTGCCATAACAACCTTTTTACAGCGAGACTTTTCATTCCTTAATTACTCATTATAATGTACGACGCCACAACATTTTGCAGACATAGTAAACAACCTTCAATTTGTTTTCGCTATTATTACTCAATTTATAAAGCGTTTTCCATAATTTAATTAGCTAAACCAACAAAAATAATCATTAAAAAAGACAAAGATCATAAAAAGGAGAAGAATGGAAAAACCTAAACGAAAAATAATTCCCTGAATTTTAGCAGATATTTTCCTCCTAGTAATGACCTCAATGACATGCAATAAAAGATGCCCACCATCAAGCGGTAGAATCGGAAAAAGGTTAATAAGCCCAACACTTATTGAAAGAAAAGCTGCCAAATTCAACAAAGAAACAAAACCTGTCTCGCTCACTTTCCAAGCAATTTTAACGGTTTTAGAAGGTCCACTTAGCCGACAACGGTCCTCTTTTCCTCCTATTAAACGACTCATAAAAAGAACGGTTTGAGTGACGATAAACACAGTACGATCTGACGCTTCTCTTACAGCTGTTACAAAACCATAGCGAATATGTTTTATATAAGTTGGATCTAAATGTGCAGGATTATTTAAATCAATAGGAACACCTACACCTATCATAGCACTTCGTGTTCGATTACCAAATCCATCATCTCGCTCAACGATTTCCGGGGTAATCACCGTTGTAAAGAATCGCCCCATGCGTTCTATTTTAAACTCTATGGGTTCTCTTTCGTGAAAAGCTACATAATTCATCAAATCTTCAAAACTTTCAACCCGTCGTCCATCCATTTCAACAAAACGATCACCTAACTCCAAACCGGACTGAAGAGCAGGGCTATCTTTTACCAAAGAACCAACAACGGGCTCAATGGCTACACGACCATAGATAAAGAAAAAAAATGTTAGAATAACAACAGTAAAAAGGGCATTGAAAAAAGGACCGGCAAAAACAGTTGCTGCTTTTTTCCAAGCATGCGCACTAGCAAATGAACCATCAACAATCAGAGATGATTGGGATGATACCATATCGATTTTTTCCTCATCCCCAACAAACTTTACATACCCTCCTACGGGGATAAGTGCTAAGCGCCACTTCGTGCCATGCTTATCTGTATAACTCGCTATTTCTGGCCCAAATCCAAGCGAAAAAACTAACGCCTTAATACCACACCACCGACCAATGAGATAATGCCCAAATTCGTGCACAAAAATGATAATCATAATGATGAAAAGAATACTCAAACTTCTTAAAAGAAAATCACCCATAGTGACGATATAATTTAAAAGTCCCAAACTACCTTCTCCCAATTAGATCATACTAAAAAGATTAAAAGGTGCATCCATATCAGACATAAATGAACCAATTAAATAAAGAAGAAAAGCTGCCCCTACCAATCCATCTATACGATCCATAAAACCACCATGTCCAGGCAATAAAGAACTAGAATCTTTAACAGAAAACCGTCTTTTGAGCCATGATTGCCCTAAATCACTCAATTGTGAAACAATTGACAAAACAAGTGTAAGAAGTGGCACAAAAAAACTTGCTAAATTTATATCAAAAAATCCAAAAGAAACCCATATACCACCGAAAACTCCGACAAATGTACCACCAAGTGCTCCTGACCATGTTTTATTAGGAGAAAATTGTGGTGCTAATTTAGGTCCCCCTAATGCACGTCCGATAAAATACCCACCAATATCTGTTCCCCACACTATCGTAAATAAGAAAATAACAACTTGGAACCCCAACATTTCATGATCCCGTAGAAAGCATAAAGCAACAACAGGAAAAGATGCATATAAAAAACCACAAAAAACCCAACCACTCTTTTTTATAGATATAATAGCCAACACCGCAGCCAAAACGATTAAAACACAAAAAATCAATGAAGCAGATACACTCAACACTAAAAAAAAGCCAAAGATCAAATAAAAGGTACTTGCTAATATTTTTTGTAAAATACACCATTTCTCTTTAGTAATACTCATCCACTCATAAAGAACAAAACCGCCAATACACCATACAAATAAAAAAAAGAAGATTCCTCCCAACCATGTTAGATACAACGCAATAACGCCAAACACAAAAGCTGTCAGAACACGATAAACCAAATTAGACAAAACAACATCCAAACAATAAAAATAGAAAATACAAGCTCTAAAATTGACGCAAGAAAAACTTCCCTACGCAGTATTTTTATTTCATACTTGTATAAATTTCTCTTATAATTTATCATAAATAATTCAGTCTACAAAGATAGCGCTTTTGAGACCAATAATCAATGAAACCAACTTCAAAAATCTCCGTCAGGATTAATCCTAAAATATTTTTTTTAATATTTTCTCAAATATAAAATGAAAAAGCAGCTATCTATCTCCCATATGAATTAACTAATATAGCTTTCGTATAACAACACTTCTCTATCAACTATTCGTCATTGAAAAACGAATTACGCCACATAACATCTGCTTGATCGATTATACTCACATGTTTTATAATGGGAAAATAAGAGAAAGGTTAGGCTTATTTTTTGCGTTATATTCTTTCCCCAACCCTCATCTTAGAATATTTGAATAATTTCTAATAATACTTTCATTATGTAGTTTAACAAAGACATGCTAAACTAAAAGCCCTCACCATGCTGCTCAATAGTGTCTTCCTGCAAAGAGCTTGATTTACCATGCAGATTAAAAAATAAAAACATCTGCCCTTTCAAATCAATCCCTCCCATATCAAGATGATAAAACGATAAAATACCTTCCTGCATCACACCTTGCTATCACAGAGCACTCTACTTCCTACTATTATCCATAGAAACAATTTACAGGCTGGAAGTATAACATCTTTCTCTAGCGACAAAACCGTCTTAAACGTGCATAATTTCAGATTCTTTTACGGCTAAAATTTTATCAATATCAGCAATCGTTTCATCTGTGAGTTTTTGAACTTTTTCAGACAAACTATGGGCTTCATCTTGTCCAATTTCACCATCTTTTTCTAACTTTTTCAAATTGTCCATACCATCCCGACGAACATGACGTGTAGCAACACGCGCTTGCTCTGCATAGTGATGTGCAATTTTTACAAGTTCTTTACGGCGCTCTTCATTCAACTCAGGCAAAGGAATACGTAAATTCGTACCATCAGTTATGGGATTTAAACCAAGACCAGAATCGCGAATAGCGCGCTCTACAGCTCCTACCATCGTTTTATCCCATACAGAAACAGAAAGCATCCGAGGTTCGGGAACAGAAATATTAGCAACCTGATTTATGTGCACAACAGAACCATAAGATTCAACGGTCAACGGTTCTAATAAACTGGCCGATGCACGTCCAGTCCGCAAACCACCTAATTCATGTTTAAAAGCCGCAATAGCACCATCCATGCGACGTTTCAGATCATCCATAATTGATGTAACATTCATATTTCTGTCTCCTTCAATTGTCCTTTGAAGCTTACCCTTATTCCGATACTATTGTAAAGCGTCCTGTTCCATTCAAGACCTTAGCCAAACCGCCTTTTTCATGAATGGAATACACAATAATCGGTACATTGTTCTCACGTGCTAAAGTGACCGCCGTTGAATCCATAACAGATAACCCCCATTGTAAAACTTCAACATGTGTTAATTGGTCAAAACGCTTAGCCGTAGGGTCTATCTTTGGATCTGCTGAATAAATACCATCAACTTGTGTTCCTTTAAGAAGGACATCCGCACCAATCTCTGCTGCACGTAAAGTAGCAGCAGAATCAGTGGTAAAAAATGGGTTTCCTGTACCACCCGCAAAAATAACAACTTTTCCCTGATTCATATAAGCTATTGCTTTACGTTGCGAGAAACTTTCACAAATTTGTGGCATAGCAATCGCAGAGAGTACAACAGTTTCAACCCCTAATTTTGTCAAAGATGTTCGCAATGCTAAAGAGTTAATAGCAGTTGCAAGCATTCCCATATGATCCCCTGTCACTCGGTCCCCACCACGCGAAGCAACAGCAACGCCACGAAAAATATTTCCCCCACCGATAACAACCGCAACTTCTACCCCCATTGTGCGCACTTCTGCAATATCAGCGGCAATACGGTCTACAACAGAAACATCAATGCCAAAACTCTGCCCCCCCATAAGAGCTTCACCAGAAGCCTTTAAAAGAATACGTTTATACGGAAGTGCTAATGCCATTAATAATCTCCCCAAAAGCACATTGACTTTTTGCTTTTGACATCACGAAGGGCACCACTTTTTTCACGTGACGCCCTCTCAACAATTACATTGCTCCCATCAGAGATTCTACAACCAACGATATGATTTTAAATCTCTGATCAAGAGTTTGCAATAACTAGCCTTTTACAGCAGCAGCAACCTCTGCAGCAAAATCAGACTCCTCTTTTTCCACACCTTCACCCAATGCAAAACGAATAAAGCCTGTAATTTTTGCTGGTGCGCCAATTGATTTTTCAGCATCCTTTAAAGCTGCCTCAACAGTCATATCAGGATTCATAACGAAAGCTTGAGAAAGCAAAACAACCTCTTCAAAAAACTTACGCATACGTCCTTCTACCATTTTTTCAATGATATTTTCAGGCTTTCCAGACTGACGTGCTTGATCTGAAAAAATTGCTTTTTCACGTTCAACAGCAGCAGCATCAACATCTTGTGCTGTAAGCGCTAAGGGATTGGTTGCTGCAATATGCATCGCAACCTGCCGACCAAAAGCAAGAGCAGCCCCTTTATTTCCTGTTGTTTCAATCGCAACCAAAACACCAAGCTTACCAAGACCATCAGCTACACTATTGTGTATATAAGTCGCAACAACACCATTCTCAACAGACAATTTAGCGGAACGACGAAATGTCATATTTTCGCCAATTGTACCAATTGCATCTTTAATCGTAAGCTCTACAGTCTTCTCAGAACCTGGATAAAGAGAAACAGAAACAGATTCAACATCACCTGGCGTATCTAAAGCAGCAGTTGCTACATTGCGCACGATATCTTGGAATCCGGCATTGCGTGCAACAAAATCTGTTTCAGAATTAATCTCAACCAAAACCGCATTTAAATCTTTTGATACGACTCCGATTAATCCTTCAGCCGCTGTACGACCGGCCTTTTTATCTGCTTTAGCTATTCCTTTTTTACGAAGCCAATCAACAGCAGCTTCCATATCACCACTGGTTTCAGCTAGAGCGGCTTTACAGTCCATCATACCAGCGCCAGATAGTTCTCGAAGTTCTTTTACTTGTGCAGCAGTAATGCTCATATTTGCCTCTTTATTTTGTAATAGTGAAAGCGTGCAAAACCCCTCTGCACGCCTATAACTTCTTCTTTAGACAATAAAAGTACCTTAATTAGGCGTTTTATATTATTCAGAAACTTCTGCAACCGCATTTTCTTCCAAAATAGGCTCCACAGGCGCATCAACTTGAGCTCCTAAATCGATACCCATTGCTCCTTGCTGGCGTGCAATACCATCAAGGGCGGCACGAGCAAAAAGATCGCAATAAAGAGAAATTGCACGTGAAGCATCATCATTACCTGGTATCGGATGCGTTACATCATCAGGATCGCAATTTGTATCAATAATAGCAATAACAGGAATGCCTAAACGTTTTGCTTCCTGAAGGGCAATATTTTCTTTATTCGTATCGATGACAAATATAAGATCTGGAACAGATCCCATATCTTTAATACCACCAAGCGCACGATTAAGCTTTTCACGGTCACGTTCAAGATTTAAACGTTCTTTTTTGGTAAAACCTTGCGCCTCAGCAGCAAGAATTTTGTCAAGCTTTCGCAAACGATGTATCGAATTGGAAATCGTTTTCCAGTTTGTGAGCATGCCGCCAAGCCAGCGTGCATTAACGTAATACTGGGCAGAACGATTCGCCGCATCAGCGATAATGTCAGATGCTTGCCGTTTCGTACCAACAAAGAGAATACGACCACCACGCGCAACAGTATCTGAAACAAGTTTAAGCGCTTGGTGTAAAAGCGGAACGGTCTGAGCAAGGTCAATAATATGGATATTATTACGCTGACCATAAATATAGGGAGTCATTTTGGGATTCCAACGATGAGTCTGGTGACCAAAATGAACACCTGCTTCTAAAAGCTGGTGCATAGTAAAATCGGGTAGTGCCATAAATCTTATCCTTTCCGGTTCAACCTCCGCGGAAAAAGCAGGAAAACCTACTACCGGCGGATGCTTGCTAGAATTTTCTCACAAATTATTTGCAAACACCCAAACTCCGCGTGTGGAATAGCGCAAACATACTAATATTTGATTCTTTTTCAAGTCATTTTCTTTAATCATTTAATATTTGCATTTTCACATTGATTAAGATCTTTTCCAAGTTCCAAGAATTCGAGACTGTTCAATTTTGCACGCACTGAAAAAGTTCCATAATCTATATGAAGATCACGCATGATACCATTCTCATTTAAGAGAAAACTGCTACGATAAACCGGCAAACCATCTTTATTTTCTCCATCATCAAAATAAGAAATTGTAACAGGCCAATATTCGTCTTCATCCAATTTTCTCACTTTTTCCGTTTTGCTATCAGATAAAAGCGCCTTCTTTTCCCCTATGATGATACTTTCTTTTATAACTTTATCTGCTTTATTTGTCCCATCAAATACAGTAGCATTGTAAAAATGATGCCCTGCTTTTGCATGGCGGATAATATTTTTTAGTTGCATCATTGGAAATTCAGCCATTGCAAGCTTATACTCTTTTTCCTTTGGCTTTTTTAAGGTAACTGTAATACCATCTTGAGTACGCTCCGCGACCCCCTCAGCACGATGCGCAACCTCTTCTCCCTCTTGATCTGTAATATTAAAACGAAATGTACGGCTATCTCCTGTTTCATAACTCGTCGTCTGTTGATCCGTTAAACGTACCGGCATATCTTCAATGTGAACACGACTAATAAAACGAAAACGTGTGCTATAGCCTTGGCATGCCGAACCAGTAAGCTCGTAAACCATTCGCCCTGACATCGCAGAAATTGTCATGTCATGAGAAACGCTATCGAGATGAAAATCATAAATTGCTCGATGAGGCACAATAAAAATAGGCTCTTCAGCTCTCGCTGTACATAAAAAAACAATATATAAAATTATTATAAATAATGATCTAATCATTCCCAAATTCCAAACTTTATCCCCGTTGCATAACATCATACAATAAGGCAAAAAAGGCTAATTTCTCAATTAACCACACATTTCCTTAAATCAAAAAATAGATTATACAATGAATGTATTATAGAGCAGCTATGGAGTTTAAATTATGACCAATATGATTGAAAAAAACTTAGAGAAATTCGGAATCACTCTTCCTGAAGTAATCTCCCCCCTTGCCAATTACATCACCACTTCACAAAGTGGCAATCAACTCTTTATTTCTGGACAACTCCCTCTTATTAATGGAAAACCAATAGCCATCGGTAAAGTTGGTGCAACTGTGAATACCGAACAAGCCCAAAAAGCATCCGAAGCTTGCGCTCTCAATATTCTCGCTCAACTCAAGGCAACTCTGGGTGACTTAAATAAAATAAAACGTGTGGTAAAAATTACTGTTTTTGTGGCTGTAGATTCTCATTTTACCGATATTCCTTTTGTTGCCAATGGAGCTTCTAATTTATTCGTCAATATTCTTGGTGAAATTGGAAAACACGCCCGTTCTGCTATTGGTGTTGCCTCTCTTCCTATGGATGTTCCTGTAGAAGTTGAAGCCATCATAGAAATCTAAGCCTTTATATAATACAGTGCACCATCCTAAATATAACTAAAGTCAAAATACTTCTTTGTCTTACACTCTGATAAAATTTGTATTTTTTCGTTTTTAATTAAAATCTTAAACTTACAATAAAAGGAAATATTTGTATGAAACAAGCTTATGATAATAACAATATTTTTGCTAAATTGATTCGCAATGAAATCCCTTCTGTTCGTGTCTACGAAGATGATGATGTTATTGGATTTATGGATATCATGCCACAGGCACCAGGTCATACGCTGGTCATTCCTAAAAAAGGCTCTAGAAACTTACTTGATGCAGATACTGAAACATTATTTCCTGTTATTAAAGCTGTTCAAAAAATTGCAAATGCCGTCAAAAAAGCCTTTCAAGCAGATGGCATAACTGTCATGCAATTTAATGAAGCAGCTAGTCAACAAACCGTTTATCACCTCCATTTCCATATTATACCACGTATGGAGGGAATAGAACTTACCCCTCATAATAATATAATAACGCCTACAGAAATACTTGAAGAGAATGCAAAGAAAATCCGTGCAGCCTTATAACACACTCTTAAGTTGTTGTGCTTTTTTTTCCTACACGTTTTTTTGTAAAATTTTCCATTTTACTTTTCTTTGAACTTGCAGATATATCGGAAGATGAAATTTCTAACTGTAAGCTTTCTTTTTTGCCATTTGATTTTTGTGTCAATACGCGAACAATGCCACCGTTGCGTAACTTTCCAAATAAAATTTCATCAGCTAATGGCTTTTTAATATATTCTTGTATAACACGCCCTAATGGGCGTGCTCCCATCTGAGAATCGTATCCCTTATTGGAAAGCCATAAAGTTGCAGAAGGGCTTAATTCAAAACAAATTCCCCTATCAGCTAATTGTGCTTCAAGCTGAAAAATAAATTTTTGCACTATCTGCTTGATGATTAAATGAGATAAAGGTGCAAACGGAATAATTGCATCTAACCGATTACGAAACTCTGGTGTAAATAACCGATTGATTGCTTCTATATCCTCACCATCACGATGTACCTTCCCAAATCCAATAGCTGATTTTGCCATATCTGAAGCACCAGCATTGGTTGTCATAATCAAAATAACATTGCGGAAATCAATTTTCTTACCATTATGATCTGTTAATCTACCATAATCCATTACCTGCAATAAAATATTAAATAACTCTGGATGTGCTTTCTCAATCTCATCTAGCAATAGGACTGCGTGAGGCTTCTGATCAACAGCATCTGTAAGAAGACCTCCTTGATCAAACCCTATATAACCTGGAGGAGCTCCGATTAAACGTGCTACCGTATGCCGTTCCATATATTCTGACATATCAAAACGCAATAATTCAATGCCTAAAGATGATGCAAGCTGTTTTGCAACTTCAGTTTTTCCTACACCTGTTGGTCCTGAAAATAAATAACTTCCTATTGGTTTATCCGGTTCGCGTAAACCTGCTCGCGCCAATTTTATGGATGAAACTAAGACGGAAATTGCCTGATCTTGCCCATAAACAACATGTTTGAGTTCTCTTTCAAGCTTACTCAATATCTTCTGATCATTCCGAGAAACTGTTTTTGGTGGAATTCTTGCAATTGTAGCAACAGTAGCCTCAATTTCTTTAACACCTATACTCTTCTTGCGTTGTTTTTGTGGCAAAAGCTTTTGCGCTGCGCCACTTTCATCAATAATATCAATTGCTTTGTCAGGTAACCTACGGTCAATTATATAACGTGAAGATAATTCTACGGATGCCTTCATCGCCTGATCTGTATATTTAATCTGATGAAAATCTTCAAAGTAAGGCTTCATCCCCTGCAAAATCTTAATCGCATCTGTAACAGAAGGTTCATTAATATCAATCTTCTGAAAACGACGCTCTAAAGCACGATCTTGTTCAAAGAATTTGCGATATTCTCTGTAAGTCGTCGAACCAATACATCGCATAGTTCCAGAAGATAATACAGGTTTTAAAAGATTTGCTGCATCCATATTTCCCCCTAATGTCGCTCCTGCTCCAATTAAGGTATGAATTTCATCAATAAATAAAATAGCATCTGGATACAGCTCAAACTCTTTAATAACTTGCTTTAAGCGTTCTTCAAAATCACCGCGATAACGTGTACCAGCAACAAGTCCCCCCATATCAAGAGAAAATATTGTTGCATTTGATAAAACTTCAGGCACTTGCCCATCAACAATGCGCTTTGCTAATCCCTCAATTATAGCGGTTTTCCCCACTCCAGGATCACCAACCAAAAGCGGATTGTTTTTTGACCTTCGACATAAAATCTGAATCATGCGTGAAATTTCTATTTCACGGCCAATTAATAAATCAATTTTTCCATTAAGTGCTTTACAATTGAGGTCAACACAATAATTCGTTAAAGCACTTGTTCCTCTTTCACCATTATCCGAAATCTGCTGATCTAATTGCTCTTCAAGTCCTTCAAGTAACATGGATAACCCATCATCACGTGTGATACCATGCGAAATAAAACGTACAGCATCATAGCGTGTCATTCCCATTTCTTGAAGAAAATATGCTGCATGGCTTTCACGTTCAGAAAAAATTGCAACAAGAACATTTGCCCCCGACACTTCATCTTTTCCAGCTGATTGTGCATGAATCACCGCACGTTGGATAACACGCTGGAAAAAAGCTGTAGGCTTTGTATCCTCATCAGCTCTAATCTGTTCATCTAACTCTGAGCGAAGATAATTGGTTAAGCGCTCTCGCAATTCCTCTACATCTACCTGGCAAGCCTGAATAACGGAATTTGCATCGGCATCATCTAATAGCGCAAGTAGAAGATGCTCTAATGTTGCGTATTCATGCCGTGCTTGAGTAGCAATTGTTAATGCACGATGCAAAACCTCTTCAAGACTAGGTGTAAAAGATGGCATAATTCCTCACTTCCATTCCATTACACATTGTAACGGATGTTCATTTTGACGTGCACATTCCCTCACTTGTAATATTTTCATTTCAGCCACTTCATAAGTATAAGTTCCACATTCTCCTATCCCACTGTGATGAACATTTAACATTATTCGCGTTGCCTCTTCGAAACTTTTTTTAAAAAAGTTCTTCAAAACGAAAACAACAAAATCCATAGGTGTGTAATCATCATTAAGCAAAAAAACTCGACATAATTTAGGTTTTTCGAGTTTTGCTCTAGCCTTAGGTATTATAACCGCACCATGCCTAACTTCATCCCAATTCTTGCCCTTTTCATTATGCATAATATGAGCTATAGAGTTTATTATGAGGATCTGTCCCATTATCGTTTTCCATGCAGCACATTTTTTATTAATTTTAAATTCTTTCATGACTATTGCAATACCTGTATGTATTAGAAAAAGATTCCCTCTATGGTTAGACTTCAATCACTCACTCATAAAATAACTTCTGTAAACAAATTAGTAATACCATTCGTCTAAACTGCATCAACAAATTACAGAAAAGGAAGCTTTATAGAAGTTTTTCAGGATAAATGGAGAAATAGGATACTGCAAGTGTATATTAATTATCAAAAAATTATGCGCTACTGTAAAACAATAGCAATTTCTTTTGTTGTGTTAGCTTTTTCTTACTGTTGGGCATCAGCTACACCTCAAGGAGCCTATCCTGATAAGTATGCGGCTATTGTTATAGATGCTACTACGGGAAAAACTCTATTTCAAGCCAATGCAACACTGAAACGTTATCCTGCTTCTTTAACAAAGATGATGACATTGTACTTACTCTTTGAAGCTATGCAGATGCGTCGTGTGACACCAAATACACCAATTCCCGTTTCACATTATGCAGCAATGCGTCCACCGACAAAAATTGGGTTTAAAGCAGGCCAAACAATTTCTGCAGAATCAGCAGCTAAAGCACTCATTACAAGATCCGCAAATGATGTTGCTGCTGCCATTGCAGAATATCTTGGAGGTAGTGAAAAAAAATTCGCTCAAATGATGACTGTAAAAGCTCGTAAACTTGGCATGAAACATACACATTTCGCAAATGCTTCAGGACTTCCGGATGTGCACAATTATTCTACAGCACGAGATATAGCGACTTTGTCATTAGCTTTACGTAAACATTTTCCAAAACAATATAAATTGTTCAAAACAAAAAGTTTTAATTTCCGTGGGCATAAAATTAACAGCCACAATAAACTCGTTAAAATAATGAAAGGTGTCGATGGAATTAAAACAGGATACACACAAATGTCAGGTTCTAATTTAGCAACTTCAATGCGTCTTGATGGGCGCTCTGTTGTCGCTGTTGTTATGGGAGGGAAATCATCTACTGCACGTGACGAGCATATGGCTAGCCTATTGAATCAATATTTGCCCAAAGCAAGCCAAATGAAAAGTGGTGAACGTTTAATGGCTTCTGTACGCTATCACTTACCGACTGGCGCCAATACTCCTATACCGACTATTAAAGCTGATTCAAGTAATTTTGATGATGAAATTTCGACTATGTTGACAGCATTTGCAGAACAACCTAAAAACTCCAATACCGCAATAACGGCTGTAAATAAGGTAATTATACCAATACCAAACCCTCAAAAAACTATACCGGTTGAGACTCATAAAATTGTAACAGCCTCTTTGTCCACAAATGCCGGATGGGCTATCCAAATTGGTTCTCTTCCTAGTGAAGAACAAGCAAAAACTTTACTTTTAAAAGCAAAAAATATAGCTTTTTCTACTTTAAAGCACGCATCTTCACACATGCAACTGTTTGAAAAAAATGGGCAGCGTTATTACCGAGCGCGCTTTACAGGGTTTCAATCAAAAAAAGCTGCATTTGATGCTTGCTCTACATTAAAGAAAGCAAATTTTAACTGCTATACTGTAGCCTACTAAAAATTTTTGAATTCTGCGTTAAGGATAGTATTATGACAGATAATGCTTTTGCTTCATTCCATAAAAAAGAAATTTTATTGAAGCAATCATCCCTCCTTTCATTGCGTTCTCTTCACGATGCTGCCGCAAAACTTACTGGTTTAAAATATAATTCGACGGCATTAGATACACAATCTCTTGTTAACCTTCTCATTTGCCAAACAATACGCAACCGTCGTCTCATAATGCCTCCTGTACGCATTCATTTACGCGTTGCTAGCCAAACTGGTAATGTGCCTATCAAAATCCGTCTAGGAGCAACAAATATTTAATTCTACAGACCATCTCTAAAAAATTATTTTATTATTAACCATTATCTACAGCCTTAGAAACTCCTTTGATAAACATACTTTTTTCTTATTATGGAATTGTGCTGACAGCTTTTCCAACTATCCAATACCTCCAAGCTTTCAATAAAACCATTATTAAAGACATAAAAAAACACCCAATATTTTTTCACTTTTGGATTTAATATAAAAATTATCCTTGATATCTTTTTGGAAAAAATGAATAGCTTCATTGGATGAAAACTTATCATTTTAGGGATTATTGTAAAAGTTCAATAAAGGAAGTCCCTCTTAATAACGGTCCCCCTTACAACATAAACGCTGTAAAAAATAATCTAACTCCTCTTACTTTTATTTCTTTCAACAGACAAAGAAAATTGGAAAATACAACAAATACTATCGATGAAAAAACGTAAAAGAAATTATCAGATTAAATATCATGATAACGATTTCCATAAGATTTTAATTTATAATTTATTTTTTGCATATTGAATAAGAGGTTTTCGTAAAATTCTCTTATTTTCCTTCTTATATTCAATCAGTCAAAATCGTTCGCTTGCTCATCACGAGCAAGATTGGCATTAAACTATAAAAAAGGATGATAGTGCTGGTTTTCTCCCTCTATAAATAAAGATGCTAATACTCTATAGGTTTTATACCATTCATGGAAAACTTACATTATACTATTCATATGTAAGATACTGATTTATAAAGATAGTTCATTATTTTGCATGTTAGATAAAAATCTCGAATATCGTAAGATTCTCTCATTTGAAATTTGTTTATGTTGAATCAATCCAAACCGTTCTCTTGCATATTACGAGCGAGATTAGTGTGTGGCGTGAGACCGCACCAAAAAAACTCAAAATGCCTATAATGAACCGTTTCAAATGCCAAGGGCTTTGGTCCCCATACAAGGGGGGGCTGGTAAAGTGTATAATCGTGCCAGCATACTCTTTTTATTAAGCATAAAGATGGGGATAGCTCAATGGATTTACTGTTATACCATTCACAGGTGCCATCGCGAAATGAGTTTGGGAGCGTTGAGAGATATTTCTTTAAAGCAAACTCATGAATGAGTAACACGATAATGTTCTATCGTGTGCATTCTATTCTCATGAGAATTTTGATAAATATTTTTTAATGTATATGCTATTATTTATTTTAGTTTTTTTGACGGTACAGAATTTATAAATAAAAAAGATATTTCCAATATATCTCTTAATTATTGTAAATTAGCATTTCTTTTCAAGGTATTTTTTACCATACTAGGTATCAAAAGATCTTCACTTCTAAAAATTAAAATCTTTAAAATTCTCTCTCCTCATCATAATTATTCAGATTTAACACAAATTTTCCTTGGATACTCAGGCATAATCTTCCATTACTTAAAAGATATGGCTATGGAAACTTTTAAAAGCCATAAAACCCAGCTAAAAAATAATGGCAGACTGATCACTAATTTTACTTTACGCTTTTTTATTTTTTCTAAATTAGACTTTTTTCCCATTTTAGAGACAAATCAGATAGATACTGATACTACTCCCCCTCCAAACTTGCATGCCAAAGCTACTATTCGTTAAGAAAACACTGAATCATCTCAAATTTATTTCAAGCTGCTGTTTCATTAAAGTGGAATTTTGATTTATAAGTAACAAAAAAACATAAGCTTTATCAGGAAATACGATCCCCCTCCCAAAAATTCCAGTTATGGATTGAAAAATGTTTCAGCTCCTAACAAGATATTGTATTGACTGCAAGACCACCTTTACTTGTCTCTTTATAGCGTTCACTCATATCATGACCAGTCTGGCGCATTGTTTCTATACAAGCATCAAGAGAAACAAAATGATCTCCATTACCATATAATGCAAGAGAAGAAGCCGTTACCGCCTTAACAGCTCCCATTGCATTACGCTCAATACAAGGAACTTGTACAAGACCTGCAACAGGATCACATGTCATTCCCAAATGATGTTCAAGCGCAATTTCTGCCGCATTTTCAATTTGAGCTGGCGTTCCACCTAACGCTGCGGTCAACCCTGCTGCGGCCATTGAAGATGCCGTTCCAACTTCACCTTGACACCCAACTTCTGCACCAGAAATAGAGGCATTATGTTTGATAACACCGCCTATAGCTGCTGCCGTTAATAGAAAATTATGTATTCCCTCTCGATCTGAATCATCATTAAATTGAAGATAATAACGCAAAACTGCTGGGACAACTCCAGCTGCCCCATTTGTTGGAGCTGTAACAACACGACCACCTGCTGCATTTTCCTCATTGACTGCTATAGCATATACCGAAAGCCAATCATTTGCCCAAAGTGGATAATTGCGATTTTTCTTTTGATTTTCCAAAAGCGTTTCATGCAGCTTTTTAGCACGCCTTAGAACACGCAATCCACCAGGCAACTCACCTTCTTGTGAAAGACCTCTATCAATGCAATTTGTCATCGCTGAAAAAATTTCATCAAGCCCTGTATCAAGAGAAGAACGCTCTATCTTTGTTTCTTCATTTAAGCGCTTCATTTCAGCAATTGAAAGTCCTGATTTTTCTGCCATTGATAACATTGCACCAGCAGAATCAAATGGATATGGCACCTCTAATGTTTCTGGTTGTATATTATCATTCATATGGCTTAATTCATCCTCAGTCACAACAAAGCCACCACCGATAGAATAATAAATCTGCCGCAACAGAACATTCCCATCAGTATTAAGTCCTTCAAAGGCTAGTCCATTTGTATGTCCTGGGAGAATTTTCTTTCGTTCAAAAATAAGATCACGCTGCACATCAAACTGATAAGCGAGATGGCCTTCTGGTTGCACTTTTTTTTCACGTATAACTTTTTCTAACAACCCTCCCATGCTATCAGGATCAACAGTAGAAGCTTTTTCTCCTAAAAGTCCTAATATGATAGCCCTATCTGTTGCATGACCAATACCCGTGAAAGCTAAAGAACCATAAAGATAAACACGTATACGAGAAACTTGAATATCAGACGACTGAGAAAAATCTCCTATCTTTTGCAAAAACATATTAGCAGCTGTCATCGGTCCCATCGTATGTGAGCTAGAAGGACCAATCCCAATTTTAAAAAGTTCAAAAACAGATAGAAACACGTATCACCTCAAAACTATAGTACAGCTTGAGCATATATGCTTTTTCATAACGTTTGTCCCGTTTAAAATCAAACTGCGAGATAAACTAAAAAAATGACAGCAATAAACACGAATGTCGCTCGTCTTGCTACCACCCAACACTTTCTCTCTATAGTGTTTTCCATTAGACTCACCTTCAAAAAACGGACAATGCCCCTAGAGCCACCGCTCTTAATGTTTCAAACGTAGTAAAATAAGTGTTAATATGCAATATTAAAATTCAATAAGGATGCGAAATTCTTATCGGAAATATTTTTTATAATGCACCAAGTTCTTCAAAACGTATGCTTAATTATATAAAATATTTTATGGGTATGTTTCAATGAAACGTACAAAGTTTTCTAACGGTTCGCGTTCTGTCTCAAAATTGTTTTCTGGAGCACTCATATCGCGATAACCAAGTGCCATACCACAGATAATATGGCGATCAGAAGGAATAGATAAAAGCGTACGAATCTGTTTATGATAATCAGCAAAAGCAGCTTGAGGACAGGTATCTAATCCAAATCCACGTGCAGCTAACATAATGGTCTGCATAAACATACCCAAATCAAGCCAACTCCCCATTTCCATGTCATGATCCATTGTAAATAAGAGTCCTACAGGTGCATCAAAAAATAAAAAATTTCGCGCCTTTTGATGAAGTACTTTTTCTTCATCACCTTTTTGAATTCCAAGACTCTGATAAAGATCCAAACCAACTTTTCGACGCCTTGAAATATAAGGCTCACGCCACTGACGTGGATAATAACTATACTCACGCTCTCCTTTTACACCTGAAAGCACAAGTTGTGAAAGCTCTTGCCCTACTTTCTGTAATACACTTCCTGTAAGCACAATCACTTGCCATGGCTGAATATTTGTTCCAGATGGTGCACGTGCTGCAAGTTTTAAGATTTCTTTGATTGTTTCCAAACTAACTGGCTGATCAGTAAAAGCGCGAATTGACTTTCGTGATAAAATAGATTGAAAAACACTCATAGGAGAGACTGCCATTGTTTTTACTTTCTTTATGAAAAATAATTTTTTACTTATCAAGGACAATATATTGCGAAAATACCTTCGCAGCTTTTTTCGAACACTCTATTTCTTTAAATAACTTACACATTTCACGTAGTGTTAAAGATTCCCCTTAGAGATAGTATAACACATCTCTTTTAATAGAAAAAAATTGTCTAAAAGCAGATGAAATAAATTTTATAATCAATGATTAACCCCCAACTCCGCTAAGCTCTCAAAAAAACTCTCCTCAATTCGTTCTAAATCCTGTAGAAGATCATCAATATCATTCTGCATCTGCTTTAAATCAGCTCGTTTTTTATGAATTCCTGCAATTAATTTCTTAAGCTTTTTCTCATCATCAGGTGGTTTTCCAACCATTGTCAACATATCAGATATTTCAGAAAACGAAAATTTAACTCTTTTAGCACGCAGAATTTGTTTTAACTTATGACGATCCGTTTGTGTATAAAGCCGTGTATTTCCACGCCGAAAAGGAATAAGAAGTCCCTCTTCTTCATAATAACGCAAAGTCCGAGCTGTTATTGAAAACTCACGTGTTAATTTTCCAATTGAATAATATTCGTGCATTTTTTTATTCTGTCTTCATAGATCACATTGTGATAAGAAATATGTCTATTTTTTATAATACTTAGTGAGCACCCTAATCTCTACTCTCCTGCATTCTAATTTAGAAGAAGATACATTCTTGTCATACAAGTATTGTATAGTAGAGAATCAATTATTTTTTAGATTATAAAAAAGACTATCGATCTTTCATTATAAGTCCTTTAAAATCTTTATAAAAGATATCAATCAACAATTTTCCTAAAATTCAAAATCAATCATTATTTGATTTGTAGATAACCAACTCTTTTCCTTGAATATGGCTTTTGAGTTTCACATAATTACAAAACAATAAGCTACTAAAGATGTTTAAAATAACTATTGCCTTATAATTTTTGATATTTTTCAGGAAAATATGCAACTTCTGCATTTCGAAATAAAAAAACGTCTGAATAGAAAGTTCAGACGTTTTTTTATTATGTGATGTTATATTTAAATTATTCAGCAACTGCTTGGGTTGTCATATTTGTCAACATAGCCTTAGCCACTTCGTTATTACTAGACTTACGCTGCTCATCTACAATCAAATCATCACGAACTGCAGCAATACGACGGATTTGAGAAATCGTACCACCCGTACCTGCTGGAATAAGACGACCGACAATAACGTTCTCTTTAAGTCCTTGCAAAGTATCAATTTTACCAGAAACTGCTGCTTCAGTAAGAACACGTGTTGTTTCCTGAAACGATGCCGCCGAAATGAAAGAAGGCGTTTGAAGAGAAGCTTTTGTAATTCCAAGAAGAATGGGATTACCAGAGGCAGGTTTCTTCCCTTCTGCAATCAAATTATCATTGATTTCATCAAGTTCAATACGATCAACATTATCACCTGGAATATAACCAGAATCTCCAGATTCAGTAATTTCAACTTTTTGCAACATTTGACGAACAATCACTTCAATGTGCTTGTCATTAATAAGAACTCCCTGCAAACGATAAACCTCCTGAATCTCATTAACAAGATAAGATGCCAAAGCTTCAACCCCCTTAATCGCCAAGATATCATGAGGTGCTGGATTACCATCAAGGATATAATCTCCCTTTTCAATTTGATCACCTTCTTGGAAGTGAAACAACTTACCTTTTGGAATCAAATATTCTACTGCCTCAAGAGTTTCATCATTTGGTTCAATAATGATACGACGTTTATTCTTATAACCACGGCCGAATCGAATCGTACCACTTACTTCAGCAATAATCGCATGATCCTTTGGACGACGCGCTTCAAAAAGCTCAGCCACACGTGGTAAACCACCCGTAATATCTTTCGTCTTGGCACTTTCCATTGGCAAACGAGCAATAACATCACCAGCCTTAACATGAGCACCAAGCTCAACAGAAAGAATAGTTTCCACTGACATCATATAACGCGCTTCACCTCCCTTATACAATTTAGCAATGGATTCACCTTCTTTATCTGCATGGATAATAATGGCTGGTTTAAGATCCGCACCACGTGGATTAGCGCGCCAATCAATCACCAAACGCTTCGTAATACCCGTAGATTCATCAGCTGTTTCAGTGACAGATAAACCATCAATCATATCTTCAAAACCCACATAGCCTTCAACTTCCGTTAAAATTGGACGTGTGTAAGGATCCCATTCTGCTATACGTTGGCCACGTTTAACCATATCACCATCATCAACAAAAATATGGGCACCATAGCTAACACGATGTACAACGCGCTCTTTTCCTAACTCATCCTTGATAAGGATAGCCATATTACGCCCCATCACCACCAAATGTCCTTCAGAGTTACGAACCACATTACGATTACGAATCTCCACCTTACCTTCATAAGATGCCTCTAAATAAGATGAATCAACAACCTGCGCAGTTCCTCCTAAGTGGAAAGTACGCATAGTAAGCTGTGTTCCCGGTTCACCAATGGATTGAGCAGCAATAACACCAACGGCTTCTCCCTGATTAACAGGTGTTCCACGCGCCAAATCACGACCATAGCATTTTGCACAAACACCAAGACGTGTTTCACATGTTAAAGCAGAACGAATTTGAACAGATTGAATTCCAGCTTCTTCAATCTTCGCGACATCAGCTTCCTCAATCATCGCTCCACCTTCAAGGATAACCTCTCCAGAGACAGGATGTAGAATATCAACAAGCGCTGTACGACCAAGAATCCTTTGCCCAAGGGAGGCAACAATTTGTCCTGCATCAACAATTGGCTGCATGGTAAGCCCTTTTGCGGTACCACAATCAACTGCTGAAATAATAGCATCCTGTGCAACATCAACAAGACGCCGTGTTAAATAACCAGAGTTCGCCGTCTTTAACGCAGTATCAGCAAGTCCTTTACGTGCACCATGCGTGGAATTGAAGTATTCATTAACAGTTAGACCTTCTTTAAAATTTGAAATAATGGGGGTTTCAATAATTTCACCCGATGGTTTTGCCATTAATCCACGCATACCGGCCAATTGTCTCATCTGGTTAGCAGAACCACGTGCCCCAGAATGCGACATCATATAGATCGAATTCATCGGCCGTTGACGACCTGTTTTAGGATCAAAATCGACGGCTTGAATACGTTTCATCATTTCATCTGCAACGCGATCTGTACATTTACCCCAAGCATCTACAACCTTATTGTATTTTTCACCTTGTGTAATCAAACCATCATTATATTGCTGTTCATACTCCTTAGCCAAAGCTTCTGTCTCTGCAACTAAACGCGACTTACTATCAGGAATAACCATATCATCCTTACCGAATGAAATTCCTGCACGACAAGCATAAGAAAAGCCAAGCTGCATAATACGGTCGCAAAAAATAACCGTCTCTTTTTGTCCACAGTGCCGATAAACATGATCAATCATTTTAGAAATATTCTTTTTCGTCATTTCTTGATTGACAATATCAAATGAGATATCCGAATTTCTTGGCAAAAGCTCACCGATAATCAAACGACCAGGTGTCGTATCATAAAGTTTAGAAACTTCTTTTCCATCCTTCCCCATATTCTTAACACGGCCTTTAATCTTCGTATGAAGCGTTACAACCTTATTTTCCAAGGCATAATGAAGCTCACCTATGTCAGAAAAAGCCATTCCTTCACCTGGTTCTTTTTCAGAAACAATTGAAAGATAATAAAGACCAAGGACCATATCCTGTGAGGGAACAATAATTGGGGCACCATTGGCCGGATGAAGAATATTATTGGTCGACATCATCAAAACACGAGCTTCAAGCTGTGCTTCAAGAGAAAGCGGAACGTGAACCGCCATCTGATCTCCATCAAAATCCGCATTAAAAGCAGTACACACCAGTGGATGAAGTTGAATAGCTTTGCCTTCAATTAAGATAGGTTCAAAAGCCTGAATCCCCAAACGGTGCAATGTTGGCGCACGGTTGAGTAAAACAGGGTGTTCACGAATAACCTCATCCAAGATATCCCAAACTTCTGGATGTTCTTTTTCAACAAGCTTCTTTGCCTGCTTTACCGTTGATGAATAGCCTTTTGCATCAAGCCGCGCATAAATAAAAGGCTTAAACAATTCAAGAGCCATTTTTTTGGGAAGACCACATTGATGCAATTTTAATTCAGGACCCGTCACGATAACAGAACGCCCCGAGTAATCAACACGCTTCCCAAGTAAGTTCTGACGAAAACGTCCTTGCTTACCCTTCAACATATCTGATAGGGACTTGAGAGGACGTTTATTGGCTCCAGTAATCACACGCCCACGCCGTCCATTATCAAACAATGCATCAACAGCTTCTTGTACCATACGCTTTTCATTGCGCACGATAATTCCAGGAGCACGCAATTCAATCAGCCGTTTCAAGCGGTTATTACGATTAATAACCCGCCGATAAAGATCATTCAGATCTGATGTCGCAAAACGCCCACCATCAAGCGGAACCAATGGACGCAAATCCGGTGGAATAACCGGAATTGTTTTCATAATCATCCACTCTGGCTTATTTCCAGATTCAAGAAAATTTTCAACGATTTTAAGTCGTTTAATCAGTTTTTTCTGCTTTAACTCTGAAGTTGTTTCAGCTAATTCGAGACGCAAATCATTGGCGATTTTATTTAACTCCATACCAGCTAAAAGCTCGTAAATAGCTTCAGCGCCAATCATAGCTGTAAACTGATCTTCTCCAAACTCATCAATAGCAAGCATATATTCTTCTTCAGAAAGAAGCTGATGGAGCTTAAGAGATGTCAATCCTGGTTCGGTTACAATATAATTCTCAAAATAAAGAACCCGCTCAATATCTTTTAAAGTTAAATCTAAAAGTGTAGAAATACGACCTGGTAATGATTTAAGAAACCATATATGCGCAACAGGTGCCGCAAGTTCAATATGCCCCATACGCTCACGACGTACGCGCGAAAGAGTAACCTCTACACCGCATTTTTCACAAATAATGCCCTTATACTTCATGCGTTTATATTTGCCACATAGACATTCATAGTCTTTAATAGGGCCAAATATACGTGCACAAAAAAGACCATCACGCTCTGGTTTAAAAGTCCTATAATTAATAGTCTCAGGCTTCTTAATCTCACCATACGACCAGGACAAAATTTTCTCAGGACTCGCAATAGAAATGCGAATAGAGTCAAATGTCTGCGCTGGCGCTTGAGGATTGAAAAGATTCATGACCTCGTGGTTCATGCTGTTCTCCTTCAAAGATTCTTAGAACCTGTTGTAATATCTCATTTTTTTATAACAGATCTTCTTTAAAATACATTTACTTTTAAAAATGACCTGTATAACCTTAATAAGGTTATTGAAACTCTTAAAGCAATCAGAGCGCAGTCTTTTTCTACTGCGCTCCTTGAATTATTATTCTGCTGTATCAGACAATGCCCGCTGTGCAATAAATTCGCGCGCATCATCAAGCTCCACATTAAGAGCAAGTGAGCGCATTTCTTTTACCAACACATTAAAGCTTTCGGGTATACCCGCCTCAAATGTATCATCACCACGCACAATTGCCTCATAGACTTTCGTTCGACCAGCCACATCATCTGATTTTACTGTTAGCATCTCCTGCAAAGTATATGCAGCACCATAAGCTTCAAGTGCCCAAACCTCCATTTCACCAAAACGCTGACCACCAAACTGTGCCTTACCTCCTAATGGCTGCTGCGTAACAAGTGAATAGGGACCAATAGAACGTGCATGAATCTTATCATCAACAAGGTGATGCAATTTCAACATGTAAATATATCCTACCGTTACTGGACGATCAAAAGGCTCTCCAGTACGACCATCATAAAGCGTAACCTGCCCTGAACTATCTAAGCCTGCGTCCTCCAGCATCATGTTAATATCAGACTCATGTGCTCCATCAAAAACAGGCGTTGCAATTGAAACCCCTTTCTTCATCTGTAATGCCAATTTGTAAAGGCTTTCATTATCATACTGACGGACTGGTTCATTTTGATTATCATCAGGCATAAGATTTTCAATACGCTGACGCAACGGCAATATATCCCCAGTCTCTTGATACAATTCTAACAAATCACCAATCTTCTTGCCCATCCCCGCACATGCCCAACCAAGATGCGTCTCAAGAATTTGTCCAACATTCATACGACTAGGCACACCAAGCGGATTCAAGACGATATCAGCATGAGTCCCATCTTCAAGAAATGGCATATCTTCTACGGGAAGAATACGTGAAACAACACCCTTATTCCCGTGACGTCCTGCCATCTTATCACCTGGTTGGATTTTGCGCTTCACAGCCACAAAAACCTTCACCATTTTCATGACACCAGGAGGCATTTCATCACCTCTTTGGACCTTTTCAACTTTATCCAT
This sequence comes from Bartonella sp. CR127HXZ, assembly GCF_042194555.1. NCBI lineage: Bacteria > Pseudomonadati > Pseudomonadota > Alphaproteobacteria > Hyphomicrobiales > Bartonellaceae > Bartonella > Bartonella sp. CR127HXZ. The sequence continues at coordinate 7,249 of NZ_JBHIMZ010000008.1, read as the reverse complement.
AAAGCGACGTTGTAATGCTTCTTTTGATTCATCATATTGCTTGCGCAAAGCTTCAATTTCATTTTGAAGCTTTTCATCCTCAACAGCAAATTGCCACCACTGGGATCGTGGATAATGCCCCATTACTGTACTATCAAGCTTTTTGCTGCCCGAAAAGCCTTTCGGACCTTCTACAGCAACTTTACCTGTCAACATATCAGTAAGGCGCGCATAAACATTGCGATCAAGAATAGACTGCTCATCATCACGGTCTTTTGCTAAACGCTCAATTTCTTCACGCTCAATTGCCATCGCACGTTCATCTTTTTCCACGCCATGGCGATTAAAAACGCGAACTTCAACAACAGTACCAAAAGTTCCAGGAGGCATACGCATAGAAGTATCACGAACATCGGATGCCTTTTCCCCAAAAATTGCACGCAGAAGCTTTTCTTCCGGCGTCATGGGACTTTCACCTTTTGGGGTAATCTTTCCAACTAAAATATCACCTGGTTGAACTTCAGCACCAATATAAATAATGCCAGCTTCATCAAGATTTCTTAACGCTTCTTCCGCAACATTAGGAATGTCGCGCGTAATTTCCTCAGGCCCAAGTTTTGTATCGCGTGCTGCAACTTCAAATTCCTCAATATGAATTGAAGTAAAAACATCATCAGCAACAATGCGCTCGGATAACAAAATAGAATCTTCATAATTGTATCCATTCCAAGGCATAAAGGCTACGAGAACATTCCGCCCAAGAGCTAAATCACCAAGATCCGTGGATGGACCATCTGCAATGATATCACCTTTCTCTACCCTATCACCGACATGTACAAGAGGACGCTGATTAATACAAGTGGACTGATTAGAACGCTGAAATTTCTGTAGGCGGTAAATATCAACGCCTGATTTTGAAGGATCTAAATCTTCTGTTGCACGGATAACAATACGGGTAGCATCGACTTGATCAACAACACCACTACGTTTTGCACTCACAGCAGCTCCTGAATCGCGCGCAACAATGGCTTCCATTCCCGTCCCAACAAATGGCGCTTCAGCACGTACAAGAGGAACTGCCTGACGCTGCATGTTCGATCCCATAAGCGCACGATTCGCATCATCATTTTCCAAAAAAGGAATAAGCGCTGCTGCAACTGAAACCAACTGTTTTGGTGAAACATCCATCAAATCAACATGATCACGCGGCGCCATTAAAACTTCACCAGCATGACGGCAAACAACAAACTCTTCTGTAAAACGACCTTCACTATCTAATGACGAATTAGCTTGAGCGACATAATGCTTTGCTTCTTCCATCGCTGAAAGATAAATAACTTCTTTTGTGACTTTTCCATCAACAATTTTTCGATATGGGCTTTCAATAAAGCCATATTTGTTAACTCGCGCAAATGTTGCTAAGGAGTTAATCAGACCAATATTGGGGCCTTCTGGTGTTTCAATGGGACAAATACGACCATAATGCGTAGGATGTACGTCACGGACTTCAAAACCCGCACGTTCACGAGTCAAACCACCTGGACCAAGAGCAGAAAGACGGCGCTTATGGGTAATCTCCGACAATGGATTAGTTTGATCCATAAACTGCGACAATTGCGAAGACCCAAAAAACTCACGAACTGCTGCTGCAGCAGGCTTTGCATTGATCAAATCCTGTGGCATAACTGTATCAATTTCAACCGATGACATACGCTCTTTTATCGCACGCTCCATACGAAGAAGACCAATGCGATATTGATTTTCCATTAACTCCCCAACGGAACGAACGCGACGGTTGCCAAGATTATCAATATCATCAATTTCGCCACGACCATCACGCAATTCAACCAACATCTTAACAACAGCGAGAATATCCTCTTGGCGTAAAATGCGAACTGTATCTGGACAATCAAGATCCATACGCAAATTCATCTTAACACGCCCAACGGCTGAAAGATCATAACGCTCTGGATCAAAAAACAATGAATGGAACATTGCTTCTGCTGTATCGATTGTTGGGGGCTCACCTGGACGCATCACTCGGTAAATATCAAATAACGCATCCTGCCGACTTTCATTTTTATCCACCTTTAAAGTATTGCGGATATAAGCGCCAATATTCATGTGATCAATATCAAGGATATTGATTTGATCAGCACTAACATCAAGCAAAACTTTTAATACTTTTTCGTCAATTTCATCACCAGCTTCAAGGTAAATTTCACCTGTTTCGTAATTGACGATATCTTCGGCTAGATAACAACCTAATAAATCATCTTCACTAACTTTAACCGCTTTAAGTCCTTTTTCTGCCAAAGACTTCGCAGTACGAACTGTTAATTTTTTACCAGCCTCCGCGACGACTTCACCACTATCTGCATCTATAAGGTCAGAAATGAGCTTCATTCCTTTAAAGCGATCAACAGAATAAGGAACTCGCCATCCTTCTCCATCACGCTCATAAGGCACTTTATCATAAAACGTCGATAAAATATCTGACGCATCCATACCCAGTGCCATCAAAAGACTAGTAACAGGAATCTTGCGCCGTCGATCAATACGTGCATAAATGATGTCCTTAGCATCAAACTCAATATCAAGCCAAGAACCACGATACGGAATAACACGAGCAGCAAAAAGAAGCTTTCCTGATGAATGGGACTTTCCTTTATCATGGTCAAAAAAGACACCAGGAGAACGATGCATCTGCGAAACAATAACACGTTCCGTACCATTAACAATAAAGGTACCATTCGTCGTCATTAAAGGCATATCGCCCATATAAACGCCTTGCTCTTTAATGTCTTTGATATCTTTGGAGCCAGTATCCTCATCAACATCAAAAACAATCAAACGTAATATGACCTTTAATGGGGCAGCATAAGTTAAATCACGTTGACGGCACTCCTCAACATCAAATTTCGGTAAATCAAATTCATAACCAACAAACTCAAGCATAGCTGTACCGGAAAAATCTGAAATAGGAAAAACCGATTTAAAAACAGCTTGCAAACCTTCATCTGGTCGTCCACCTTTCGGTTCCTCAACCATGAGAAACTGATCGTATGACGCTTTTTGAACCTCAATAAGATTCGGCATTTCTGCTACTTCAGGAATCTTACCAAAAAATTTGCGTACGCGCTTACGACCATTGAATTGAGACATCATTGCGTGAGTCTGAGCCATCGTCGCTCCTTGATCTTTACTCTTCAAGGTAGACCAACCTTGAAAGCCTTATATCATTAACCTGCATATGCAGACCAGTTCACTTGATACTCAATATTGAGCATCTTTAACTTTCCCCATCAACATAAGCCATTTATCTTTTTGACTCTATGATGAAGGGACGGATAGTGCAAACCTATCCCATTATTGTTACGAAACCGTTGGGAAAAGGTTTTTTTACTCATTATTTTTCCTCTTTGTATTAAGAGAAAGAAAATCGGCGAACATAAATGCCCGCCGATAAAATTAAATTTACTTAAGTTCTACTTTAGCACCAGCAGCTTCAAGTTGAGATTTAATTTTTTCTGCTTCTTCTTTAGAAGCACCCTCTTTAATAGGCTTAGGTGCCCCTTCAACCAGATCTTTAGCTTCTTTAAGACCAAGTCCAGTAAGAGCACGAACTTCCTTAATAACATTAATTTTTTGCGCGCCACCTTCAACAAGAATAACATCAAATTCTGTTTTTTCTTCAGCAGCTGGAGCAGCAGCACCAGCAACAGCAGCGACAGCTACAGGAGCAGCAGCCGAAACTCCCCACTTCTCTTCAAGTAACTTAGAAAGCTCAGCGGCTTCCAAAAGGGTTAGATTAGAAAGGTCTTCTACGATCTTCTCTAGATCAGCCATTTTTAAATTCCTTCAATTAAAAGATTTGAACCATTATTAAATCTTATCCAAAAAAACAGAAAAGCATTAAAGCCCTTCCATAAACGTGAATACAAACAGCCTTAAGCCGCCTTATCCTTCTGGGCATATGCTCCAATGACACGTGCAACCTGACCAGCAGGAGCATTAACAACCTGTGCAATACGGGTCGCAGGGGTAGAAATCATACCCACAAGTTTTGCACGCAACTCGTTTAATGAAGGCAATGAAGCCAATGACTTCACAGCATCTACAGTTAAACTTGTTGCACCCATTGAACCGCCAAGGATGACAAATTTGTCATTGCTTTTCGCAAAATCAACAGCAACTTTCGGTGCTGTGATTGGATCTTCTGAATAAGCAATAAGTGTTTGTCCAGTAAACAAACCCACTATCGATTCAGATTCCGTGCCCTGAAGAGCGATTTTAGCAAGACGGTTTTTGGCGACTTTAACGGCACCGCCAGCTTCACCCATTTTCGAACGTAGATCATTCATCTGTGAAACTGTCAGACCGGAATAATGTGCAACAACAACAGAACCAGACTTTCGAAAAGCCTCGTTAAGCCATGTAACAAATTCGCGTTTCTCCGCTCTATTCACTGTCTCTCTCCATTTAACAGATTTGCTTAAAACAAACCTGTTGGTTACCTTTGATAACATAAAATACTTCATGTCACCGATGAGGATCCTGTCCCCTTTTTCACGCATAACGATCAAAGGCAACCTTGGCTCAAACCCTTTAAGTCTTTTAACTCTCAGTTTTTACCCCAGTCTCATGCAGGTTTTTTTTGATTAAGATACTTAAAAGCATCACCTACAATCTCGGACAGGATATTCCGGAATTTCTTCCGGTATAACCTAAGCCCTATAAAGCTTAGATAGCTAAATGCTGATCAAAACCAGCATTTTAAATACAATTTTGATATTCACATACCCCAAAATAAAATTATAAATCAGCTTACACTAGCTCTGAACGAACCGTTGCTGGATCAACTTTAACACCAATTCCCATAGTCGAAGAAACAGCAACGCGCTTAATATACTCACCTTTTGCACCTTGCGGTTTGGCTTTAATAACTGCACTTGCAAAGGCCTTTATATTTTCTACGATTTTTTCAACACCAAAAGAAGCCTTACCAATACCAGCATGCACAATACCAGCTTTTTCCACACGAAACTCAACAGCACCACCTTTAGAAGCTTTGACAGCACCGGCAACATCAAGTGTTACAGTACCAACTTTCGGATTCGGCATCAAACTCCGCGGACCAAGAATCTTACCAAGACGACCAACAAGAGGCATCATGTCTGGTGTTGCAATACAACGATCGAAGTCTATAGTCCCTCCATTAATGCTTTCAAACAAATCTTCAGCCCCTACAATATCAGCTCCTGCCGCCTTAGCTTCCTCAGCCTTATCCCCACGAGCAAAAACGGCAACACGAATATTTCTTCCTGTTCCATTAGGCAAATGAGCAACTCCTCGAACCATTTGATCAGCATGACGAGGATCAACACCCAAGTTCATTGAAATTTCGATTGTTTCATCAAACTTAGCAACCGCACGCTCCTTAACCATTGAAACGGCATCTTTTAAAGCGTAAAGTTCATTAAAATCAATATCTTTTCGGATATTTTTTATTCTTTTTGCTACTTTTGCCATAATATTAGCCCACCACTTCCAAGCCCATCGAGCGAGCAGAACCTTCAACCATACGCATTGCTGCCTCAATGTCATTCGCATTAAGATCTTTCATTTTTGATTCCGCAATCGAACGAATTTTATCGCGAGAAATGCTTCCTACAGACACTTTACCAGGCTCTTTTGAACCAGATTTCAGGTTTGCTTCCTTCTTTAAAAAGAATGATACAGGAGGCGTCTTGAGAGAAAATGTGAAAGACTTATCTTGGTAATACGTAATAACAACTGGAATCGGTGCTCCCTTTTCCATTTCTTGTGTAGCTGCATTAAACGCCTTACAAAATTCCATGATATTAATACCGCGTTGCCCAAGAGCTGGACCAATCGGTGGAGATGGAGTAGCAGCTCCTGCAGGAACCTGCAACTTAAGCTGACCTATACTTTTTTTTGCCATAACAATCTGCCTTTAATTTCACTGGTATACTGACAATTTATCTTGCCCATTACCCGCCGCAGTCACGTGGTTCGGATCATTAAGCCGACAAAAGCCATAAATCACCTCCCACTCCTTCCTTAAAGTAATTAAAACTACTCTAAGTTTAATCAGAGTTTTTCAACCTGACCAAATTCCAAATCAACAGGCGTAGGACGCCCAAAAATAAGCACTTCAACCTTAAGACGAGAGCGCTCTTCTTCAACCTCTTGAACAATTCCATTAAACGAAACAAAAGGACCATCAGCAACACGAACCTGCTCTCCAACCTCAAACAATACAGAAGACTTTGGAGACTCAACCCTTTCTTGAACTTGTTTGAGAATTTGCTCAACCTCTCGATCAGAAATGGGAACAGGACGCGCATCCGATCCTAAAAAACCTGTCACTTTAGGCGTATTCTTAATAAGATGATAAACTTCATCTGTTAACTCAGCACGAACAAGAACATAACCAGGAAAAAATTTCCGCTCAGCATCAACTTTACGTCCACGACGAACCTCTACAACACGCTCTGTTGGAACAAAAATCTTTTCAAAAAGATGATCAAGTCCTTTTTGCTTTGCTTCCTTATCAATAGCTTCCGCTACTTTCTTTTCAAAATTTGAATATGCCTGAACAATATACCAACGAGCTGCCACAGTCACACTTCCTTACATTCTCAACTAAAAAGATATTTCAGAAGATCAATAACCCGCCAAACACCAAAATTCATAACCTGATCCACAATAAAAAAGAAAGCTGAAGCCAACGCAGTTACCAACAAAACCATAACAGTAGAAATAACCGTCTCACGACGTGTAGGCCATTTCACTTTAATTGTTTCTGCATAAACCTGCTTCAAAAAGGTAATCGGATTGGTTTTAGATGCCATCGTCACACTATACTCTCTCTAGCCCTATTGTGTTTTATACAAAAAAATAAACAGAAAGAAATGCAAAAGCCAACTTTCAGACTTATGCAATTTCCTCACTTTTTATTCAATACCGTTTCATACACAAAAAAACAAGCCCTATATCAAAAAAAGCGAAAAAGGCAGCAAAATCCACTCCCTTATATGTAAAATTCTATTCCCCTTTGGCAGGGGCAGCAGGACTTGAACCCGCGACCTGCGGTTTTGGAGACCGCCGCTCTACCAACTGAGCTATACCCCTAACTCTCAAAACTAAAACACTTTTAACATCCCTTTAACAAGCATTATTTATTCAATGATCTTAGAGACGATACCGGCACCAACAGTACGACCACCTTCACGAATAGCAAAAC
>NZ_JBHIMZ010000060.1:0-851 GCF_042194555.1 Bartonella sp. CR127HXZ | reverse complement strand
TGCGGCTTTATCCAACACCCCACAATAGAAATGGCGGGGGCTAGCCCCGATGGTCTCATTGGAGAAGACGGTTTAATCGAAGTCAAATGCCCGAGATCAGTAACACATATGCGCTTTTGTATAGGTGACGAAATCAAACCAGAATATCACGCACAAATGCAATTCCAAATGGCTTGTACAGAACGAAAATGGTGTGATTTCGTAAGCTATGACCCACGTTTTACGGGGGAATTCTTTCACTTACGCATGAAAGTCAAGCGTGTTCTCCGTGATGATCAACAAATTGAACAGATCAATCAAGCTGTTGAAACCTTTTTAGCAGAGATAGAACGAGAGATACAACAACTCTCAACAAAAGCTGCTTAACCTTATGGGGGTGTTTTGTTCCCCGCATATCTACGAGCACCCCCACCCTTTTACATAAGGAAATTAAACGTGTGTAACATCAAACATATTATCATACAGCCTGCTAAAGATGAGGAATTTTGTTTTTTTACCATTGGCTATGAAGGTAGGTCCCTTGAGAATTATCTTAGTTGTCTCATAGAAAACAATATCAAAACTTTATGTGATGTTCGTAAAAATCCAATAAGTAGAAAACACGGATTTTCAAAAAGACAATTAGAGCAAGCTGTAAGCAACATTGATATTGAATATATGCATATGCCTGAACTTGGAATTGCCTCTGAAAAACGAAGAAATTTGAAAACAGAAAAAGATTATGACCGCCTTTTTAAAAATTATCGAAATACAACTCTCAAGAATAATTCTTGTGCAATAAACAAATTATATCAAATTTTTTTAAACAAAAAGCGCGTTGCAATCACCTGTTTTGAAGCCAATGTATGCAT
>NZ_JBHIMZ010000059.1:0-866 GCF_042194555.1 Bartonella sp. CR127HXZ | reverse complement strand
GCAGATGATTGACAAAACGCACAACAAGGGAAACATCCATGATCGTCTCTTATCCTAACTGATGACTTTCATATTCTAGGTTTTTCAGGCGTGCTAATTCGCTGCGATAAGCAATCACATCCAGCCAATCCATCTGGTTAATCTCTGAAGGCGCCCAGTGATAATATAAAGGGCTAGTTCTGCCCCAAATTGTCTGGCAGAGAGGATTGGCGTTGCGTAAAAAAAGCAAAAAAAGCCTTCAATATTGCGACAATATCCATCACATCAACTCGATCAATCAATTCAATAGATTCATGTGACATATCAGCCAAAAGTGCTGTGATGCCTTCTGTTGCCTCACTTGTGAACAAAACTTGAGAAAGCTTCGTGATAAGCACATCATTGCTCAAAGTTGTTTTTTGCTCTCCAAACTCAGGAAGAAGCAGCTCTGTCAATTGTGGTCCAATTAACACCGCTAATTGCTTGGCATGCTTAAAAGTGGGGCGATAAAAGGTCAGTTTCTTGCAGAGAGATTCTTTGCCACCTTTATCCTGATAAGGAAGCGGAACCTGCAATTCCACGTCAATGCTGGTTTGTAAACTTGTCATGATCAATTCCTATAAATTGAGAATAGAGCGGCGGCGAGAACCGATCTCTTGCCCGTTGCGGACAAGCCAACCGCCCCGTTTAAAGGAAAAGCGGTGCAAAACAGAGCCATCCCAAAATTCCGTATAGTCCCAAACATTTTTGATCTCGCAATCATAGCCTGTTGCTTTTCCAGCCGTTAAGCCTTCACTATCCACTTTGACCAAGCGCCCTGTAACATCAATGGAATGCTCATGCTCGCGTCCATCTTCTTCAGAGATCACATGTTTTTTGCCTGTGAA
>NZ_JBHIMZ010000058.1:0-886 GCF_042194555.1 Bartonella sp. CR127HXZ | reverse complement strand
CCCGTATATAAAAGAACATCAATCCAGACACGTTCATGGGTACCATGATGCCATCTTTGATAATATTTTTCGACATCTTCTTCTGTCCAAACAGGAAATCCCTCTTTGTTTTTGAGGGGTGGTCTTTTTATTCCTAAAGCTGGATTATTTTCCAAAAGACCTTGATCAATTGCCCAATTAAAAAGTCCATTAAGGGCTTTCAGGAAGTTTCTAGCCATTGCTGGTGTTTCTTTACGCCGTTCAACACCGGCTATGATATGTTTCTTTTCAATTGCTTGGTATGGAATATTTCCTATGGTATCACATACCTTCATAAGGATGAGTTCTTTTTGTTTTTGGGTGACTTTAGAAAGGCTATGCCAATTGGAGCTGTTAAAGTATTGTTTAAGCAGCCATGCAAATGACCCTTCAACAAGTTTACCGGTTTTGGATTTAGGAAGTATAAGCCCTTGTAACTCGGCAAGTGCGCTTTTGTAGTTGTCAACAAACTCTTGCGTTCCATAGGTGCCGCGTATTCTAATACGTGGTCCATGACCAATACGTACATACCATATAATTTTACCATGGCGTGTGACTTCTTTGACAAGATGAGGGGGGCGTGGTTTTGACATGGTATTTTACATCTTAGAGAGCGCTGTTTCGTAATATTCATTCTTTGACAAATCTAAAAGTTTGTCTGGATGCGCTGCTGAATTTGGTAGTGGAATATCGGATTTGAGATAGATAAGCAGTTCACCGGTAGGTTTGATTTCTACGAGTTCACATCCTTGTTTTTTAGCTTCTCTTAAAGCGCGTGCAATGGCTGGTTGCGTTATAGCAGCTGGACGAGGCGCCATATCTTTTCTCCTTACATTGAGATGCAATTCACGTGTGGCGTGAATCACGC
>NZ_JBHIMZ010000007.1:117128-121462 GCF_042194555.1 Bartonella sp. CR127HXZ | reverse complement strand
GATCAATTTTATTGAAAAGTTGCGTGAACACTGTAAAGTTCATGGAATTCCTCTTTAACGAATTTTCAACTTTTTATATGATTTTTAAGCATTTTTCGTTGAGTTTTTTAGGATAGAATTAAATTTCGTAGATCTTTTCAGTCTATGAGAGAGAACTGAATATCACGCACTAACCTTTGCTTTTTACGAGCATATAGGAAAAATAATACACGAAATATTGTTATAAAAAGCCTTATCTAATAAATTTTATGGTAGGCATTTTCGTGTTTTTACTATTCAAAATTTTTATGTTATGTTTGTCCTTCTGCTGTTTGATAAGTGTATATTCAGCATTGCGTAAATGTGTGACCATTTGTAGTTTTGCTGTTTCATTTTGTAGCATAGCGAGCATTCCAATTATATGTGCTTGTAACTCAGCAATACTTTTTAGATCTTTTGTTGTCTTGATTTCGTTTAATAGTTCTTCAATTTGCTGAAAACGATTATTTGCTTCTTCAAAAGTCTTTAGACTTACGGCTTTATCAGTGATGGCTGCATATTGGCTACGCTTGTTGATAAAACTGCTAGATTCATGGACAGAGATAGGAATTTCTTCTTCTTTTAAAATATTTTTAAGTGATGTAGTTAGAGCAGAAGATTTATTTCTATTGTAGAGCGTCTCCGGATTTTTGAGGAAAAAACTGCTGTGATCTGTTTGTGCATTTTTAAGTTTTTTAGTGTCGAACTTTTGGTTTCCCGTTATAGACTCCTGTATCTTTTTTACTTCCTCAAGTTGTTTTTTTAGTGTTTCGAGAAGTGGGTCAGCTGGCGCTTCCTTTTGTTGTGGAGGTTCTTTAGGCGTTGTTTCACGTGACTTTCCAAAAAAATTGGGCCACGTCGTTGGAACTGTTGCTGACAAATCTGCCGCTCCAGCGCCAAAAGTCCAAGCCATGGCTGGGTCTGAAATCCCTAAAGTTATTACAACTACTATTGGAATGAGCTTTTTTTTCATGTTTCCCTCCTGTCATTTTTTGCGTGCTGTAAGAAAATTGGTAACCATATTGCCGGATCATCACCAACTTCCGCGATAATGCTTTCGGCTAATTCTGCGTTATCTGGTGTACCTGATAACACCAAGAGCTCGTCACTAAAGTCGTGTTCGATGGTTTTTCCACCGCTTGTCAGATGGAATTTACCAAGATTCAGTTCTGCAAGCGCAGATTGATCACCCTGCTTAATGAGGAATTGGCGACTAAACTCACCAAGTCCTTTAACGAGTTCAAATTCTGTATCTGTTAGTTTAAAGCCTTTTGTATAATCTTCATAGTTTGCCTTGGGGTTGGCTAGAAAAATGTAAGTCGCACACTGTTGAATGAGTGTTTTGGCAATATTACTTTCCAAGGCATCGCCAGGCTCTTGTGTTGCGTAAACAAAAATACCATTTTGTTTACGGATAGTCTTTTGCTTATTTTTCGCCAAATCTTCAAAGTACGGATCTTGCAAAGGCTTCCAAAACTCATCAAAGATATACATAAATCGCTGTCCGCTAATCATGCCTTCGGTGCGGTAAAGCAAATACATCATCACTGGGGTGCGAGTTTCAAAATTATCTAAAAATTCCGTGATATCAAATCCGTAAATTTGATGTGTTGAGAGATCAAGAGCATCATGGGGATTATCAAATAACCATCCATAATCACCACCTTCACACCATTTTAGTAAGCGAGCATGAACAGATGGGTGAGCATTATAATCACTTAAACGTGGATTTGGTAAAAATTGTATCAGAAAGGACAAACGACGGAGTGATTGGTCAATGTTACTGCTCATAACAGACATAACCGCTTTGTTAATTTCTTCCTCGTCGTGATGCGTGACCTCACCACCAGCTTCTGCCAATTTTTTAACAAATTGTTTCAGAAAAATCAGATTTTCTTGTGTGGGTGGGAGTTGGAAAGGATTGAAACCACTTTTCTTGCCTGGCTTGAATGTTAAATATTTTCCACCCATCGCTCGAATGGCAATTTCCATACCACGATCTTTATCAAAAACAACCGTTGTCGGCTTAAATTTTTGTGCTTGTGCTACCAAAAAGCCGAGTAACACGGTTTTACCGGAACCAGATTGTCCGATAAGTGCGGTGTTACCGAGCAAACGTTTATCTGTTGAGTCCTCTTCAAGTTTGGAGGCATGAAAGTTGAAATAAAGCGGTGTTTTACTGGTTGTTTTAAGAATTGTGACGGCTGGACCCCACGGGTTGCCAGTGGGTTTTCCTGACATAAAATTATGAAAAGATGAAAATGACAAAAAGTTCAATGATGTAATCGGAGCAGGACGTGGTCTCCATTTCCAATTGCCAGGAAGTTGTGCCCAATAGCCAGCCTCTATCGCTAAGTCTACAGGTTTGGGCAGTACCGCAACGTCTAGTAATGCTGCACTTGCTTTAGCCATATGGTCGCGAACTTGTTGAATTGTATCACCATAGATAGTCAATGTGCAGTGATGTTCTCCCATGACAAAATGCCCGCTAATAAGCTGGTTTAGTGCTTCGTCAATTTGTTCAATTTGGCTCGTTGCCACATCTCGTGCATCAATAAGGTTACGCTGATGCCGTTGTAAATAGTCTTTAGCAGCATGTCGGGAGAGCACCGAAAAGCTCTGCGTCAATACGAACTCGAAGTCACTTTCCAACAAAACATTTAATTGTCCTGGTTTGGTTGTTGCATCATATTCTTTAATTTCCAGCATTCCAAATCGACGCATTCCACTGGTTGTTCGCAATTCACCAAGAGCACCCCATTTTGAGAAAAAAGGCCGATTGATAGACATATAGTCAGAAAAACGGTCATGGCAAATTGGCATGGGGCGATATTCACCATTGACAAGCATTCCAAGGAACTCAAGTGCAGAAGAATAAGCATGCCCATTTTTTTCATAAGCACCAAGAAGTTCTGCACCGTAACGGTTTAAAGATTGGCCTAAAGTACGATTGATGTCATTGAGTTCTTTGATACATGAGTCTTGTCGCATCTTTTTTTGATCAAGCGTTTCACGTTCATGTTGAGAAAAGAACGACATAATTTTATCCGCTATCGGTTGAAAAATGACAGTCAGATATAAATCATTGACCATCAAATTATAACCAGTAAAGCTTTGCCGATATTTTTCATCAAGTTGATAGCAAAACATTTGATCAAATGTTGAATCAGGATATTCATAAACACGGCGACGCACGATATGTGTCCAAAATGATAAATTGGCTGATGCAATACCCCGTAGAGTATTATTAAGCTCTTTTGTCCATTGAAAAATATCTTCTTCTGAAGCGCTTTGATGTGAACGCCCGTCAATCTTCCAAATCGATAAATATTCCGCATTTTTAGTAGAGATAATCGTATCTGTAATATGATGTGAATAAGGCAGAAACAGGCTTACAGGTGTCTCTGATGCAAGGCGTTTGCTACTTTCAACAGCTGTCATGTTTATCTCCTTTTACTATAATCAGAGGGACTATAACTTGATGCGCCCCAAAAACCTTTGTTGCGATTGCGAAATTTAGTATCGATCCATAACCACCAGATACGAAACGCCTTATCATCGTTTTTAGTAATTTGCACCATAATGAACCATAATGGAGGTGCTATAATCCACAAAAAGATACTTACTGTCATAGCAATAACAGCGACCCCCATAACCATAACGATAAATGGCATCATGGGGACACCCCATATAGTTGGAACACGTGTTGCTCCTTTGAATAGGGGGAATTCTTTTTGTTCTTGTGATTTCATAGAGTGCTCTTGTCAGTAGAGGTGAAATAATATGTGGCTAATATAAAAGGCTGCACCAGCAATAATGACACTGAAGGCCCATCGTATAAATGTAGCTCTTGCGATGATGCGAAATATATAAATAAGCAAAAGTAATAAAAGAATAATGATGGCGACGATAGGAATAAGTATACTTAATCCATATTGCATTCCTATGAAGGCATCCAAGCTCTCAGTTTCCGTCTGAGCATATGCAGATTGCGTTATTAATAACATCATTGAAGTGATAATAATAACATTAATCCTGTTGTACGTCTTCGCTTGAAACGTGTTTGATTGTTTCATATCCTTTATCCCCTTTTAATTAAAATTGCTATAAATAATATTCCTTTTTTCAGTATGGCTACATTATTACTGGTACACACCTATAATCGATGGATATTGAAAACATTACGTATTATACTGATTCATGAATTACCTTTCAATAGTATTGAAGTAAGTTTGGTTGTAGAGGGCACGATAATAATACTGATTGTCTATCGTATAAACGTATCGTGTTGTATTGTTTGTAATTAATGCTATTAT
>NZ_JBHIMZ010000007.1:0-117028 GCF_042194555.1 Bartonella sp. CR127HXZ | reverse complement strand
TACGCTGTTTTAAATAGCAGAGTAACAAGTTGGGTTGCAGAACCTGCGATGACAACACCGATTGCCCACCGTACAAATGTGTCTTTTCCGATGTAGCGTCCTGCATAGCCAATTGCTAAGCACAACAGTATAACGGCAGCAGCAATAGGGATAATCACTTTTAAGTCTGTCTGTAAACCTGCTAGAGCGTCCTCTGCATTTTTTAAAACGCTTGCGGCGGCGTAAGCAGAATTATTCATAAAGAACGCAGTCATAGCAGCAGAAATTGCGATGATTTTGTTGTTACTTTTCGATTGAAGACTAGTTAATTTTTGCATATTTCACTCTTATTAAAATCTAGATAATATTTTTATATAAATAAACATATTGTATTTATAATTGATGCCATTATTACGCTGTTTTAAATAGCAGAGTAACAAGTTGGGTTGCAGAACCTGCGATGACAACACCGATTGCCCACCGTACAAACGTGTCCTTTCCGATGTAGCGTCCTGCATAACCAATTGCTAAGCACAAGAGGATAACGGCAGCAGCAACAGGGATAATCACTTTTAAGTCTGTCTGTAAATCCTTTAGAGCCGTCTCTGCATTTTTTAAAACGGTTGCTTGGGCTTGTGCATGAGCAGAACTATTCATAAAAAATATGGCCAAAGCTGCTGAAAATTCAGCAATTTTATTACGAGCTGTTGTGTGAAGAATATTTAATTGTTTCATGTTCTTTATCCTGATTAAGATTAAAACTCCCACAAATGACCCCTCGTTCATGAAGAAACTTAAAGAGATATTTTGGATCAGCCCAAGTTCTTAGTTTTCCTCTTTGTGTAAGTAACGTATATTTATTTGGCTTTCCGGTGATTGGATCATCGGAAATAAACGTGAAATACCATTCTCTTTCTGAAAGCATCACGACCGTAATCTCACGTGCTGCTTTTTGACTAAATGCTATATCAACGCTGTTTTGTTCTATCATTTTCATTATCTTTGCCCTCAATTAGAAGAGATTTTATCCAATCTTACTAATTAGAGCTTTAACATTTTCTTATCTACCGTTCATTATAATATCCTATCAAAATTCTAGGGTTTCGTGAAAATATCAGTTGTCACTCTAGCGAGCCTCTCGATGAAGAAGAATTTTCAGCCGAAAAAGCATCGCTGGTGCCACTTTCTTTATGTGTAAATGCATCTTCCTCTCCTCTTGAAGAGAGAGGAAGAGAATCTACGTTAGTTGTCTGTTCTGGTTCTTCTTTTTTAAGCTTTACAGGCTCCTGCAAATCTTCATTTTCTTGTACAGCAGCTTTTACTCCAATATATGAAGTAACTTTCTGTATAGAGGTGTGGTTTGAGTTTTCTGTGTTGTAAAAATTTAGCACAGATTGCAAAGTCGCTTTTTCAAAGATGCACTTTGATGTTGTTTGTTCATAGCAGTAAGTCAAAGCGCTTTGTACAGCTGTAAGATTTCTGCAAAAACCAAATGCATCAAAAAGAGAAAACAATTTCACATTTCCAACACCAATTTGCCCTAAAATTATGTTAAAATTATGTTTGCTCTGTCTAAACTGTTCAGTTGTTGCGATTGTTTCCTTAAGCTGAGATGAATGATAGAAGAAGTTATCTTTATCATCTGTTACATAGACATTGTCCCGCGCTTCTTGTTCGGCGATAACTGAAAATGTTATGGGAGGCGTATTGGATATGTATGCAGCAGCAAAAAATGTGAAATCTGGAACAATCATTAGCAATACACCTTATTATGAAAAATTTTATTAATACAAATGCTAATTCTTTGTGGTGCGTTTTTTCGTTGTCTTTTGATTTTATAAATTTGCAGAACGAAATTGTTTAGCGTAGAATATTCCCTGTGATTACTGTTTTGTTCTCTTCTAAGAATATTTCTAATATATGCGAATATCCAACCAACAAGATAAAAGTGTGGAATAAAATAGAGCACATTACGCCAACCAATATTATTGGAATCACGAAAAAATGCGCTGCTTTTAAAAAATAATAATCTTTGATACTGTATTGAAGCTGCTTGTTTTATATAATTTTCTAGTTGCAAAAATCTTTTCAAAAAAAATTTATACGAAGTAAAAATCCGTTGTGTATGAGGGGAGGTTTTATTGTCATAATGAACCACACTATCATTATACAGAGAGGGCTTGTTCTTTGTTGCGTATTGCCATAACTTATAGAGTGACGATTTATATTTACTTTTGACTACTGATTCATGAGAGTCAGAGAGGTGTGATGGTGTTTGAGCACTACATTTAGTAGTTCCAGCGATTGAACTGAAAAAAGATGCAGTGGTGGTAATTGATGTACCAATAAACAGTTCTTTGTGGTCCAAAGCACATCTCCGTCAAAGTGATATATGTATCGTAATTTTAATTTCGATAATAAATAGACGAAAATTGTCTATAATTGTGTTTAAAATATGGCAAGAAAAAATTCTTTTTTGCAAGGGGAGTAATTAAGGTGAATGATCTCAAAAATATGAATTTTGATGAACTACAAGAGATGCGTACACAAATCGATATGGAATTAAAAAAACGGCAAGCAAAGGAAAAGCAAAATGCGCGACGAAAAATTCTTGAAATTGCTAATGCCCATGGAATTGATATCGCTGATCTTGTGAGCAAAGAGCGCCATTATAGAAATCCCAATAACCAATGGGAATTATGGAATGGGCGTGGACGTAGGCCTAAGTGGATTAAAGAGTGGTTGGAGAATGGGTATACACTTGATGAACTTGAAGTAACATAACACGTGTGCGATATTTACAAGATAAGGGAATACCAAGGAATGTAAATGTAAGAAGTATGCTCTTTTGGGTAATTTGATTGTATAGATATACTGAACGAATATATTAAAGTATTGAGTGATCAAATAAAATGATAGGGGGCATGAACAAATGTATTTAAATGAAAAAGGTCTTGTTGTTATAATCTGGCAAGCATAATGATGATGCCAGATTATAATATTGTAATTGCTTTTGGCATTTGAGAGAGGGGGATATTTTACTTCTTTTTATAGTTTTATTGACTCTTTACAAAAGTGGTCGAAATGAGAATAATTTATTGCATGGGGATTTTCACTTAATATGTAAAATGATAATTTTATCAATTAATAAGTTAATAAATTAGCATACTTATATTTTTGGAATATTGTTCTGTAGAACAAGCCTGATGTTATAGATTTTGTTTGGTCTTTTTTCTGTAAGATTATATATGAGGCATTTACTTTATTTATCGTTCGTTTTGTTGAGATGAGTGAGTGTGTAGGAAATGAAAAATTTTTATGGCTGTTATGGGGTTTATAGAATTTATGACATATTTCTGAGCGTTTGTGATTAAAATTCATTTATGAGCATTTATGAATAATGAATAAAGAGCTTATTTGAAAATAAAAGGATTGAGTCATTTCTATTGCGGTTTATCTTCTTTTATGGTGTGAAATAGGGGGGGTGATATGCAAGTTTACAATTATGTGTGATGGTATAGAGTACGGAACACTTTGTTATATATTAGAATATTTTTTCTAAAATCGTGTGGTATTCCACAATAAGTTAAAGGGTTAGTCTGAGGAACAGAATACCTCAAACAGAATACAGTTGTGTTACCAATTTACGTGCTTTTTTTAAAAGAAAAATTTTTCAATGCAACTAAGCTTATTTTATGGTGCTTCTCGTGAATAGTATAACGTAAAAGTCCCTATGATTACATAAAATCCATTTTGTACACCACCATTTTTATTTCAATAAAAAATATAAGCCGGCGCCATTATACACTTTACTCACCTCCAATGTTACTAAAGCCCTTAGTACTTGAGAGGGTAAGGATTTTTATTGCTGTTTTATTTATACGACACTCCTGCTTGTGATGTGCAAGTGAATGATTTTGATTGCTTCAACATGAGAGAGATTTGAATTAAGGGTATTTTATGATCGTTAGATTTATCACTCAATATGAGAACAATGAATTTATTATTATAAATAAAATGTTGTGTGCTAAAAGGTCTTGTTTATTTCGTTATGACGTGAAATGGCTTCTTTTAAGGTGTGGTGATATAAGGCAACCTCTTTGAGACATTAAATGTTTTTTTTCAGTGCGTGGTGAATATTCTTAGAATGTATCTCGCTTGTCGAGTCTTATATTAAGTGAAATATGGCAGGAGGAAGTCAAGAGAAAATTACTCGACAGGAATCTGGTTTGTAAACAGATTGGATGAGATAGGAATTTTTTGTTCTTTGAAGGAGGGAGGCAAAGGTTGTAAAAAAGTGAAATAGGATGAATTTTTGCTTAAAGTGGGAAGCCGTGTAGAAGGCGTGGGGCATTTGGAGTGAGTCCGGCAGCTTCTTGGATGAAGTATTTTTTTATTTTTGGCGCTTGATTAACAATACCAAGGCCGGTATCGCGGAGCATCCGTAAAAGAAGGCTATCATTAGAAAAGAGTTTATTAAGCCAATCATTGCTTAAAGCCATACGGACAACTTCAAAACGTCTCCAGCTTTGATAGCGCTCTAAAGCAGTGAGGGAGCCAATGTCAAGACCTAGTCGTGCTGTTTCAATAATCACTTCAGCGAGGGCAGCGCTATCACGTAATCCTAAATTGAGTCCTTGTCCTGCAATGGGGTGGATGGTATGGGCGGCATCGCCAACGAGAGCAAAACGTGGTTTAACGCATTGACGTGTTAAAGAAAGACTCAAAGGAAAAGCTTGACGTTCGCCATTCCAAGAGAGTTTGCCTAATCGATGGCCAATGCGTCTTTCGAGTTCTGTTTCAAAAATAAGGGCATTAGCTTTGAGATAATATTGCGCAGTTTTATGATCTTCATTCCACACAATGGCAGATCGGTTGCCTTTGAGAGGGAGAAGAGCAAAAGGACCGGCAGGTAAAAAATGTTGAATTGCTTGACCATTATGGGGTTTTTCATGTTCAACTGTACAGATGATTGCTGTTTGTTTATAGGGATGAGAAAAGTTTTTAAGACCTGCTTTTTGGCGTAATTTCGAATGGGCTCCGTCGGCTGCAATAAGCAATTTTGTTTGCCAAACCTCTTCATTATTTAAAGTGACGGTTTTATGTTGGTCTTCTTGATGAAAATCAATGACACGCGTGTTTGCAATAACAGGGATATTGAGATCTTTGACACGTTTTTTTAAAGTGTTGATGAGTTCTCTCTGCTCTACCATAGCAGCAAAGGGCTCACCAGGGTTAATGTCGCCTTCAAAGGTTAAAAGAGTGGGTTTGACAGGGTCACTTGTGCTTGTATCTGTGATGATCATTGAATGAATGGGTTGCGCATAGGGTTTTATAGGTTCCCAACATTGTAATTGTTTTAACATACGAATAGAAGCAGCAGCAAGGGCAATGGTTCGTATGTTAGAAGCAGGAGTATCTTCTTGTGGAGCAGCATCAACGATTTTTATTTTCAGATTAGGGGCTGTTTGCTTGAGTGCTATCGCTAAGGTTAAACCGACAGCCGCTCCCCCTGCAATGAGAAGATCACATTGTTTTGTTTTATGAGATTTAATTTTTTTATTGGGTTGTACGTCTTTATTGCGATTAGAACACACAATACTTCTTCCATTGTTTACAGTTTGCTTTCTTTTAAAAAGAATATCTTTTTAAATTGCCTAAAATATTTTAACTTTTACTTTTCTTTCTGCTTTACAAAAACGAGGTTCTTTTTTGGCGTCAATCTGATGACAGATTGGTTTTTGAGAGTTCTTCTGCTTCATCATTTATGTGATTCATTTTACAGATTTATCGGATAAGCTTTTTTGAATGTCCTCTTCAATTCTTTTTACACTTGGTTGATAAAAAAGAAAACTAAAAATAAACAAAGATGGTCGTGTATTTTTTAAGTTGTATGAGTGTACTTTAGTATGCCTGTCCTGAAGGGGTATATTTAGTTAGTATGATAGATAAAAAATTGTGTTCATTCGTGATGGTTAAAACAGTATTAATATTTTGCCGTTATCATGATGTAGTGTAAAAAACATCATCTGTTTAGGAAGGTGCCTATAGGACCCATGTAAAACTTTACACATGAGGTGTTTTTTGGTTGATCGTGTGATAAATATCCTAGGAGAGCTTTTTGTGCGCCTTATGAAGGATTGTCTCTTAGGGTGGTGATATATGAATGATATGAAGTGGTTAGCAGGTAGAACGCGCTAGATAAGAAGTCGGATTGTTTACAGGCTATTTTGTTTACAGATCGGCACAGAGTTTAAGCTTCACCCTTTTGTAAGAGAGAGGGAGTTATAACTCTTTAAAATATGAAAGTTTTGTATTTGGAATTGATAGATGCACCGAAGTTCTTCTCCTTATGATTCATTAGAAGTGCGAAATTCTCAAGGTTCGCGTCTTATTGAGATGTTTTTACGTCAGATAGGGGTATTTATTGGGCTTGGGCTTTTGGGCTTTATTATTTTTTGTGTGTTTGCTTTGGCGACGTGGAATGTTGCGGACCCATCTTTAACCCATGCAAGTACAAATGAGGTTACAAACCTTATGGGGTGGATGGGGGCAATTTTTTCAGATTTTATTATGCAGTTTTTTGGCTTGGCAAGTCTTGCTGTTTTGTTGCCGCCATTATTTTGGTCTTTTCTCTTATTGGCGCAAAAGAATATCTACAATTTGACTTTGCGCTTTTTTTTATGGGTGCTATCAACGATTTGTTTTTTAATTGCTTTTGCCCTTATGTCACCTGTTGCTTCTTTTACTTATTGGCCATTGCCAATGGGATTGGGAGGGGTTTTAGGAGATAAAGCTTTAAGTGTTGCTTCTTCAATCTTTCCTCTTTTTCTTTCTCCTCTTTACACGGTGTTTTTCAGTGTTGTTTTTATTCTTTTAGGTTTTTTCACTGCTGCTTTTGCTGGCAATGTGATATGGCGGCGTCGAACAAAGAAAAGAAAAGAAAAAAGCATTCCAAAAGATGCAATCGTTAATCCAGTCTTTGAATTGGAAGAAGACACGGAATATGCTGCAGAGGATGATCGTGAAAATCATGGTTTTTTTGCGACAACTTTTGGCGCTCTTTTACATCTTTTTTATTTTTTACAAGCGCGTTTCTTTCGTTTGTTCTGTTTCAAAAGGCGTTTTCAGAGTAAGGGGCAAGGAAAGTCATTTGATCGGATTGAGCCAACTTTTTTGGGTGAAAAAGTAAAGTGTGAGGAAAATCAAAATAAAGCCTATGTTTCTCCTGTTAAAAATCGAAAGTCTTTAACAGCTTCTTCAAATGGTGGTTTTGTTCTTCCTCTTGTAGATTATCTTTCGGTTCCACCACCGTCTGTTAGGGATGCAAAACTTTCTCCTGCTGTTTTAAGAGCAAATTCTCAGGAACTTGAAGGGGTTTTGTTAGATTTTGGAGTCAAGGGGCAAATTATTGATGCTTGTCCTGGACCGGTGGTAACTTTGTATGAATTTGAACCGGCTGCCGGCATTAAGTCTTCCCGTATTATTGGTTTGGCAGATGATATTGCACGCTCGATGCGTGCGATTTCGGCGCGTGTTGCGGTGGTTCCAGGACGTAATGTGATTGGAATAGAATTGCCCAATGCAAAGCGTGAGATGGTTTATTTACGAGAAATGTTGCAGGCGCAAGAATTTATTGAAAGCAAAGCAAAATTAGGGCTTGCTTTGGGTAAGACAATTGGGGGGGAAGCTGTTATTGCAGATTTAGCAAAAATGCCCCATCTTTTGGTTGCTGGTACAACAGGATCGGGAAAGTCTGTTGCTATCAATACAATGATTTTATCATTGCTTTATCGGATGACACCTGAACAATGTCGTCTCATTATGGTGGACCCGAAAATGCTTGAGCTTTCGGTTTATGATGGCATTCCTCATTTATTAACGCCCGTGGTGACAGATCCTAAAAAAGCCGTGATTGCTTTAAAGTGGGCTGTTCGTGAAATGGAAGAGCGCTATAGTAAAATGTCAAAACTGGGCGTTCGTAATATTGATGGGTTTAATGCACGTCTTAGGGAAGCAGCAAGTCAGGGAGAGACAATGGCGCGGACAATTCAAGTGGGCTTTGATCATGAAACTGGTGAGCCTCTTTATGAAACGGAAACGCTTGATTTTAGTCCTATGCCCTATATTGTTGTTATTATTGATGAAATGGCTGATTTGATGATGGTTGCTGGTAAAGACATTGAAGGCGCGGTTCAACGCTTGGCACAAATGGCACGTGCTGCCGGTATCCATGTAATTATGGCGACACAGCGTCCTTCCGTCGATGTTATTACTGGAACGATCAAAGCCAATTTTCCTACACGTATTTCTTTTTCGGTGAGTTCAAAAATCGATAGCCGAACAATTTTAGGTGAACAGGGGGCTGAGCAATTATTGGGACAAGGAGATATGCTTTTTATGATGGGAGGAGGACGTGTTCAACGTGTGCATGGTCCTTTTGTTGCGGATGATGAAGTGGAGCAGGTTGTTGCGCATCTCAAAGCGCAAGCACGACCTGATTATTTGGAAACAATTACGCAAGAAGTTGAAGAGGATGGTGCTGATGTTTCTTTGGCTTCTCCTTCAGAAGATGATCCCTATAGTCAAGCTGTTGCTATTGTGCTTCGTGATCGTAAGGCTTCGACCTCTTATATTCAACGCCGTTTAGGCATTGGTTATAACCGTGCTGCGACATTGATTGAGAGGATGGAAGAAGAAGGTATCATTAGTCCAGCAAATCACGCAGGGAAACGAGAAATTTTAGTGCCTGCCGAAGAAGAACGCTTTTGAAAAATCTTTATAGTTGTTTTTATAATATCTTATAAAACAAGTGTTTATCCCACTTTATCGTAGAAATTCTGCATTTTCATACACCAGCTCTCGATTTGCGATAGCTCCTTGGCACTTGAGACTCTTTATAAGGGGATTCTTTATCTTATATAATTTTTATCCACACACCAACCTTGCTTGTAACGTGCAAGAAAATGATTTCAATTGATTCGATATGAGAAAGTATGTGATGAGAGAACCTTCCTGTATTTGGCGTTATGATTTAAGTTAAAAAGATAAATTATTATAAATCAATATCTTGGTATAAAATAATGTCATTGCGAATGTAGGGGTATAAAAGCATGTAAGGCTTGATATTTAAGTGTTTTTTTAAGTGCGCTCTAAATATTGAGGGCAAGGCTTATCTGTCGAGCCTTATATAAATGAATCATATGGGGTGGGAAGCCAAGTGAAATCTGCTAAACTCCAAACTGTTTACAGACTGGTTCGGGTGAAAATTTTTATTCTTTTGGATTGGAAGGAAGTCAAAAAAGCATTTTTGCCACTTAAAAGAGTTTTCAGGTGCGTGAGCAATATGTTTAGTACTTAATCCGTTATGTATTGACTATAATTTATGTTGCTTCACAGATTAGGGGTGGGAAAGAATATATTATGCGTTTAGAAAATCAGCAGAAAAACGGGAAATTTGGATGCTTTCGGAAACTTAAACGCAGACTAATTATTTGGAAACGATACCGCAAGAAATAAAGAAGGATGTTTCTTTAGCTTTTTCTTTAGAAGATGATTCCTATAGTCAAGCTGTGGCAGTTGTGCTTCGTGAACAGTAAGGCTTCGACTTCTTATATTCAACGCCGTTTAGGTATTGGTTATAATTGTGCCGCAACATTGATTGAAAGGATGGAAGGAGAAGGCATTATTAGTCCAGCAAATGATATGGGTAAGCGGAAAGTTTTGGGGACGGTCGAAGAAGAATACTTTTAAAAATCTTTTGATAGTTTTTTCAAACAATATCGTTATCTTATAAAGAAGGGTATTTATTCATCGTTGATTACTTAAGTTATAAATTATAAAGTCAATTAAGTATTGCTTGGGAGCATTTTTTTATGAAAACGTCTTTTTTGTCGCAAAGAAGAGTCTTTGGGTTGGTGGGAATTATTATCTTTTGGTGTTTAACTTTTCCTGTTTTTTCGCAAGCGTCTAATAAAGTGATAAAGGCGCAAAATGTTGTAAATCACTTTGCGGCAATCAAAACAATGACAGGTGATTTTATTCAGTTTAGTCCAAAGGGGAAAATGTCTCAGGGGACATTTTACCTAGAGCGTCCAGGGAAAATTCGTTTCATTTACAAAAAAATGCCCTTACAGATTATTGCAGATGGTCAATTTGTAGGTATTAACAATCGGGCTTTGAATACTTGGAACTTTTCACAACTTTCGCAAACGCCAATGAAGTTTCTGTTGGGTGATAAAATTGATGTATCTTCTGGGCGCTTGTTGGCATTTCGCGAAGATCCAGGGGCTGTGACGATTGTTCTGCGTGATAAAACGATTGGGGCAGGGCAAATAAGGATGGTTTTTGATTCTAAAGGCTCTGCTTTGCGCCAGTGGACAATTGTTGACCAACAAAATTTGGAAACTACTGTGCAGATTATGAATGTGCGGACGGACGTCCGCTTCGCTAATGGAATGTTTACACTTCCTTCAAAGAAATAGTGCTGTGTTATTTCATTGGGATTGAAATGGATGTTCTTTCGTATTGCAACTTGGAATATTAATTCTATTCGTTTGCGTCTTGCACAGGTTTTTCAGTATTTGGAACTCTTTTCCGCAGATGTTTTGTGTCTACAGGAAACAAAATGTCCAGATGCTTTATTTCCAGTGGAGGCTTTTGAAGCGGCGGGTTATAAGCATATCGCATTGAGTGGACAAAAATCTTATAACGGGGTGGCTATTGTTTCTCGGTTGCCTTTTAAAAAGGTAGAAAAGCGTTTCTTTTGCCAAAACCAAGATTGTCGCTATATCTCAGTTATTGTGGAAGCCCATGGGAGAAGCTTGCGGATTCATAATTTTTATGTTCCTGCTGGGGGAGATATTCCTGATGCTGATGTGAATGAAAAATTTCGGCATAAGCTTGATTTTTTAGAAGAAATGTCCTCCGTATGTGCGGATCAAGGAGATGGTCTTTCTTCTCTTTTGGTGGGCGATTTAAATATTGCTCCTTTGGCAGAGGATGTTTGGTCTCATCAGAAATTGTTGAAGGTTGTAAGCCATACTCCCATTGAAACCGAGCGTTTAAAAGCTTTATGCTGTCAAGGTGGATGGGTTGATCTGATGCGGTTACATATCCCTGTTCCTACCAAGCTTTACACATGGTGGAGTTATCGTGCACGCGATTGGGCATTTACCGATTATGGGCGGCGGCTTGACCATATTTGGTCTTCTCCTGATTTAGCACCTTTTGTTGTAGATCTTTCGATTTTTCGTGATGCGCGCGGATGGGAACGTCCTTCAGATCATATTCCTGTGCAAACTGTATTTGATTTTTCACGTTAAGTTTGAAATAAGAAGTAAATAAAGTATTAATATTAAATAATGATTCTGAAAGAATGCGGGAGACTAGATGTATATCAGAAATCTCAAAAGGGGCGCTTCTCGTGGATTACTTTCTAGTATCTTTTTGTGTTTGCTTTTGTCAGGATGTATGGTTGGTCCTAATTACCAGAAAACATCTTTTCGTGTTCCAGCAGTTTGGGGAGAAAAATCTGCACAGGCGTCTGGGCAGTCAGTTGCGCTTGCCGGATGGTGGCGGCGTTTGAATGACCCCGTTCTAGATGCGTTAATGGATTATGCGATTTCTGGAAATAATAATGTTGCTGTTGCCAAAGCTCGGGTACGTGAGGCGCGTGCGGGTTTAGGGCAGGTTGTAGGAACTCTTTTACCAAATGTGTCCAATTCAATTTCAGGAACCCGTAGTCATTCTGGACAGTCTGATGCATTGTTAAACCAATATCATAGTGGTTTTGATGCAAGCTGGGAGCTTGATTTTTTTGGTGGGCATAAACGAGCGGTTGAAGCAGCGCGTTATGGTCTTGATGCGGCTGTGGAAGATATGCGCGCTACCATGGTGATATTGTTAGGAGATGTGGCAACAAATTATGTGCAAATGCGTGGTTGGCAACAGAAGTTGTTGATTGTGCGGCAAATTGCTGTATCACAACGTAAAACCTATGAATTGATGCGCGCTAGATTAACAGCTGGTGATGTTTCTGAGCTCGATGTTTCAAATGCGCAAGCACAAATGGCAAATACAGAAGCAGATATATCACAGATGGAAGCGAATTTAGCAATGAGCGTTCATCGCCTTTCTGTCTTAACTGGTCGTGTGCCTACGGCATTGAAGGATCTTTTACAAAAAAATGCTAAACATGCAAAGATTCCACAACCACGCTGGCCGATACCAGCAGGAATTCCAGCCGATATTTTGTTAACACGTCCGGATTTGCGACGGGCAGAGCGTCAATACGCGCAAGCAACAGCGCGGATTGGTCAGCGTGAAGCAGATCGCTATCCATCACTTACTTTAACAGGTAATATTTCGACAGCCGCAACGGCGATTGATCAGTTATGGAAAAATTCAACGATTGGCTGGTCTTTTGGACCTGGTCTTCGTTTACCTCTTTTTAATGGAGGTCAGGTTGAGGCTTCTATTGCTGTTGCGCGTGCACAACGTGATCAAGCTTTTATTACTTATCGGGCTGCTGTGTTGGGAGCTTTAGAAGATGTAGAAAATGCGCTGGTAAGATTAACTAAAGAACATCAACGCTTAGAAAAGCTAATCGTTGCGAATAAAGCTTCTCTTCATTCCTTAAAACTTTCACGGAGCCTTTTTGAGAATGGAAATACCAGTTTTCTTGAATTGTTAAACGCTGATCGCTCTTATTATTCTGCACAAATGGCACTTAAAGATAGCCGTGTTTCTTTGGTTACGCAATATATCACGTTGATGAAAGCATTGGGGGGGGGCTGGGATGGCGTTGTTGATGTATCACGTCCGGAAGTCGTTGATGGTGCACCTCGTTCGCGTGCAAAGGTAGGGAAATGAAAAAAAGTCTACTCAAAAATTTCATTACAAAACACAAAAAACTTTCCTTCTTTTTAACTGCCATATTCCTTCTTCTCTTGTTTTTATGGTTGCGTTCTGTTGTTTTTGGAACATCTAGCCCAACTTATATAACAGCGGTGGTGAAGCGTGGGGATATTGAGGAAAGTGTTTTAGCTTCTGGTCTTGTACGTCCTTATCGGTTGGTGGCTGTTGGTGCGCGTGCAACAGGGCGTGTGGTGTCAATGCGCGTTTCTCCTGGGAGTGTTGTGAAAGAAGGCGATCTCTTGGCAGAAATTGATCCTACAGATCAAGAAAATGATTTAAAAAGAAAAAAAGCAGCATTATCTCACTATTATGCGAGTTTGGTAGAACAAGAAGCCCATCTTTCTCTTGCGCAGAAAAATTTAGCACGTCAGAAAAAAATGATCGAGTCACGTGCGGTTTCACGGGCTAATCTCGATGATGCTGTGACACAAGTAAAAATACGTGAGGCGCAAATTGCTCAACTTCAACAGCAGATTGTGCAAGCACAAATTGATGTGGATAGTGCAGAGGTCAATTTAGGTTATACACGCATAACTGCCCCTTCAGCGGGAACGGTTTTGGCAACAGTTGTGGAAGAAGGGCAGAATGTGAATGCAGTTCAGTCGGCGCCAACAATTGTTATTTTGGGCGATTTGTCAAAGATGACGATCAAGGCGCAAATCTCAGAAGCTGATGTTCTTAAAGTTCAGGCTGGACAACCACTTTATTTTACAGTTTTAGGGAATGCGCAGCGTCGTTATGAGGGCGTTTTAGAAAAGATAGAGCCGGCTCCTGAAGCAATTCGTGCTGATGTGAGTATTAACCCTGGTATGGTAGGGGGGTCTAGTGCTTTAATCTCATCAGCTATTTATTATAACGGAATTTTACATGTTGATAATGCGGACAATTTTTTGCGAACCTATATGACTGCTCAAGTTCATATTATCTTAGGGCGTGCTCAAAATGTCTTGTTGGTTCCAAGCGATGCTTTACGCGATGAGACAAAAGAGCATAAGGCATGGGTTTCTGTTTTGGAGGGGGGGAACAAGGTGGTTACTAAACAGGTGAGCGTTGGGTTGAATAATAAGGTGATGGCAGAGATTGTTTCAGGACTTAATGAGGGCGATGTTGTTATCACCGGCTCGCCTGATGGGGTGATGCCAGAACCTTCTGACGTGCATAGTGAAGACGAGATTTAAACCATGAACACAAACCAAGCAGATGCTGTCCTTGTGTTGGAAAATATTGTACGTAAATTTCCAGCGGGCGAAACATTTGTTACTGTTTTGAAGGATATCAATCTTACCATTAAGCGCGGTGAAATGGTAGCGATTGTGGGAGCTTCTGGTTCAGGAAAATCTACATTGATGAATATCTTGGGCTGTCTTGATCGGGCAACTTCTGGTCGTTATTGGATTGCAGGGAAAGAAACAGCCTCTCTTTCAGCTGATGAATTATCGGCTTTGCGGCGTAATCATTTTGGTTTTATTTTCCAGCGTTATCATTTGTTGAATGAGTTGACAGCTCTTGGGAATGTTGAAATTCCGGCTATTTATGCAGGATGTGCTGTGGAAGCAAGGAAAAAGCGTGCACAAGATCTTTTAACGCGCTTGGGCATGGGTGATCGGGTGAATCATCGTCCAAATCAACTCTCAGGTGGTCAGCAACAACGGGTGTCTATTGCTCGAGCGTTGATGAATAATGCGGAGGTCATTCTTGCCGATGAGCCAACTGGTGCACTAGATAAACAGAGTGGACAGGAAGTGTTGCGTATTTTGGATGAGCTTCATCAAGAAGGTCGTACTATTATCATTGTAACCCACGATATGCAGGTGGCCAAAAGAGCAGAGCGTATTATCGAAATCAGTGATGGAGAAATTATTGCTGACAGTATGACAAAGGTTGCAAAGAAAAGAGCAGCGGGGGCAAAAATAAAAACGGATAGTCAATCTTTTTATGAAAAACAGAAACTAAAAGTTAAACAACAGCTTGGCTCTTTTCGGTCTTTTGTTGAGCGGTTTCGTGAGGCATTTATTATGGCTTTGTTGGCAATGAATGCACATCGAATGCGAACTTTTTTAACAATGCTTGGGGTGATTATCGGTATTGGGGCGATTATTGCTATGGTGGCTTTGGGAAATGGTACACGAGAGAAAATTTTGGAAAATTTTAAAAGCTTGGGTGCTAATACATTAACAATTTTACCTGGCAAAAGTTTTTCTGATCCACAAGCAGAGAAAATAACAACTCTTGTTGAAGCTGATGCAGAAGCCTTGTCTGGGTTACCTTATGTTTCTGGTGTAACGCCTCAGATTTCAACAAGTTCGAAAGTGCGTTTTGGTGCAGTTGAAGTCAATGCCGTCATTGTGGGGGTGGGAGAACAATTCTTTCAGACACAGGGGCTTAAAGTTTTCAAAGGACAGTTTTTTGATCAAAAAAGTGTGCATGATCGGGCGGTTGATCTCGTGATTGAGAAAGAAGCATTGTCTGTTCTTTTTCCCCATAGCCATGAGAGCCCCCTTGGCAAAGTGGTGCTTGTGGGTAATGTTCCAGCGCGCATTATTGGTGTTGTTGATTCGCAAAATAACGCAAATGGAAATACATCAAATACATTACAGCTTTATTTGCCCTATACAACAGTGCAAACGCGTTTTCTTGGCACAACAGAAGTTCGTGCGATTACCGTTAGGATTGCTGATGATGTCGATTCACATTTAGCGGAAAACATGGTGAAACGTTTTCTCATTATGCGGCATGGTGGAGAAGATTTTTTCATTAGAAATTCAGAATTCTTTCGTGAACGTATCATGGAAAGTACACATATCTTAACACTTTTAATTTCTTCAATTGCAGCTATTTCCCTGATTGTGGGTGGTATTGGGGTGATGAATATTATGCTGGTCACCGTTTCTGAGCGGATCAATGAAATTGGTGTGCGTATGGCAGTTGGTGCACGCCAAAGTGATATTTTGCAGCAGTTTCTCATTGAAGCGGTGTTGGTTTGTGTCATTGGTGGTGGTTTGGGGATCTTGCTTGGGCTTTCTATCGGTGGTTTATTTCTTCTGTTTAAAGCGCCTATCCACTTGGTTTATACGATTGATTCGATCATTTTATCCCTTACTTTTTCAACCCTCATTGGAATCTGTTTTGGTTTTTCTCCAGCGCGGCAAGCTTCACGGCTTGACCCTGTTGTCGCTCTTTCACGCGATTAAGCTTTATCAATTGTAGGGCATGTTTGTTGTGATGTTTTCCACTTGGAAGAAGCGTTTATGAAGCGAAACATGGATGGGAAAAGTTTAGCATTATTTGCTGTTCTATTTTAGAAAACGCTTTATTCGTTAAGTGAAGCGTGCTTTATATAACGTTAAAGGATGAAGTTTTACGGCACAACGTATCATGAATAAATTTCCCTTGTATTTTTATAGCTATACAAAATACAAGGCGCGATAACTTTAGGATTTTAACCTAAAAGTAAGAGGGGAAAGGGGAGTGTATATCTGTTAATAAACAAGATAAAAAAGAAGCAAGTTTAAACGAAAAGCAGCTTATATCCCAAAAATGAACGGATATACGAGGCGAGTTGGTCTTCTATAGTTTTTCTTTTCCTTTTGTTTATTCGTTACCCTGTTTTTTCTCACAAATTGTATGGCAAAGGGAGGGGCGTTGGTATTGGTAACGTTTGGTTTTAAGATTCTTTATGGCTTTATGCGACGGAGATATAGGTTTTTACGAAGCTCCAGTTTTGTAGGGAGAACGAGATGAATACACTTATGGGCTCATGCTGCTGGGAATGTTAATTGCTGTATTCATTATTATGTGTATTGGTATAGCTAGTTGTTAGTTTTACGTTATGCTTTTATTGCATTTAGCACCTCCTGAATATGAGCTTAAACTATTTTCAATAGATAAATATCAAAAAGAAGCTTACCAAAATAATGAAGGAAATCTCTACATTCTTGTGCGTGATTACATGATATTTATCAGGGATGTGGGAAGAGCAGATTCTATTCTTTTGTTGATAAGTAAAACTTTATTCATTTGTTTTGTTTAGTACATATTCCATTATAAATATTGGTTCATTCAGTAAATTGAGTTATCTAAAGTCTTTTGGGGGAAATAATAGGCATTGACCAATTTGGCTAGACTCGATAATTGAAAGTATTTTGAGTTGGGTGGAAGCATGACGCTGCAATCGCTTTTACAGACATATCGTGACGAAGCGCGTACCGAACGGGACAAAGGTACATATTTTGAGCGTTTTGCTCTTGCTTATCTGACACATGATCCTCTTCAGTTTGGGTGTTATGAAAAGGTTCAAACCTTTAAGGATTGGGCTCGTGAAAATGATTGGGATGGTCATGATACTGGCATCGATCTTGTGGCAAAGATTCGTAATGAAGAGGGTTTTGCGGCAATCCAATGTAAATTTTATGATGCAGCATATCGGATTAGAAAAGCAGATATTGATAGTTTTATTTCGGCATCAGGGAAAGCTCCATTCAAGCGGCGTGTTATTATAGATAGTACTGAGAGTGCTTGGAGTGATAACGCTGAAACAATGATACGGGGGCAGGATATTCCTGTTATACGGATTAATCTTTCCGATATACAACAAAGTCCGATCCGTTGGGAAACTTTTGCAGCCCAGGGCAAAGTTGTGTTGGAGGATAAAAAGAAAATCCGTCCACATCAGCAGGATGCATTGCGTGATGTGCGTGCTGGGCTTGCTCAAGCAGATCGGGGTAAGCTTATTATGGCTTGTGGTACTGGTAAGACATTTACCAGTCTTAAAATTGCTGAGGATTTAGCGGGTGAAGGCAAGTTTGTTCTGTTTCTTGTTCCTTCCTTGGCACTGATGTCACAGACGGTCCGTGAATGGACAACGGATGCAGAAATCGGATTGAGATCCTTTGCTGTCTGTTCAGATACACAAGTGGGAAAGCGTCGTAAAAATAGTGATGATGTTGCTGAAATTGATGTGTTTGATCTTGCTTTTCCGGCGACAACCGATGCTGCTAAACTTGCAGAACAGGCGGGTAAGAGTGTTGCAGATAGGATGACCGTTGTGTTTGCAACCTATCAATCCATTCAGGTGGTTGCGGATGCTCAGAAAAAGTATGGTTTGCCAACATTTGATCTTATCATTTGTGATGAAGCGCACCGTACAACAGGGGCAACGCTGGTTGGAGAGGATGAATCCAATTTTGTTAAGGTGCATTCTAATGATGTTATTCGTGCCAAGAAGCGCCTTTATATGACAGCGACACCACGTATTTTTGGTGATAACGCAAAAAGTCGCGCGAATGAAGTTAATGTTGTTCTTGCTTCGATGGATGATGAAAAGCTTTTTGGTAAAACACTTTTTTATCGGGGTTTTTCATGGGCAGTACAAAATGATCTTTTAACGGATTATAAGGTTATTGTCTTAGCAATGGACGAAAAATTGGTCAGTTCAGCTGTTCAGAAGCGTCTTAGTGATAACCAGTCTTCACTTGTTCTTGATGATGCAACGAAGATTATTGGTTGTTATAAGGCGCTGACAAAACAAGATCTGAAGGCTGATGTTGGTGCGGATCCACACCCCATGCGTCGTGCTTTGGCGTTTTGTAAAACTATTAAAAGTTCTAAACTGGTGTGTGATGAATTTTCTGCGGTTGTTAGAGAATATCTTGATTATACGAAAGAGGATAAGGAAAATGAGCACTTTCTGAAGTGTGAAATTGAGCATGTTGATGGCACTTTCAATGCGAAGGATCGTGGTGCATTACTTGATTGGCTGAAGGCTGATAGTGGTGAGGATGTTTGTCGTATTTTGACCAATGCGCGGTGTTTGTCTGAGGGGGTGGATGTTCCGGCTCTTGATGCGATCATGTTTTTAAATCCACGCAAGAGCCAGATTGATGTTGTGCAAGCGGTTGGGCGGGTGATGCGTCGGTCTGAGGGCAAAAAGATGGGATATGTCATTTTGCCAATTGGTATTCCCTCTGGGATTCCAGTGGAACAGGCTTTGAACAACAATGATAAATATCGGGTTGTTTGGCAAATTTTAAATGCTTTGCGTGCGCATGATGATAGTTTTGATTCGACGATTAATATGGCATCGTTGAGCCAAGATATTAGCAATGTGATTGAGATTATTGGTGTCACGCAGAGCACTGAGTTACAGGCTGTTACAGCTGTTGTAGACAATCTTCCACTACGCGCACAACCGGCACGAGCAGGCATTGGGACACCGGAATATGATTTAACTCGTACAGATCAGGTAAACAAGGAGTTTTCTTTCCCGGTGGATGAAATTTCTCGTGCGATTTTGGCAAAGATTGTCAAGAAATGTGGGACACGTGATTATTGGGAAGATTGGGCGAGCAACATTGCTGAAATTGCTAAGAATCATATCACGCGTTTAACAGGTATTCTGGCAGAGCCAAATACTGAGGCGCGTCAAGCCTTTGACAGGTTTGTAGCAGAACTGCGTGATGATTTAAATGATGCTGTTACAGAGGCTGATGCGATTGAGATGTTGGCACAGCATATTATCACGCGTCCTGTCTTTCAGGTGTTGTTTGAAGGGTATCAGTTCACACGTGAGAATCCTGTCTCGCGTGCTATGCAGCGTATGCTTGATGTGCTTGATGAGGCAAACCTTGATAAGGAATCTAAAGATCTTGAGAAATTTTATGCAAGTGTAAAATTACGCGCCAGTGGCATTACGGATCCAAAAGCAAAACAGAGGTTGATTGTAGAGCTTTATGATAAGTTTTTTCGTTATGCTTTTCCACGTACTGTAGAAAAACTAGGCATTGTTTATACCCCCGTTGAGGTTGTGGATTTTATTTTGCACTCTGTCAATGATGTCTTAGAGCAAGAATTTGGGCAAACGCTTGGCTCATCGGGTGTGCACATCATGGATCCCTTTACAGGAACGGGGACTTTTATCACGCGGCTTTTACAATCGGGTCTGATAAAGCCAGAGGAGATGAAGCATAAATTTTGTCATGAAATTCATGCCAATGAAATTGTGCTTTTAGCCTATTATATTGCAGCCATTAATATTGAAACAACCTATCATGGTCTGATGGGGGGAGGTTATGTTCCTTTTGAGGGAATTTGTTTAACTGATACATTCCAGCTTTATGAGCAAGAAAAGGACCTGATCAGTGATTTGCTGGTGGATAACAGCACACGCCGATCACGCCAGAAGGAACTGGATATTCGTGTTATTGTTGGCAACCCTCCTTATTCTTCGGGGCAAAAAAGTGAAAACGACAATGCGAAAAATATTGGCTATCCTAAATTGGATCGTCGCATTCGTGAAACTTATGCTGCTCAATCCAAAGCGAGTAATGTTAATGGACTTTATGACAGTTATATTCGTGCTATTCGCTGGGCAAGTGATCGCATAAAAGACTGTGGTGTTATTGGTTTTGTGACAAATTCAGGTTTTATCAATGGATATTCTACGAGTGGATTACGAAAAGAATTGAATGAAGAATTTTCAAGCATTTATGTTCTCAATTTGCGTGGTGATATTCGCAAAAATATGATGAGCAAAGGACGTGCTCAAGAAGGGCAAAATGTTTTCGGAAGTGGAAGTATGGCAGGAATTGCTGTGACACTATTTATTAAAAATCCAAATGTCATGGAGCATTGCAAAATTCACTATTACGATATTGGTGATAATCTCACGACAAAAGAGAAATTATCTCAACTTCAGCGGTTGAATAGTGTTGGTGGGATCAAGCGTGCACAAGGCTGGCAGATGATTACACCAGATGAGCATGGTGATTGGTTGGATCAGCGCAACAGTGATTTTGAAAAATTTCTGGCCTTAGGTGATAAGAAGGGCAGTGATAAAAAACTCTTTGAAACGTTTTCTCGTGGCATACAAACTGGTCGTGATGCTTGGGCATATAATTCAAGCCGTGGAGCTTTAGCGAAGAATATGCGTAACACGATAACTTTTTATAACAATGAAGTGAAACGTTTTAATAATGCTTATGCACATTCTGATCGTAAAACACGTATAGGTGCTGTAGACGATTTTGTTAACACGGATGCCAAAAAGATCAGTTGGAGTCGTGCACTTAAACAACAGTTAGCTAAAGGAAAGGTTTTTGAACTTAAAGAGACATGTCTTATTCAGAGCTCATACCGTCCTTTTACACGACAGTGGCTCTATTATAATCGTGCTTTTAATGAAATGATTTACCAAATGTCGCGTATATTTCCATTAGAAAAAGCGGTTGAAAATAGGGTAATACAAATTACAGGAGTTGGAGCAAGTAGTGGTTTTTCTGTTCTGATGAGCAGGGTTTTGCCTAGCTTAGATGCAATGGAAAAAGGTCAGTGTTTTCCACGGTATGTTTATGAAGATGCTGCATCCTTAGGAGGTAAAGAGAAGGATCAGGTTCATTTGTTTGCAAATTTTGCAGAGGAAAGCAAAGAAACTGGTTTGCAGCGGCGTGATGCTCTCACGGATGAAGGGTTGGTATATTTTAAGGCAGCATATCCTGGTGAAATGATAACAAAGGATGATTTGTTTTATTATGTTTATGGGATTTTGCATTCTGAAGATTACCGTGCTCGTTATGCGCATAATTTGTCTAAACAATTGCCGCGTATTCCAACAGTTAAAAAGGTAGAGGATTTTTGGGCTTTTGTAAAAGCGGGGCGAAAGCTTGGTGATTTGCATATGAATTATGAAGAGGTTGAGCCCTATCCTGTTACCTATAAACAGGGTGATCCAAGAACTTGGATGATTTCTGATGAGAAGAGTTTCTATCGTGTTGAAGCGATGAAATTTGCTGGTAAGCGTGGCGCTATTGATAAAAGCACAGTGATTTATAATGCGCATATCACGATGCAGAATATTCCTCTTGAAGCTTATGATTATGTAGTCAATGGCAGGTCTGCTCTTGAATGGGTTATGGAACGGCAGATTGTCAAAACGGACAAAGCGAGCGGGATTGTTAATGATGCTAATCGCTATGCTGTTGAAACGGTGGGTAATCCGGCCTATCCTCTGGAATTGTTTCAGCGGGTTATTACGGTAAGCTTGGAAACAATGAAAATTGTGCGCAGTCTTCCAAAATTGGAAGTGAGAGAAACTGAAAATGTTCAGTTATCCATTGTGCGGTAAAACAGCGCTGTGTCGTAACAAACTGGCACTATCATACACTTTGCCAGCTCGTGGGTATTGCGACAGTTTTTGGCACTTGAGACAAGTCCATAAGAGGCATGCCTTTCTTGTACAGTTTTACGCCACGCAAGCTCTCTTCCCTTGTGATGTACAAGTCCTTTGTGATGTGCAAGAAAATGGTTTTGATTGATTCAACAGAGAATAGATTTAAAATGAGAGAATCTGATGATATTGAGAGATCTCATTCAAGTTGTAGCGTATAAACTTTCCTTATAAATCAATATGTTGTATGTGATAAAACATCTTAGGTAGTAGACGGATAAAATGATGACGCATGCGCTTTAGCGACCGTGATGAATAGCTTTAAGCAGAGCTTGTTCGTTGAGTCTTATGTGAGTAAACCATATAAATGGGGAAGCAGAGAGGAACCTGCCTAGAGAAGTAGGATTGTTTACAAACCGTTGCTGATAGGAATCATCGTCCTTTGAGCGGGGGTGATTGGAAGTGAACAGGGAGAACGCGTTAGACAAGAAGCTGGATTGTTATTGTTTACAGATCGCTAGAGTTTAAAAATTTTCGTTCTTTTTTGGGGAGGCAGCCAAACAAAAAGTGTTTTTAGTGGGAAATGATTTCAAAAAAGATTGCGATAAAAAGTGTGGGATGTTCGTGGTGGTGTGCGTTTTGAGCTTATTCCTATCTGTGATCTAAAATGCCCTTATGAAGATGCTTTGTTGAATGAAGAGATTGTTACTAATATATTGGTTTGTAATGATAGTTTAACCTTCTCTCTGTTGAATGAGAAATCTAAGTATCATAAATTTTCTTATTTTAAATCTATTAAAATTACTTCTTTTCATGTCATATGAGGTTGGTATGCTCATGTTTAAAAAAGGCGAAAGCATGTCTCTTACCAATCATCCCAAGTGGCGTAAGAGCTATCGTAATATTGGGGGCGGTAAAATATAGGATGGGGCGGTTTGTCTTTTTTATGAAGCGTAAAGAGGGTGGTATAAATAGATCTCTATAACAAGTCGGGAGATCTTATAGTTGGCTGGGTGCTCTATTTACAAGAGCTTATATATTGAGATGGCATGTACAGATCCCGTGCTGTGAGATATGTTTGGGATGTGAGAGATGTCTTGGGTGAATGTGCAATACAGTGATACGTGTATTGGGGTATTCTGTGTTATATGAGGGTAGCTCTGTCGAGCTTTTATAGAGGCAACCTCGTGTGGAAGGCTATGGAAAGAACGGTATGAAGCGGTCAGAAGATGGCAAGGTTTTTAAAAAAGTCAGAAGGATAAAGATTAGAATGCGGTTCTGATATAGACTTGGAGCGTTTTAATATATTGGAATATGAGAATGCGGATTTGATTGATCTGTTGTATTGCGCTTTCAGCATTGTTCTTTTTAACAGGATAAGCAATGAAATGGATATCAGGCATTAAATACTTAAGTTCTCGCATCGAGCGCCACATATGGTAATCATGGGTGACGATATAAAGGGTTTTATAGTGGTGTTTTTTGATCCAAGAAGCACTTTCTTTAGCGTTCCCTTGGGTGTTAATCGCTTGATGCCCAATGTCAATACAACAGGAGACAAGCTGTGGGGTAATATGCCTGTTATGCATGAAACCTTTCAGATTGGTTGTGGCGTTTACGCCACTGATAAGGAGTCGTGAACCAAGCCCCTTTTGTAAGAGATGGATTCCTGTCTCTATTCGGTTTTCTCCGCCTGTAAGCACAATGATGGCATCAGCTTTGGGGAGAGGCTTTGGGGGAGAAAGTCGTTCAGTTTTTTCAGAAAAAACAATAAAACCGCCCCAGAAAATGAAAACAATGATTGCAAGAGTAAGTGTTGTCGGTGGAAAATAGCGAAATAAAAAGCACACAGACCAACGATAGTGGGGTCGTTTTGGAAGAGGACGTTCTAAATTGTTTTGCCTCAACGAGTTGGAATGGTAGGAGTGGTAAGTCATAAAATTAAAATAAACCGTTTTCACATTGATCGATTTTTTTCAGTTGCGCTAAAATAGTCATGCGGTTTGTAAGGGTAGTAAGAAAAGAAACGAAAATAATAAGAAAAATGATTTTTCCGTAAGGAATGGAACTTATGGAAATATGTCCAAACAAAGCTGTTACTTGGCTAGCTTCCACTCTTCCCAAGTTATAATTCGTCCAGAGACAAAAAGCTAAAAACAGAAATATGCTTGTGAGACCACCATATAAAGCACCACGCAGCGCAGTTTTAAAAAAATGCCAGTCAAATTGGCGGGCAATGAAAAGAGTTTCAGTACCAAGGAAATATAAGACATTGATAATATGCGCATTTTCTGCCAATGCATTGCGGGTGGTAAAAATGATGGTAAGAATAAGAGAGCCTAGAACCAATGCTAAAATTGAAAAACCGATGAAAACAGTGGTGTGTGCCATGGTTGCAAAACGATGGACCCAAACACGGTGATCATCAAATTGACCTCCTGGAATTTGGGTTTTAATGGCGTGATTAATGGCTGCAAAATTGATTTTTTCATCCTCTTTCAGGGTCACAATGATAAGACGGGGAAGGGGCAGTTCATTGACATTAAAGCCTGTTCCAAGCCATGGTTCCAGTAATTTTTCTGTAGCTTTTTGGTCAACAATTTTTGCATCTTGTACACCAGAAAATGTTTTAACCAATTGTACGGCATCACGGAGTGCTTTATTGATATCAACATTGTCCATGGGGCGTATTTGTATTGTTGCTTCATAGCTAATCTGATTACTCCAATTTTGGGCGGCACGTTGGACTAAATCAACACCGATTAAGGTGAGGCTTGAAAGAAATGTCATAATAGCAATCACGGCAACCAGTGCTTTTCCAGAAATATTACCACTGGGAATAATCGCTGTTGTATTTTTTTTGTTGCTTGTAAAAATGGGGAAAGACTTATTCATGAATCGTCATCCGTCCGTTATGGAGAAGCATACGCCGTGCTGCAACTTGTTCCATTAAGGCAATATCATGGGTAGCAATGATAACAGCTGTTCCAAAACGATTTAATTCAATAAACAAACGGAGTAGGCGTTTTGCCAAGGGCGGATCGACATTTCCGGTAGGTTCATCGGCAAGTAGAATTTCAGGTTGATCAATGAGCGCGCGTGCAATGGCTACCCTTTGTTTTTCTCCGCCGGAAAGAACTGGTGGTAAAACATGAATATGATCTCCAAGACCTACCCAACAGAGAAGATCTTCCACTTCACTGCGATAGGTTGCCTCTTCTTGTCCTTTAATGCGTAAAGGTAAGGAGACATTTTCATAAGTGGTCATGTGGTCGAGTAAACGAAAATCTTGAAAAACAACACCGATACGTTGTCGCAGCGCAGGGAGCTCCTGTCGTTTGAGTAATGCTGTGTCTGTTCCAAAGAGATCAATATGACCGCGGGTGGGTTTGATTGCCAAAAACATAAGACGCATCAACGACGTTTTCCCTGCTCCAGAGGCGCCAGTGAGAAATTGAAATGATCCAGGAGGAATATGAAAGCTAATATCACGAAGGACCTCAGGTCCCATTCCATAGCGTAGACCGACATTTTCAAAATGAATCACTTTTTATTATTACTCCTGATTTTATATTGCATCATTTATTCTAAGAACTCTTACTTTCATTACTTTAGATTTTTGTTGTAAGCTTGGTTATTTTAGATTTCATGGTTTTCAATATTTTTTACACACCCTCGTTATAGATAAATATTTTTGCTCAAAAATATTATCACTTATACTTTCTCTTTTTAGCTTTATTTATGATTTTAGCAGGAATTTCAAAGTGATTCTAGCATAAACATCAGAACTATTTTCCCTTCTTTCTCAGAGGCTTTTTTGCATTGAGTGGGTACTGGGCGATTTTAAAAAGCTATGTTGCTCTTTTTATCTCACTTTCTTATTCTTATCTGTATTCATATTCCAATCTTGACATCTTCCAATCGTGAAGTTTTTTCTTCAATTGTTTCTTATTTGTTATGAAGAAAAGCGTTTGTTGTTAGAGTTGTTGAGCTTCCCATGAATTGTTTTGTTTTTTTATTCTCATGGGTGGTTTTCGTAACAATGCTAGGATAATTTTAGCAGAAAAACAAAAACCACCGTATGTTATATTTCTTCGTGGGTTCTTTAATTTTGTCGGTTAGCAATCAGATCTTCAACAACTTGTGGTTCGGCAAGAGTTGAGATATCTCCGAGAGTATCAAAATCGTTTTCGGCGATTTTTCGTAAAATACGTCTCATAATTTTTCCTGATCGCGTTTTGGGAAGCTGTGGGGCAAATTGAATTTTATCCAATATGGCAATGGAGCCTATTTCTTGTCTTACATGTTTAATAAGCTCTTTTTGCAACTCTTCATTTGGAGCTGTCCCTTCCATTAAGGTGATAAAACTATAAATTCCTTGTCCTTTAATGGGATGCGGGTAACCCACAATGGCTGCTTCTGATACAGCGGGATGAGAAACAAGGGCTGATTCAATTTCAGCAGTTCCTAACCTGTGCCCCGAGACATTGAGAATGTCATCAACCCGCCCTGTAATCCAGTAATAGCCGTCACTATCACGCCTACAACCATCGCCTGTAAAATATCTTCCTTTATAGGAGGAAAAATAAGTTTGAATAAAGCGCTCATGATCTTTATAAAGCGTGCGCATTTGTCCTGGCCATGAATCACTGATACAAAGATTGCCTTCTGCTTCACCTTCTAAAATATTGCCTTGAGCATCAACAATTTGGGGTTGAACACCAAAAAAAGGACGTGTGGCTGATCCTGCTTTGAGGGGGGTTGCACCAGGCAAGGGCGTGATCATATGCCCTCCTGTTTCCGTTTGCCACCATGTATCGAGAATCGGACAACGGTCATTTCCAACTGTATGATAAAACCATTCCCATGCTTCTGGGTTAATCGGTTCTCCTACCGTGCCTAAAAGACGCAACGATGTCCTGTTTGAGTGTTCAACAAACGAATTTCCTGCTCCCATTAAGGTGCGGATAGCTGTTGGTGCGGTATAGAGTGTATTGACTTGATGCTTGTCGACAATTTCCCAAAATCTTCCTTTATCAGGAAAGGTTGGTGTGCCTTCAAACATTAAAGTGGTTGCACCATTGCATAAAGGTCCATAAACCAAGTAAGAATGACCGGTAATCCAACCAATATCAGCTGTACACCAGTAAATTTCATCAGGGTGATAATCAAAAACGTATTGATGTGTCATTGCGGCATAAACAAGATAGCCCGCTGTAGTATGCAAAACACCTTTGGGTTTGCCGGTGGAGCCTGAAGTATAAAGAATAAAAAGCGGATCTTCAGCGTTCATTGGTTCTGGTGGGCAGTCTGTTTTGGCATGAGCTATCTCTTCGTGGTACCA
The DNA here is from genome assembly GCF_042194555.1 of Bartonella sp. CR127HXZ. Taxonomy (NCBI): domain Bacteria; kingdom Pseudomonadati; phylum Pseudomonadota; class Alphaproteobacteria; order Hyphomicrobiales; family Bartonellaceae; genus Bartonella; species Bartonella sp. CR127HXZ. The sequence continues at coordinate 89,627 of NZ_JBHIMZ010000007.1, read as the reverse complement.
AAAATCACGTCCCTCTATCCATTGAATGGGTCCACAAGTCCGCCGTATAACCATGACTTGGTCCACATGCACGTTTTGGCGCGCTGCTATCTCAATAGCATGATCAACATTGTCTTTTAAGTTGATCCGTTTGCTGCCACGCAAGCCTTGATCAGCGGTAATGATGAAGGTTGATTCGCAGTCAACAAGGCGTCCTGCTATTGCCTCAGCAGAAAAGCCAGCAAAGATAACCGAATGAACGGCACCAATGCGGGCACACGCGAGCATAGCATAGGCTGCTTCGGGAATCATGGGGAGATAAATGGTTACTTTATCGTCTTTTTTAATACCACGACTTTTCAAAAGATTAGCAAAACGACAAACATGTTCATAAAGCTCGTTATAGGTTATTTTTTTATCATGATAAGGATTATCTCCTTCCCAAATAAGCGCGATTTTGTCTCCATGGGTTTTCAGGTGGCGATCAATGCAGTTATAGGCAACATTTGTTATTCCATCTTCGTACCATTTTATTGATACATCTCCATTAAAGGAAGTGTTTTTTACTTTTGTATAAGGTTTAAACCATTCAATGCATTGTCCATGTTTTGCCCAGAAGCTTTCTGGATCATTGACGCTTTCTCGATACCATTGTTGATAGGTCTCCTCATTGATAAGCGCATTTTTTTTGATTTCTTCTGATATTGGATAAATTTTTTCAGTCATGTGTCCCTCTTTTAATTTATTGTTTGGAAAAATTTGCCTCTATACTTTCGTATGTTTATATTTTTGGCAGAGTTTTCCAAAAGCTTTTCATTGTGAGGTTAGACTAAATGACAAAGATTAGAATAGTCAATTTTTAAAATCATCTGTGTTTGTCTTTACGTTTATATTTTAAGAGAGCTTTTTTATGCTGTTTTAGGGGGTAACGTGTGACAAAGTATATCGTCATAAAGAGCTGTAAATTGTATAGAAATACAAAAAGATCGTATTGTTGTAGAGAGAGCTCTTTATGTGCCGATAAGAAATTAAATTTTAAAAACAAATTCATATAAAAGTTAAAAGGAGATGGGGATTCGTAGATTATCGGCATTATTTGTAAAGTCATTTTCGAAGGGCGAATATTACCACACTACAGATTTATTACTTCCATAAATGTAAAATACTGACACTTAGTGTTTTGCGTTATGCCATTCACTGATTATACTAGGAAATGGTATTGGGAGCAAGGACAAATGTTCCTTCAAGATCCACTTAAGGCTAGGAACGCATTGAAAATCTAAAATTAATTCTTGCTTGTTTTTTAGGGAAAGGAAAAAATCAAGTTAACTATCCGATTGTGCACGCCCTAAAAATATCATCCTTTAAAGCAGTGTTATAAACATGCTGGGTAATTTATCGATTTGACTGTTTTTTAATTAATATAAACACAAATATATAAATAAGTTATTAGAAATAAAGAACATAATAACTGACTATAATGCCGTTATAATATTTTCTAAATGTAACAAAATTTTTTCTAAAAAAATAAATATAGTAATAGATATAATTAATACGGCGAATAATTTCGCAATCATCTATTGTATTTGTATAAAATACAATATAAAAAATTATTATGTATAAATAATAATTTTAGTGTAATGCTTTTAATATTATATCTTTTAAATTATCAACGTTATATTTACAAAATACACCAAACAGAAATGAAACCAAAAAAATAAATAAGAAGAAGAGTATCACTAATAGTCATAAGATCCATAAGATCCATTATAAGTACCTTCATAAAAGTTGCGATTGTAACATACAGCGTTGAATGCTATCTTAAATATACATATTTGTAAATATGTATCTATATAATATTAATATTTAAAAATATACATTATAAAATATTACTTATAATTTGATATAAACCAATATAGTTAAATAAAATACTAATAAGAAAGAATATACAGCTTATTAATAATGATTTTTTAGAGAATCTTTCCAACTATAAGAAATAAAATTATAATAAAAAAGATATATTAAACCAAAAAAATGTTGCTATAAGCAAAATCTGTCATTAGAAATTATAATTTCTCATTAATAGCGCCATCGCTACTTTATTCAGTGTACTTGGAACTCATCCGATAAAGATTAATATAAACCAAAATATCTACGCAAAAAATTAGAAATAAAGAACATAATAAATGACGATAATGCCATTATAATAGACAATCTCCAACCTACGCCATTGAATATTTTAAAAGAAATGGCAATTATAGGAGTAATTATAATTAACATGCAAAACATTCTTACAATTTCATAATGAATATCCATTATAACAAAATCCTAGTTATAGTATGTGATATCAATAGATACCTCTGAAAATTATTTTTTCAGTATACTCGAAACTCATCCGATAAATATTAATATAAACCGAAGTATCTACACAAACTATCAAAAATAAAAAACACAATAACTGACAATAAGGCTATTTTTATAGATAGTTTCCAACTGTAGCCACCAATTTTTTTTAAACCAATAGCATATATAGGGATAAAGACAATGAGAATGCAAAACAGTCTTATGATTTCATAAAGAATATTCATTATAACAAAATCCTGATTATAAGAGGTGATCCGCAATAGATATCCCTGAAAAATATTTTATCCATAGATGTAGATACTTAACTTTGGTATATTCTTTCAAATATACTTACAAAACTATTAATTTCAGAGATATCTTTGTCGCTATTCTCTATAAATTAGAACCAACACTCACGACCTTTTTCTATAAAGCCCCAAGCAGCACCTCCTATGTATCCCAATGACAAAGCTCCCATTCCACCTGTAAATGCACCCACTGGTCCCCCAGTTATACCACCTTGAATTGCACCAACTACTCCTGCCGGAACTCCTACTTCGCTGCCACGTGCATTCATGTGAGACATAAAAGCACCAGGACTAAATGCATTTCCATGAGTAGGTCTTGAATTGTGCGAATGACCAAAAGAATGCTTTGTCGCCATATGACCGAATGTGTTGAATGAACCAAACATATTAATTCTTCTTAATTATCTACAGTAAAAGTAGCATCACAATGATACATTTCAAATGGCTATCACGTATTTTTAGAGAAATGTCAAAGATAAACTTTAAAAATAACAATAAAAATACTGTATAAATAATATATAAATTATGTATATATGAATTTTTTCTTAAAAAGATAATAATATTAATTATAAGTTTTTAAAATATAAGAAATGACACCATATTTTTTCTTAATTAAAGTTTAAATTTAGAAAAATTGCGTATATTAAAAGTTGAAGTTTTTCTCTTTGTTTAAGAAATCCACAAAGGAATAATGATAAAGAAATATCGTTATTGGGATCGGTTTCATTGCCATTGTTTTGCATGCATGTATTATGCGCATATGCACGGGATTCGTTCTTTTATTTTTCAGGCGGATATTGACTGTATTTACGCTTTGTAGAGCATAGAAAGTCTCTATGCTATCGTTGTGATCTTATAGGATTGCTATTCATGTTGTTTAGCGCGGCTCTTGGTGCTCTATTGAGCATTTGAGATGTTTATTTTGCTCAAGTGACTTACATGAAAGAGTTTTGTTACTGTATTATGCAGCCATAAGCCTCTTTTTGCCTGCTTTACGCCATTGGCATGTGGGGAAATTGTTTACGCGTGTTGGAGAAGTTAAGAGAATTCGTGGTTTTTAATGGAAATCATTGCGATAATCGTATTGAATATTCTTTTGCAATTGGTGATTTTGCGACAGTTTTTTCATTCATGCGCAACGCCCCTCTTATCATTTTGCCTTTATATAAGGATTTATTTTTTACGTTGCTTTTGCTGGAGAGGCGGTCAGAGGGGAGGTGAAGTAGAGCCAATGTGCGAGAATATGAGAGCCAAATTGCAATGCTATCTTGAAGCTATTGTATGTGTTGTGGATGTGCCGGTGAGAAATTTGAGAAGACCAGCTTTTTTGCTTATTTTGCTAACAGGATGAAAGAGGGACTGGAATCTTTTTTGCTAGAATTGCTTTTTTATTAATATTGAAGGAAATATTTTTTCTCATTTCTGCTGTTTTTGGCTTGTTCGTAGAATTTTCAATGGGAGTTTATATGAAGGGGGAATGAATTTATATGAGAGGAAATTGCTTTACACAGGGCGTTTTCCAAATAAAGTAGAGCCAATGCGAAGGACGTTAGAGCCAAACTGTAGAGCGGTTTTGAAGTCACTGGACATACCCATGGAAAGCTTTGGAAGACCTGCTTGTTTTGCTAATTTTGCTAACAGTGCGAAATAGGGGCCGGGGTTTTCATTGACGGGGGGGATGCCCATAAGACCGATGATATCAAGTCCATAGTTGTTTTTGCATTGGTTGACAAAAGATGTCGCTTCTTGTGGTGCAACACCACTTTTTTGAGGTTCTAAGCCAATATTGACCTGAACATAGCAAGGAAGATGCCTTTTTTGTTTTTGCATTTCTTCGGATAAAATTTTGGCTATTTTTTCACGGTCAACCGTTTGAATGACATCAAAAATTTTGATAGCTTCGGCGGCTTTATTTGATTGTAAGGGACCGATGAGATGAAGTTTAATATTTTCAAATTGTTGACGTAAAGCAGGCCATTTTTGTGCTGCTTCTTGTACGCGGTTTTCTGCAAACAAAGATTGGCCTGCTTGTAAAAGGGGACGTATATCAGTGGCAGGAACAGTTTTTGAAACAGCGATAAGTTCAATTTCTTCTACAGGGCGTTGTAACTCTTGGCATGTTTCAGCAATGTCTTTTTGAAGGTTTTGCCATGCTTCAATGGAAGGGGCATCGAGGGGCGTTTGTGTATTCATATTTTTGTGTTTTACCTTTTTTGTTCAAGAGTTGGTCGTTTTTTTAAAAGTTTTATAAAATACTTAGGGAAATATTTCACGAAAATGTTGACGATGAGGTTAATCCATGGTCAAGCATAATAAAACAAGTTTTTGGTTCTGTTTTATTAAAAGAGTATAATGGGAATGACGATTGAACATTATAATATAGGCGAACGCTATAATCCACGTGCGAGAGAAAAAAAATGGCAAGAAATTTGGGATGAAAAGAAAATTTTTCAGACTGTTCAAGAAGATGCTCGTGAAAAATATTATGTTTTAGAAATGTTTCCTTATCCGTCAGGCCGCATTCACATGGGGCATGTGCGCAATTATGCCATGGGGGATGTGGTGGCACGCTATAAAAGGGCAAAGGGTTTTAATGTGCTTCATCCTATGGGCTGGGATGCTTTTGGTATGCCGGCTGAAAATGCTGCTCTGCAAAGTAAAGTGCATCCTAAAACTTGGACCTATCAGAATATTGCTGTGATGCGCGGGCAATTAAAGCAATTAGGGCTCTCACTAGATTGGACGCGTGAATTTGCGACTTGTGATGTGGAATATTACCATCGTCAACAAATGTTGTTCCTTGATTTTTATCAAAAGGGGTTGGTTGCACGTAAAGTGGCTAAGGTGAATTGGGATCCTGTTGACCACACCGTTTTGGCAAATGAGCAGGTTGTTGATGGGCGGGGATGGCGTTCTGGTGCGTTGGTGGAACAGCGTGAATTGACACAGTGGTTTTTCAAAATTAGCGACTTTAGTGAAGAGCTCTTGGCTGGGCTTGAAGAGCTGGAGCAGTGGCCTGAAAAAGTTCGCACTATGCAAAAAAATTGGATTGGAAAATCGCAAGGTTTACTGATTCGTTGGGCTTTAAAGGCAACAAGTGGTGTTGATGATGCAAGTGGTGTTGATGATGTTTGTGAGATGTTTAATGAGGTTGTTTGTTATTCAACACGTCCTGATACACTTTTTGGCGCCTCTTTTTTAGCTCTGTCTGTTGACCATCCCATTGCACAAGCTTTGGCAAAGAAAGATAAAGCGTTGAGTGCTTTTATCGAAAACTGTCGGTGTGGTGGAACGACAACGGCAGCACTTGAAACAGCTGAAAAACAAGGATTTCTTACGCCCCTTTTGGCAGTTCATCCTTTTGATTCAACAGTACATATTCCTGTTTATATCGCGAATTTTGTGCTTATGGATTATGGAACAGGGGTTGTTTTTGGTTGTCCGGCTCATGATCAGAGAGATTTCGATTTTGCGCGTAAATATGATCTTCCAATAAAACCAGTGGTTTTGCCAAAAGGAGAGCAAGCAGAAGATCTTGTCATTGCTGAAACAGCTTATACGGGTGATGGTGTGATGATCAATTCCAGCTTTTTGGATGGTTTGACACCTAAACAAGCTTTTGAAGAAGCAGCCAAAAGGCTTGAGAAACAAATGCTCAATGGGCAACCGCAAGGGAAAAAAACAGTGCAATTTCGTCTGCGTGATTGGGGGATTTCGCGGCAGCGTTATTGGGGGTGCCCCATTCCGATGATCCATTGTACATCTTGTGGAGTGATTCCTGTGCCACGCACCGATTTACCGGTTGTGTTGCCTGATGATGTTACTTTTGATCAACCTGGAAATCCTCTTGCACGGCATGGAACCTGGCAGAATGTTACTTGTCCTTCCTGTGGTCAACCTGCCAAACGTGAAACCGATACCATGGATACATTTGTTGACTCTTCTTGGTATTATGCACGCTTTACGGCCCCTTTTGCGCAGGAACCTGTCGACAAACAAGCAATCTCTGAATGGTTGCCTGTGCAACAATATATTGGTGGAATTGAGCATGCCATTTTGCATCTTCTTTATGCACGCTTTTTTATGCGTGCCATGAAATTGATCGGTCATGTGACTGTTGATGAGCCTTTTAAGGGGCTTTTTACCCAAGGTATGGTGGTTCATGAAACCTATCGGGATGATCAAGGGTGGGTTTCTCCAGCAGAAATTTCCATTGTTGAAAAGGATGGAAAACGACAGGCTTATAAATTGACTGATCAAAGTGAAGTGATGATTGGTTCGATTGAAAAAATGTCGAAATCCAAAAAGAATGTCGTTGATCCTGATGATATTATCGCATCCTATGGCGCTGATACTGTGCGTTGGTTTGTGTTGTCAGATTCTCCCCCTGATCGGGATGTCATCTGGACAGAATCTGGTGTTGAAGGAGCTCATCGCTTTGTACAGCGTGTCTGGCGTTGTGTGGCTTTGAGCGCTTCTGTTTTAAAGGATGTGGCGCCTTGTGCAGGGCATCAGGGGGCGGCTTTGGAACTCTCAAAGGCTGCACATCGTACGCTTTGCGCTGTAGAAGATGATTTGGAAAAATTTGCTTTTAATCGGGCTATTGCACGCCTTTATGAATTCTTGAATATTATGGCACCGTTGCTCAACAAAATAGCAAGTGTTGACGATGAAATGAAAGCTTCTTTACGTCAAGCCATGGATTTTTTTCTTGCCATGATTGCACCGATGATGCCTCATTTAGCAGAAGAATGTCATGCTGCTTTAGGGGGAAAAACTTTAATGTCTGCGCTTGCTTGGCCTGTTTATGACAGTGCGTTAACCGTTGCGGAATGCTATACTTTGCCAGTACAAATTAATGGTAAAAAACGCGGTGAGGTGAGCGTTGCAGCAACAGCAAATGAAACGATGATTAAAGAAGCGGTTTTGGCTTTAGATTTTGTAAAGGCACAGCTGGTTGAAAAGTCTGTGAAAAAAATCATTATTGTTCCACAAAGGATTGTAAATGTCGTTTTTTAAAAGTTTGATTCTTGTCGTTTTAGCTGGTGTATTCACACTGTTGTGTGGATGCAAAGTTGAACCGCTTTATCGTCAAGAGTTGCAGAGTGCAATGACAATGAATTCTGCTTCCTATAGGAATCCTGTTTCTGGGCAAGCTTCTTTGGGGCTTGCGCAAAAGCTTGCCTCTATTGTTGTGGAAGAGCCTTCGGATCGTTTTGGTCAAATGGTGCGCAATCATCTGCTGTTTCTTTTGTATGGAAATGGTGGTAAACCTTCTCTACCTGCTTATCGATTGGCATTGCAGATATCCGTATCTACAAGAGAATCTATGCAGATAGAGGTTGATTTCGAGAAAAAACGAAAAGGACGACCTTCTGTTGGAACTGTTATGAGCAGAGCTTCTTACACTTTGCAGGATATGAAAAATACTCTTGTTGCAAAAGGAACAGCAATGATGAATGCATCTTTTGACCGACTTCGTCAAGAATATGCAACGATGCAAGCAGAAGAAGATGCAAAAAAACGTGTTGCTGAAGAGTTGGCTGAACAGATTTTTTTGTTACTTTCAAAAGATCTTTCCAATAAAAATTCTAGATATTAAGCAATATTTTGTCCTGTTTTTTTCCAGTCGTTGAGAAATATTTGCAACCCTTTATCAGTGAGAGGGTGTTTGACCAGTGCTTTTAAAATTTCTGGTGGAACTGTTGCAACGTCAGCACCACTGAGTGCTGCTTCTTTGACATGATTAACGGTGCGGATTGAAGCGGCCAGGATTTGTGTTTCAAAGTTATAGTTATCATAAATTGTGCGAATTTCATGAAGCAGTTCACTTCCATCATTTCCGCAATCATCAAGTCTACCAATAAAAGGCGAAACAAATGTCGCGCCTGCTTTGGCTGCAAGTAAGGCTTGATTGGCAGAAAAGCAAAGTGTGAGATTTGTTTTTAGTCCTTCTTTTGTGAGGGCTTTACAGGCTTTTAATCCATCGAGTGTTAAAGGAAGCTTGATACAAATATTGTCGGCAATCTTTGCTAAAACAGCCGCTTCTTTCATGATGTTTTCAAATTCCGTTGCTGCAACTTCAGCAGAAACAGGCCCGCTAATGAGAGCACAAATTTCTTTTGTAACATCAAGAATATTGCGTCCTGATTTTAGGATAAGAGAGGGATTGGTGGTGACACCATCAACAAGGCTTAAATTCTGTAACTCTTGGATTTCTTCGATATTGGCGCTATCCACAAAAAATTTCATATCTAACCTCTTCTTTTTAGCTTTTATCCTATTTTTTGTTATGCGCTATTGTTGACTGCAAAAGCAAGAGAAAGAATTAATCTCTGTGTAAAGAACAAGAATGCTATGATGTTAACCATGTACTCGTTTTTAGTAAAGAAATATTACTTATTGTTTCCATACCTATTTTATATCGTTGCTCGTGATAAGGCATAGAGTTCATTGCGTACCAACATTTTTGCGTATTGGAATCTTTGCGTAGCGGTATTTTTATACTTATGAAAATAAGCTAGCATTATCACACACTTTGCTCATTTCCTATTTGCGATTGCTCTTGATATTTGAGAGTGCATCATAAGATACCTCCCTTTTTCAGGGGGTAGGTTTAACCTCATTTTTAATAGAAGCGAATGGATTTATTTTATCGTAAAACACCATTGAAGAAGGCATGTAAAATTTTACACATGAAGTGTTTTTTATGGTCAATACATTGATTTATTCTGTGTTACCCATTCTTCAACAGTACGCTTTTGTGCTGCTTGTATTGTTGCTTGATTCTCAATCAAGCTGAAAGATGTACGCACGTGTTTCCACGTTTTGGCACAAAGCCAAGGTGAATATTGTAACGGTTCCATTTGCAATATTATTCTCCCTGTAATTAAAATCATGGGAGACTCTCTCATCAATAAGGATTTACAAATGTTCCTCGATGGGTTTGAAATGAGAAAAATTCATCGTATTGAGGGTTTTTATTACAATAGGTAAAATGATGATTATATCTTTATAAATCAGTTTGTTGAAGATAAATTGAGATATGAGACGGTAAAAAATAAACGTGTGTGTTGGGAAGAAGTTACACTATGGGATAGCTTTGTTGAAGAGCGCACTTACAATATCATGTTGAATGCTTATAGTGATGAGCTTTATTTGCACAGAAGAATGGCGCTGGTTTTTTTTGCTATAGAGTTTTTTATTATAGACGATGAGATTGGTTCTTTTATTGGCACTTTGGTGATGAAATGAGTGTTAAAAAGAATTTTTGTGAGAAAAGTGTTGTGATAGGGGGAGAGATTGAATCCCGCAATGAATTTTATAAGAGTGTTTAAAGATAAGGTGTAGACCTGTTGGTGCTCAAGAGGTCGTAGATTGGTTTAAAAGATGCATTCAAATGTGATAGAGGAAGAGATTGTATCCGTATTGGTTCCTCTTCCTGTTGCTCACGCTTATAGTTATAAAGTTCCATCTTCTATGGAGGTGAACGTTGGTTCCTTTGTTCGGGTTCCGGTGATGGGGCGTGAGCTTTGCGGTTTTGTTGTGGATGTCGGAGAGAAGACAGCAGATGGGCAAAGGTCTGGTTTGGTGGCGTGTGAAAAATTACGCTCTCTGCTTCATGTTTTTGATTGTCCCCCATTAAAGGCAGAAATGGTCACATTTTTGCGTTTTGTCAGTCGCTATACAATGGCGCCTTTCGGTCTTGTGGCGCGATTGGTTTTGTCTGTACCGGCTGCTTTAGAGCCGGAAGCACAGATGTTGGGTTTGCGATATTGTGGTGGAAATGTAGAACGTCTCACACCAGCGCGATTACGGGTTTTGGAATTGGTGCGTAATGAGAAGATATGGACACGTTCTGGTCTTGCGCATGCGGCTGGAACTTCGGTTTCTGTTGTTGAAGGTTTAAAAGCGTTAGGGGTTTTTGAAGATGTTATAGTTCCTGCTCCTGATCTTGTGGCAATGCCTGATCCTGACTTTTGTCCCCCTCAGTTGCAGGGAGCGCAAAATGAAGCAGCAACAATGTTGCGAGAAGGTGTTTTATCTTCTCAATTTCAAGTTTTTTTGCTTGATGGTGTTACGGGATCAGGAAAGACAGAGGTTTATTTTGAAGCGGTTGCTCAAGCCTTCAAAGGGGGCAAGCAGGTTTTAATTTTATTGCCGGAAATTGCTTTAACACAGCAGTTTTTAGATCGTTTTTATGCACGCTTTGGAGCTGCGGCAGCGGAATGGCATTCTGATTTGACGCCACGTCGTAGAGAACGTGTCTGGCGGCAAGTTGCAGAAGGGCGGGTGCGTGTCGTTGCGGGGGCTCGTTCAGCGCTTTTTCTTCCCTTTCATGAGCTTGGCTTGATTGTTGTCGATGAAGAACATGATAGCGCTTATAAACAAGAAGAGCGCATTTTTTACCATGCGCGTGATATGGCTGTTGCACGGGGTTCTTTTGAGCATTTTCCTGTTATTTTATCTTCAGCTACACCGTCGATTGAAAGCCAAGCCAATGTTTTAAAAGGGCGTTATCAAAAGGTGCATTTACCTTCCCGTTTTAAAGAAGTAGCACTTCCACAGTTGCGGGTAGTTGATATGCGCCAAGGAGGGGTGCAAAAGGGGCGCTTTATTTCCTTTGCTCTTGAAAGGGCTTTAAAACAAACGCTTGATAAGGGCGAACAAGCTCTTCTTTTTCTTAATCGTCGTGGTTATGCACCTTTAACTTTATGCCGAATTTGCGGACATCGTTTTCATTGTACTGATTGTTCAAGTTGGTTGGTCGAACATCGTGCGCAAGGGCAATTGAAATGTCATCATTGTGGATATCATGAACCACTTCCTCAAGCCTGTCCTGAATGCGGGACATTAGATCATCTCGTGGCTTGTGGACCGGGTGTGGAAAGAATTGCAGAAGAAACACAAATGCTTTTTCCTCAAGCGCGATCATTGATTCTTTCAACAGATCTCAAAGGAGGGATTGGGCAATTGCGAAGCGAATTACAAGCCATTGCAAATGGCGATGTGGACATTATTATTGGAACACAGTTGGTCGCTAAAGGACATCATTTTCCCAAGCTCTCTTTGGTTGGCGTTATTGATGCTGATCTTGGTCTTGCCAATGGCGATTTACGCGCAAGTGAACGTACCTACCAGCTGCTTTCTCAAGTTACCGGAAGAGCAGGGCGTGTGGGATTGGAAAGTTTAGGATTATTGCAAACTTATCAACCAGATCATCCGGTCATCAAAGCCTTACTTTCATGCCAGCCAGAAGATTTTTACACACGTGAGATTGCAGCGCGTCAGCATTATCATTTGCCTCCCTATGGGCGGCTTGCCTCTTTGATTGTATCTGCACAACAGCGCCAAGCAGCAGAATATTATGCGCGCGCATTGCGCCAAGCAGCGCCACGGGAGAAAAATATCTCGGTTATGGGACCAGCAGAAGCGCCTTTAGCTCTGGTTCGGGGGCGTTATCGCTTTCGGCTTTTGCTGCAAGGACAGCGCTCTTTTGATATACAAGGGTTTATACGTGCAATGCTTAGCGGTATACCCAAAATGCCCAGTTCCGTTCGGGTTCAAATTGATATTGATCCGCAAAGTTTTTTCTAAAACCAGTCTCGCATAAAGTGAAGGTCCCTTTAGCTTAAGGTGCTTTACTTTAATACTATCTATTCAGAATAAGCATCCAAGCAGCAGAATATGATACATGTGCATTGCATTAAGCAGAGCCACGGGAAAAAATATCTTTGTTATGGAACCAGCAGAAGCGTCTCTTTTATTTGAGGGCGCTATCATTTTGGCTTTTACTCCTTTTTTGTTTTAGGGACAGTATCCTTTTGATAGGCGGATTTTTTTATAATGGCTGATTATAGGGGCTGAAAATGCTTGTAAATACACCAAAAATATCCAAATTTATACGGGTTCAAATTGATATTGATCTATGCTTTTTCTAAAATCAGTGCAATATAGTGCCATATAAAGTGAAGCTATGTAGGCTTAATGAAGGTCGTGTTTTTGATGTTGTTTGACCTTAAAAACTTATGAAGCAGCATTCATAAGATGTATTAGTGCTATACGAGTCGTATCTGCTTTTGTATGCTAGATTAGGGCGAGAGTATTGCATATATCTATTTTATTTATCTTTGACGAGAACATAGACTCATTTGGGAGCGTAAAGGTTAAAATGAGCATTTATCGTTGTCGTCCTTATTTATGGCTCTAGAATTTTCAAAAGCGCCCATAATTATAATTTTATAAATAATAACATATTGATTTATAGTGATAATATGCCGTTATTCGCTTTAGAATTTCAACTATTGTAGGATTCTCTTATTTCAAATCTGTTTATATTGATCAATCAAAACCATTCGTTTGCATGTTACAGATGGGGGAGCTTGTGTCGGGTGAAACTATATAAGAAAGGACTGAAATACCTCATCATTTCAAGTGTTAAGGGCTGTCGTAAAATTGGGAGATGGCAAAGTATGTGATGGTGCCGGCTTGTTCTTTCATAAGTGTAAAGATGAGGCTGCTCAATGGAGTTATCATTATAGCATTTATGGACGCTGTCGTGAAATGGAGATTATCCATTGCTTCACGCTTTTGTTACTTTCGTTCTCTAATGGGGGCACATTCTTCATGTAAAGCTTCATGTAAAGCAGAACGCCCAAAACGGAATATTACAGAACATCTATTGTATTACTGTATTCATATGCTTGTTTAAGCAAATGTTTCTCAGCATGCTCGGATTCATTTTACGATGTTTTTCGAGTGTAGAATGTAAAAGCTTTCATGAATGAAAAAAACGCATTAAGGCTCCCTATCTTTATTTCATAAAGGTATAAAATGGCGCCATTTATTATTTAGCTTTTAGGATTACGAAAGCTCTTGGTACTTGAGAGCGTTTATACGAGGTGTTTTTTCTTTAATTATTTCCTCTTTTGTTTGTGATGGAGCAAGGGAGTGATTTTGATAGAAAGATTTGAAATAAGAGAATCTTTCGATGTTTGGGGCTCATCTGGTATGAAAAATGATACATTATCATTATAAATCAATGCATTGTATGCTTAAAGAGTGTGTTTACAAGAAAATATACTTGGTGAATTTTTTTAAAAGGTGTGGGTATTTGAAGAAAAAAGATCAATTTTTTCTTTAGTTTTTAGGAGGATATTCATTATTTTTTCTTTCTTATCAGTTTAAAAGAATAGACTTTTTTAGTCGCAGTCGCATCTTGTTGAAGGTCTTGAGGTGATAAAGGGAGTGATTTTTAGAGAAGAAGTGTTTTGTTATAGTGGCAAGAGCATTTGAAGCAAAATCAAAGAGAGTGAAAAATCGCTCAGAGAATGTCAAAAAGAGGCATAAAAAAACTGTGACGCCATCCTGGATATCTAAAAAAAATTCTTTTCAAAAATATTTTGAATATTTTATTAAAATTTTTAAAAAGCAGCGATTTGTGGTGTTGCGAGTCGGCTATGTCTATGCTAGAAACCAAGAGGTTTTTGTTCTAGGTTTTAAGAAGAAGATTCTTAAGATTGAGAATGTCTGTTTCATTTCATCTGATAACTATCAGAGAGTCGCTCAAGGGAAAGAGGCGGTATTTCGTGTCGGATTCATTTTCTCTCATACCGCTGCCGTTGGTAGATCAACGCTATGCGCAAGCGCTTTTTGATTGCGTTCAAGAAGCTGGAAACGTTGAAAAGGTTGAAAAGGCAGTGGAAGATCTTTTGCTTGTTTTGGAGCAAAATAAAGATTTAAAACGCTTTGTGCTTAGTCCATTCTTTTCAGTTAAAGAGCAAATTAAGGTGATGCAATCTGTTTGTGCAAACATCCAATTTGCTGATAAAAACGCAGGTCAGATTATTGGTAATTTTTTACGCGTTATTGCAACAAACCGTAGGCTTAGTGCCGTATTTGGTATTTTACATGCTTTTCAGCGTTGTGTTGCGCGCGCTCGTAGGCAGGTGACTGCGCAAATTATTTCTGCGCGCCCCTTAAGTTCTCAACAAAGACAAGAGTTGTGTGAGGCTTTGGAAGGTGTCGTTGGAGGAAAAGTTTTGCTACACAGCATTGTGGATCCAACAATTCTTGGTGGATTAATCGTTCGTGTGGGGTCGTCTCAAATTGATACGTCTCTTCTCACAAAATTGTCTTCGCTTAAGCTTTCATTGAAAAAAGAGGTCAGCTGATGGATATTAGACCATCTGAAATTTCAAAAATTCTAAAAGAGCAAATCAAAAACTTTGACCAAAAGGCTGAGGTTTCAGAAATTGGTTGGGTTCTCTCTGTAGGGGATGGTATCGCTCGCGTTTATGGTTTGGATAATGTCCAAGCAGGGGAAATGGTTGCTTTTCCAAACGGTGTGCGTGGTATGGCCCTCAATTTGGAAGTTGATAATGTTGGTGTGGTCATTTTTGGCTCAGATCGCGATATTCGTGAAGGTGATTGTGTAAAGCGGTTAGGCGCTATCGTCGATGTTCCTGTGGGGCCCGCTTTGCTGGGGCGTGTGGTTGATGCGTTGGGAAACCCTATAGATGGTAAGGGGCCCATTAAAGCAACGGAGCGTCGTCGTGTCGATGTTAAGGCTCCTGGAATTATTCCGCGTCAGTCAGTGCATGAACCGATGTCGACCGGATTGAAAGCGATTGACGCACTTATTCCTATTGGACGGGGGCAGCGTGAATTGGTGATTGGTGATCGCCAAACAGGAAAAACAGCAATTTTGCTCGATACATTTTTAAACCAAAAACCTTTTCATGAAAAAGGGGCTGGACGAGAGCAAGACAAAGTTTATTGTATTTATGTGGCTATCGGTCAAAAACGTTCGACGGTGGCACAATTCGTTAAAGTTTTAGAAGAACGTGGAGCGTTGGAATATTCTATTATTGTTGCAGCGACCGCTTCTGATCCAGCACCACTGCAATTTATTGCACCTCTTGCTGGATGTGCTATGGGTGAGTATTTCCGTGATAATGGGCAACATGCTTTGATCGGTTATGATGACTTGTCAAAACAGGCGGTGGCGTATCGTCAGATGTCTCTTTTGTTGCGTCGTCCTCCAGGTCGTGAAGCTTATCCGGGAGACGTTTTCTATCTTCATTCGCGTCTTTTAGAGCGGGCTGCGAAGTTGAATGCGGAAAATGGATCTGGGTCACTGACAGCTTTGCCGGTTATTGAAACGCAAGCAAATGATGTTTCTGCCTATATTCCTACAAATGTGATTTCGATTACTGATGGGCAAATTTTTCTAGAGACTAATTTATTTTATCAAGGAATTCGTCCTGCTGTAAATGTTGGTCTTTCCGTGTCGCGTGTTGGTTCTGCCGCACAAATTAAGGCGATGAAGCAAGTTGCTGGCTCGATTAAAGGTGAATTGGCGCAATATCGTGAAATGGCAGCTTTTGCGCAGTTTGGCTCTGATTTGGATGCGTCAACCCAGCGTCTGTTGAATCGGGGTGCGCGCTTGACAGAGTTGTTGAAGCAGCCACAATTTTCTCCACTCAAAACAGAAGAACAAGTGGTGGTTATTTTCGCGGGTGTGAATGGCTATCTTGATGCTTTGGCGGTTTCTGATGTTGCGCGGTTTGAGCAGGGACTTTTGGTGCTTTTGCGTAGTGATTATCAAGATCTCTTAAAGGCAATTGCTGAGCAAAAGCAAATAACAGACGAGCTGAAAGACAAGTTGATAACTGTTCTTAATACTTATGCGAAAAATTTCTCGTGATGAATTGATGGAATGCTTGAATGGCCTCACTAAAAGATCTTAGAGACCGTATCGCTTCGGTTAAAGCAACACAAAAGATCACCAAAGCTATGCAGATGGTTGCAGCGGCAAGGTTGCATCGTGCTCAAGAGGCAGCGCAGTCTGCGCGTCCTTATGCGAAGAAGATGGCTGATATTTTGACCAGTGTTGCTGCTGATGTAGATGGTGTTGATGCGCCTGCTCTTATGCGTGGTACGGGGCGAGATGATGTGCATCTCTTGGTGGTGTGTACTGCTGAGCGCGGTTTGTGTGGTGCTTTTAATGTGCAAATCGCTCGTCGTGCACGTGAACAGATTAAGGCATTGTTGGCATCTGGTAAAATAGTGAAAATTATCACTGTGGGCAAAAAAGGTGCGGATATTTTATCGCGTGATTACAAAGGTTTGATAATTGATCATATCGATTTGCATGCTGTAAAGCGCATTGGTTTTGCAGAGGCGGTGATGATTAGTCAACGGATTGTTGATTTATTCAATGAAGGCGCTTTCGATGTTTGTACGCTGTTTTATTCTGAATTTATTTCTGTGATTAATCAGCGTCCAACAGCTTTTGGCTTGATTCCGATGATTGCTCCAAAAGCAGCTATTGAGGCAATAGATGTTGAGGAGCAAACCGATCATAGCAAAGGTTCACAATCAATTGTTTATGAGTATGAACCTGATGCGGCTTCTCTTTTAGAGGCGCTTGTGCCACGCAATCTTTCGGTGCAAATCTTTCGGGCTTTGCTAGAAAATGTTGCTGGTGAGATGGGTGCCAAGATGACAGCTATGGACAATGCATCGCGCAATGCGGGTGAAATGATTAATAAATTGACGGTAGCTTATAATCGTCAACGTCAGGCACAGATTACGACAGAACTGATCGAAATTATTGCGGGCGCTGAAGCGCTTTAAATGGAAAAGGTAAGGATTGATGGTAAAAGCAGTAACCTCAAGCAAAGGAATAGAAAAAGGTGAAAAAAAGAAATCAGCTGCTCGTTCCGGCGTGAAAAAAGCCGCTTCGAAGTCTCAAGTGGATGTAAAGGCTTCAGCGGATGTAAAGGCTTCCTCTGCGCCTGCGCGTAGTGCAGCTAAAGAGACACCTGTAAAAAAAGATGCATCCGCAAAAAAAGAAGAGCGTGCAAAAGGCGCTGTTGGTGAGATCAAGCAGGTTATTGGTGCTGTCGTTGATGTGCAATTTGAAGGTGAATTGCCAAATATTCTTAATGCATTAGAAACAGACAATTTAGGCAATCGCTTGGTATTAGAAGTTGCGCAGCATTTGGGTGAAAATACTGTGCGTACGATTGCTATGGATACAACCGATGGGTTGGCGCGTGGCCAAAAGGTTGTGGATACAGGCATGCAAATTAGCGTTCCTGTAGGAGAAGCAACATTGGGACGTATTATGAATGTGATTGGAGAGCCGGTGGATAATGTGGGACCAATTCCTGCAACCAAAACGCGTTCGATTCACCAAGAGGCACCTGCATATGTTGAGCAATCAACCATTTCAGAAATTCTCGTCACCGGTATTAAAGTTGTGGATTTGTTAGCTCCTTATTCTAAAGGAGGTAAAATTGGCTTGTTTGGTGGTGCTGGTGTTGGAAAAACCGTTCTCATTATGGAGCTTATAAACAATATTGCAAAGGCACATGGTGGCTATTCTGTATTTGCTGGTGTGGGAGAACGTACACGTGAAGGAAATGATCTTTATTATGAAATGATCGAAAGCCGCGTGAATGTGAATCCAAAAGAGAATAATGGTTCAACGGAAGGGTCAAAGTGTGCCCTTGTTTACGGGCAAATGAATGAACCACCAGGAGCGCGTGCGCGTGTCGCTCTTTCAGGATTGACAATTGCAGAAAGTTTCCGTGATGAAGGACAAGACGTTCTTTTCTTCGTGGATAATATTTTCCGTTTCACGCAAGCTGGTGCTGAAGTGTCAGCGCTTTTAGGACGTATCCCTTCTGCTGTGGGCTATCAACCAACTTTGGCAACAGATATGGGGGCTTTGCAAGAGCGTATTACCAGTACGAAAACAGGCTCTATTACCTCTGTGCAGGCTATTTATGTTCCGGCTGATGACTTGACTGATCCGGCACCTGCGGCATCTTTTACCCATTTGGATGCAACAACTGTTCTTTCGCGCTCTATTGCGGAAAAGGGAATTTATCCGGCGGTTGATCCGCTTGACTCTTTCTCGCGTATGTTAGATCCATTGATTGTAGGGGAAGAGCATTACACTGTTGCTTGTCAAGTGCAAACCATTTTACAACGTTATAGAGCGCTTCAGGATATTATTGCTATTCTTGGAATGGATGAACTTTCTGAAGATGACAAATTGCTGGTGGGACGGGCGCGTAAAATTGAACGTTTTCTTTCGCAACCTTTCCATGTTGCGGAAGCCTTTACTGGTTCGCCAGGGAAACTCGTTCCTTTAGAAGAGACGATTAAAGGCTTTAAAGGTCTTTGTGCTGGCGATTATGATGATTTGCCAGAAGCTGCTTTTTATATGGTTGGTTCGATTGATGAAGCACTTGAAAAAGGAAAGCGTCTTATGGCGGAGGCGTCTTAGTGAGAAGCTTCTTGTTCAAGAGAAAACTGTCATGGATGTTTTTCGTTAAAAAGGATAAGTCGTTGAAGAAAACAGAGAGTCCTTATATCGGGTATTGTGGAGACTTTTGTGGAAAACAATAGAGAAGAGCATTTTTTATTTGAGCTTGTATCGCCTGAAAAAATTGTGTTTTCAGAGCAGGTAGTGTCTGTTGTTCTTCCTTCAGCCTCAGGTTCTTTGACAGTTATGGCGCATCATGCGCCATTGGTGGCAAGCATTGTGTTGGGTAGTGTGCGTGTTCGCACCTCTTTGGGTGAAAAATTATTTGCTGTATGCGGGGGCGTTGCAAATATTACCTTTTCGGGCTGCTCTTTATTGGTAGAGCACGTTGTGGCTGTAGAGCATCTTTCTTTTGATGTATTGGAACAGCGGATTTTGCAGGTCCAAGCGACATTAGAAGGGGGGACAAGAGATGAGGATAATCATAAAATAGAGGCTTTTTTCCAGCAATTGTCAGCTGATGGTGCTGTGTTGATAGAAGCGTAGCAGCGTATACAGGAAAAAGGTGACATGAGCGGAAAAAAGAGTACGGTTGTGTTTGCTAAAAGGGGTGGAAAACCTTTTCCTCGTCCTGGTCGTATTTTTGCAGGACCTTTGCCAAAATGTTTTGTTTATATTTTTGCTTCTCTTATTTTGCAATGGGCTTATGGTTTAGGGGCTAATATTGTTCAGTCTAACATTGTCCATCTTACGGGTGATTTTCACGCAACTTTAACCGAGACAACATGGTTGGTAGCGGCTTATATGGCGCCAAATGTGAGTGTAGCGATTATGTTGATCAAAATCCGCTATCAATTTGGGTTGCGTGCTTTTGCTGAATTATCAATCCTTGGCTTCGTTTTGGTTTGCGTGTTGCAACTCTTTGTTACGGATTTGCGTTCTGCATTGATTATTCGCTTTTTTGCTGGGATTGCTGCTGCGCCTTTGGCTTCGCTTGCGCTGCTTTATATGATGGAGGCTTTTGCTCCAGCAAAGAAGTTTACTATTGGTCTTAGTTTGAATTATATGAATGCGGCTTTAGCGGCGCCTTTATCACGTTTGATTTCTCCTGATTTGCTGGAAAATGGTGGCTTTTCCAGTCTTTCCGCTCTGGAAATGGGGTTGGTTCTCATCAGCTTGGTCTGTATCTATACTTTGCCTCTAACGCCTGTTGTCCGCAGTAAGGTTATTCAAAAGTTAGATTGGATAAGTTATGGTTTGATTGCTCTTGGTCTTGGATTAAATGCCGTGATTATGTCTGTTGGCATATTGTATTGGTGGTATGAAGCACCATGGATTGGTTGGGGGCTTGCACTTGCTATTTTCTCGTTGGCTATTGCTATTATTATTGAGCTTAATAGAGAAAAACCGTTGATTGATTTACGTTGGATTTTCAGTAAAGAAATGGTCCAATCTGTTTTTATTTTATTGATCTTTCATGTTTTTTTGTTAGAGCGGTCAAATTTGCCCGTAGGTTTTTTTAATCTTTTTGGTTTGCTTAATCGTGAGATGGCGCCCATGTATCTTGCGGTGACATTGGGTATTCTGTTAGGGGGGGCTGTTTGTGTCTTTTTTTTACGGGCGGGACGTGAAGATTATTTTTATTTGTTATCTTTAGGTTGTTTGGCGCTGGGAGCTTATTTAGACAGTCGTGTAAACTATTTAACACGTCCGAAAGATATGATGTTGAGCCAAGGGTTGGTGAGTTTTAGTTATGCACTTTTTTTGCCTCCTGCTCTTTTCAAAGGGTTTGTGATCGCTGGTGAGCGAGGACCGCGTTATGTTTTGAGTTTTATTGCGGTTTTTTTGCTAACGCAAGTGACAGGGGGATTGATGGGATCGGCTTTTTTTGGCAGCCTACAGTTTTATTTTGCCCATAAAAACTTTGAGTCCTTAACACAAAATATTGTTGTGACTGATCCGCTTATTTCTGGTGAGATGAATACTTTGTTTTCGCCTTCTTATGCTACTTCTGTCCCTCATGGCTTAGGGAGTGAACAGGGAACTTCTCTGTTGATAGAAAAATTTAAGTTAACAGCAAATATTTTTGCTTATGATGACGTTTTTCGGCTTTATTTTTATATTTCAATGGTTGTATTCATTATCTTTCTTGTCACAATAGTTGTTAAGTCATGCTCTTTGCGGGCGTTAGAAAAGTAGAGTGATGGTATAGAAGAGGGGTGCAAAAAATGATAAAAGCATTACGGTCAAAAGCTACGATTGTTGCATTCCTGTCAGGTATTACGGGTGTTTTGCTAATTTTGTGGGCTTGGAGACTTCCTCCTTTTGTAAATAACATTCAAATAACGGATAATGCTTCCATTAAGGGCAATGTTACTTTGGTTAGTTCACAGATCTCTGGGGTGATTGCACGGATTTATGTGCAAGATTATCAACGTGTTGAAAAAGGAATGCTGCTTTTTGAGCTTGATGATTCTCTTTTTCGTCAGCAGCTTGCACGGGCACAGGCTGTTCTCGATTCAAAAAATGCAAAACTGGCAAGTATTGAATTGCAAGCTCAGATTTTACAGGGAGAAGTTAATGCTGCAGAAGCGGAATTAGCGCGTTCACGAGCATTCTCTAATGTTGTTTCTGATAGTAAAAAGTTAGGCTTTGGTGATGCGGCAGTTTCTGTTTCTCGCCCTCTTTCACAACTCTTGGCAGCCCTAGAAACAAAACGACAATTGCAAAAACAATTAAATCTTGAAAAACAAAGTTTACAGTCAGAAGTTGCGGGAGCAAAGGTGAGTGTTGAGTTGGCAAAACTTAATCTCGATCACACAAAGATTTTATCTCCTAGAACAGGCTATATTGGATTGGTTGGCGCTAGGGTAGGGCAATATGTTATGCCGGGGACACAATTGGTCTCTGTTATTTCTGATGACATTTGGATTATTGCTAATTATAAGGAAACGCAACTTTCTCAGATGCGTGTGGGACAACCGGTTGTTTTTTCTGTTGATGCATTGAACAACAAAAAGTTAACGGGGCGTGTGGTTCGTTTTGCTCCAGCGACAGGTTCAGAGTTTTCATTGTTAAAAACAGATACGACAATTGGTAATTTTATCAAAATTGCGCAACGTATTTCAGTACGGATTTCTTTAGATCCTGGGCAGGAGGGGATTGAAAAACTCATTCCTGGGATGTCTGTGGTTACGTATGTGGATACTTCGCAGCGGGTCGATTCTGGAGGATAAATTTTGGGTTTTTTCAGTTTAATTCTTGTGTCATTTACTTATAGCAAATGGGTATTCACATTGGAAGATTTCGTTTGGTTTTTTATAATACATCTTTTAAAGCTCTTAGGCTTCTTATACTTCTATATCATGATGTCAATTAATGTTCCTTAGAATATTAAAGCGCATGCATGTTTACTCACTTCCATTTCTTTTGAACTAACTCAGTAGCGGGATGGATGCAATGTTGAAAAATTTTCTTATAATTTCTCACAACACTGTCCTTTGAAGTGTGGTGTCACCGCGTGTTTTGAGGACAGGGGTAGGGGACTGCCAGATAGAAAATTGGATAATAGACTGGCGGGATGGATGAAAACTTATCTTTTGGAGGAAAGTGTAAAGTTAGGGGGAAAGACGTAAATTTTATATTTTGTAAACTATAAAAAATGCCCGCTTTGAGTCGGGCATTAAAAGGGAAGGTTGTTGGTTGTGTTGTTAATTTTTACGGATCAGCAAGAAGCTTACTAAAACGACTCCTGCTGCTAGTGCGAGGGTTTTTTTAGGATTTTCTTTCGCTTTTTTCTTTAATTCTGTAGCATGTTCGTTGAGGTGATAAAGCGCGTGACGGCCTTTTTGTTTCCATGTGTTAAACAGCTCAGAAATGTTTTCAAAGCTATCATTTTGAGAACTCCAATGATTTACGGGGACCAGCTCTCTTTTTAATTGTGCTATACGTTTTTTAATTTTAGCATTTTTGGCGTTGGGTGAAAATAGACACATTTATTGACTCCTTCATGTGTTAAATTGTTGCGTGACAGTTGGAATTGTGTTTGGGGTTTTGCTATAACGGCTTGAAAATTGAAAGGTTGCATTGATAATGCCGCGCGTGGGTGAGATGAGAATTAAGAGTTTGGGTTTAATGAGGAATTTCTTAATGTGCTCGAGTTCATTTCATGATGGTGTTTGTTAAGGATGTGAGGTAAAAAATTTTACAAAATGGTGTAGAATTCATTCTATCATCTTTATTTCATAAAGATGTAAGTCGGTATCTTCATTTTTTTGTTTGTTTAAAGTGTTGGGATAGCTTTTAGCACTTGAAATAGTTTATAAAGAATTTTTATCTACATGTTCTCTTGCGGCTTTAGGAGAAGTGGTGTTGATTGATTCAATTAAGAAGATTTAAAATGAGAAAATCTTACGATATTTGGGTTTTCTATTCAAATTTGTAAAAAATAGATTATTATAAATCAATGTGTTGGATTAATTTGGCGGTGTCTTTCATGCAATTTTTAAAAATTGCGCTTTGATAGGCGTTATCTGTTGTGTTGTAAAACACGTTTTGCGATGACGTGGATGTACGGTATCGGCATGCAACTTAAAAATACAGTATTGTCTCTGTTTGGTTTCGGTTTCTTTTTGAATCACCCAAGTGTAGAAGTATAAACTTGAACAGAAGTAGTAAAACTTATCCGGTGCGTCTATAGGATGAATCGCACCTATGAGTTGAATTGCATCAGTGGTTAGTAGGTGGAACCTTTTGAGAGTAATCTGTTAAGATTGGGGGGCGGTGTAATTTTCGTCCTTTGAAGCGCGGAGGAAGTCAATGTAAATGATGATTGATAGCGCAGGTTTTAAAAATTTGAGGACTTGATGAGTACGACCTATTTTTTATCTAAACCACTTGAGCGTCGTCGGTCTATTGGTGTTGCTGTTGGTGATGTGATCGTTGGGGGGCAGAGCCCGATAGTTGTACAGTCAATGACCAATACGGATACGGCTGATGTTGATGCAACTGTTGCTCAAGTGGCTGCTCTTTGGCAAGCTGGTTCACAATTGGTTCGGATTACTGTTGATCGTGATGAAGCGGCGGCAGCTGTACCAAAAATACGGGAGCGATTGGAGAGGTTAGGATTTTTTGTACCATTGGTTGGGGATTTTCATTATATTGGACACAAGCTTTTATCTGAGCATCCTGCGTGTGCTGAGGCGCTTGCAAAATATCGCATCAATCCTGGAAATGTTGGTTTTGGCGCAAAAAAAGATCGTCAATTTGCAGAAATTATTGAGATTGCTTGTCGGTATCATAAACCTATTCGCATTGGCGTGAATTGGGGCTCTCTTGATAATGCGTTGTTAACACGGCTTATGAATGAAAATGCACAGCAAGAAAATCCTTTATCGGTTGCTGAAGTGATGCGGGAAACTGTTGTGCAGTCTGCTCTGCAATCGGCTCTTTGGGCTGAAGAGATGGGATTGGGACGTGATAAAATTATTCTTTCTGCTAAAGTGAGTGATGTTCAAGATCTTATTGCTGTCTATACCACCTTGGCGGCACGTTGTGATTATGCTCTTCATTTGGGATTAACGGAAGCTGGGATGGGAACAAAGGGCGTTGTTGCTTCTTCGGTGGCTTTGGGTATTTTATTACAGCAAGGTATTGGCGATACGATACGAATTTCCTTAACACCAAAACCTGGTGGTGATCGGACACGAGAAGTAAAGGTGGGGCAAGAACTTTTGCAAGTGATGGGTTTTCGGCAATTTTTGCCCGTGGTTGCGGCTTGTCCTGGTTGTGGGCGCACAACCTCAACGGTCTTTCAACAATTGGCGCAAAAAATTGAAGCAGATTTATACAAAAATATGCCTATTTGGCGTGAAAAATACCCTGGCGTTGAAAGTTTGAAGGTTGCCGTGATGGGATGTATCGTCAATGGGCCGGGGGAGTCAAAACATGCGGATATTGGAATCTCTTTGCCTGGAGTGGGGGAAAGTCCTGCGGCACCTGTTTTTATTGAGGGACAAAAGGTAAAAACTTTGCGGGGTGATCACATTGCTGAAGAATTTGAAGCGCTTTTGAGTGATTATATTCATACACGCTTTGGACAGGGTTGAAATAAATTCTTGGAGTGCATTTTTTCTTCATTAAAGGCTGTGTTTTTGCTTGTAAATCAATATCAGTCTTCATTGTGGTTGCATGTTGAGAACAAGATGATTATTCATAAATTGAGGCGCTTCTTCATTGGTTTCAAGCATTTCTCCTTGATAATACTGTTTTCAAACAGATCCAATAGCAAACTAAACGTGACATTATTTCCAGAAATTTTCAGGATATCAAATTGATAGGATTGGAGATCCGCATAGCGGCTATTGCCATATTTGTCATAAAATTTAAGCTTTTATCTTTATATAAAAGGATGTATTGACACCTTTCGTGGCGTTATTGGGGAATAGATGACAAATATATTAGCGTTTGGATTTTTGTTTAACGGTATAAGAATTTTAACAGGTGCCTTTATTGTATTTTATATGCTTGAAAAAGGGCTAACTCTTATTGATATCGGGATCATTAAGTCGTTTCAGGCTTTTATTATGATGGTTACAGACATTCCTCTGGGATATTTTGCCGATAGAAAAAGTTATAAAATATCGATCGTTTTGGCAGCGGCTTTTGCTGCTACATGGCTATGTCTCATGGGATTTTCTACAAGCTTTTATGGTTTTCTTTTGGCAGAATCTTTTAATGCCTTATCGCTGACATTGATTGCTGGGGCTTATAATGCTTTACTTGTTCAATATGCAAAAGCAAAAGTGACATCGACTAAAAAAGTGCTGGGAGCGAGCTCTCAATATAATTACATCGGCATGTTTATATTCAGTTTGATCGGTGCATATTTTGCTGATTATTCTAGCCAATATATATGGTATATCGCGGCGTTTTTAATGTTGATGACAACACTATTTGGTTTGTTTTTTCTTGATGACCTGAAAGGAGAGAAAAAAACAAATAAAGCGAATTCTCTCATTTATGATGCTAAAGAGATGTTGTCTATTTTTATTAAAGTTCCTTATATCTCTTTATGCTTTTATTTTTCACTGATCTTTTTCAATATATTCTCGCAATATTGGCAGTGGATATTTAAAGATCATAATATTAATGTCACTTATTTTGATCTTGGTGTGACATTTTCACTGATATTGCTCTCTCAGCTCTTGGCTAGTTTTCTCTTTACAAAACTAAGTGAAAGGGTGAATTTTGTTTTATTGCTGTTTCTTTTGGTTTCACTGATTTTTACAGTGGTTTTCTTTGAGCCGAAAAAAGAAATTGTTGTTATTTTAGTCTGTATGATTTTTTACTTAATTAAGTATACATATCTTCGTGTAGAAGTTGTTTTGCATGATAGTATTAGTGATCATTTCAGGGCTACATATGAATCTTTCTTGTCAACCGTTGGGAGATTTAGCTTATTGGTATTTTTTTACATGAGTGCGTATATGGTCGATATATTTGGCTTTTTCTCACTCGTTTATATTTTGGGTATCTATTTATTGGTTTATCTGTTGGCAATGTTTTTTTTAGAAGGAGCCCTAAAGAAATCTCAGTGAAAATAGTAACGTATTTCACGTGTGTTTCATGGGGTTTATAGTGGATCAAGGCTTTTATTTATTAAGGCGCATCATTGTTTTTGCATGTTGAATGGGAAAGCAGAATGTTATCCGTTATTCTTATTTCAAATCTATGTATGTTGAAGCAATCAAAGTCATCTGCTTGTACGTTATAAATGGGCGTGGCATCACAATCATTAAAAAAGAAATAAAAATGCTTCTCATGAATATTGCACCAAGAGTTGCTGACAAGATTGGACGCTGATAAAGAAAATGATTGTGCTGGATTATATGCTTATTAAGGAATGGTGATGGAGCAGTTTTCCCATTTTCATTGGTTACTTGCTGGTAACACTTTATCTCATTAGAGCTCATTAAGCAGTCGGACAATTTTAGCCTGTTCAAAAAGGCTTTCCTCATGACCGATTTTATTGTTGATATATCTAACGCGTTTTATTTCTGTTTCCTTTAAAATATGAATTATCTTGTTGAGATAACGGCATCTTTCATTCTTATTTTTGAGTATTTTCTCTTTGGTTGTGGTCTCTGTATTGGTATTGTTGGGATGTACTCGCGTGGATAGTCTAGAGCAGTACAATAAACTTTACGAAGAATACATAAATGGAAAATACGAGGCTTTTGAACATTTTCAAAAACAAGAGCAAGCAAGAAACTTCGTATATAGCCGTGGTATCAGAATATAGCGCCCAAATTTGATATTATATGGCATCATTACATACTTATTGTTTTATATGGACGCTTTGTTAATTTATTGCGCGGTGGATTATAATGAGGAGATGTCATGGGCAATGTTCCCTAATGTTATAAGCAGTTTGCGTTATGACTATAATTGGAGAGAAAACAATTCTATTTGGGCATATAATATGTCTATGAACTCTACGGGTCCCATGATTGATTATGCGAAAAAATTTCTTAATTCTTCAAGCGGAAATGGCATTAGCCCAACAACATAAGTTATTGACCTTGTGTCTAGTATGGAAGCTTGTCATAATGAAAACACTAAACAAATAGCGCGTTTTTGTATAGAGCTCAATACGATATATGACATGATGAAACCAAGAAAAACTTACAAATGACATTTAATGGGTAATGGGCAAAACTCTCTCGAAAGATATTAAATGGCTATAATACTTTATTGATCATCACGATATTTTCTTAGCTATGTTGCGTGTTTTTTATTATGTCTTCAAAAGGTAGGCATATTTTCCAGCTTTGGCAACAGGTATAGGTTCACTTACAATGATGCTCTTCATCTTAATAAGAAAATTTCACTTAAAGGAGGAAATTTACACTTAGCTTGAAAAAAGTACTTATCATAAATTAAATTGCGCTATTATATTAATAATAAGGACTTTTTTATCTTTCTGTTTCAATGATCATTCTCTGTTTAATCTTATCAATTCTCTTTTTATGCGATGAATTGAATAAACGAGATAAAGAGCGTGACGAATTAAAGTTCTACAGTGATCGTGATTATTATTAAATTGAAATTATTACATAGTTTTGTAAAAATGTTTCTACTTTTGAAGGAGCGCGCCGACACTATCATTCACTTTGCTGCCCCCCAATGTTGGTTGCTACAGCTCTTGGCTCTTGAGACGATTCATAAGAGGTATTTGTTAATCCGTTCTTTGATGTTTTTCCCCACGCGGCTTTCTCCGTTTGTGAGGTGCAAGCAAATGATTTTGATTGATTCAACATACACAGATTGAAATGAAAAAATCCTACGGTATTCAGAGTTCTAATTCAATATGAATAACGCTGAATTATCATTATAAATAAATTATTTGTAGCTTTTTTGCGAAGAAAAGAGAGATCAGTAATAATACTGCTTTGGTCTTTCGTTCTATTGAAATTGATGACTTTATTTATCCTATTATGCCGTAATACACTGTCATTTGAGGGGTGGTGAAGGTCGCCTGTTTGACACATTAAATATTTTAAAAATTGCATGGTGAATATTCGTAAGTCTTGTTTATCGAGTCTTTAGTTTAAGTGAATCGCATGCGTGGAAAGCTAGAGGAACCTACTCGGTTAAGAATCTAGACTGTTTACAGAGAAGATTGGGTTAAAAAACTTTGTTCTTTGAGGGTGGCATAAAAATCAAAATAGCCATTGTGTTCATTTTTTTCTGATATTTTAAATACGGGCTTCAAAAAAATGATGCTTGAACTAAACAACGAGTACTTTTGTAAAAGTGTTTTTAGAGATCAAGCAATACACGAGTGAATTTACAGAATGTAACCATATTTGATCTTCTACAACAAGATAGCGTGGAAAGGCATAAAAATTACAATTCTCTACTGAGGGCATTTACTTAGGGCATTGTACTTCTTTTATTGTTTTTTACGGGTTTATAAAATGCCTTGTTTGATACTTATCCTGTTTATTTTTTGCCTTATCGTTAGAAAATTAAAGACATGAAGGAGAAAACGAGATTTCTTCTTTCCGGTCGTTTTTATTCGGCTTTAAAGCATCCACGGTAATATCTTTTAAAGCATGGTGATTGCGCATTGTTTCACATTTTCTTTCGTTCATTCTTTAATGGAAGGTATTTTTCATGCAAAATGGGATACCCAGAATGCACTTGTGTTATAAATTCACGCGGTTTGTTTTAATGAAATCCCTCTCAAGATTTGTCGCACCCATTTCATGATAAGGACTATAATGGAGATTAATGGTAACGTTTCTTTGAAAAGTCTATTATGCATTCAACAAAGGTGATGTTTTACACTATGTGCAATGGAGCAGATGAAGTTTAATTTTTGCGTATTGCACTAAAGTGTGCTGCTTGTTGGAGGGGGAGTGCTTTAGCGCCAAAAGGATGTAAGAATGCTTCTGCTTTACTGATGAGTGTATCTCGCTTTTTTTGGGTTTCTTCAATGCCATAAAGATGAACAAAAGTTGCTTTTTGTGCCGTTTCATCTTTCCCAGCAGTTTTTCCTAGGGTTTGCGTGTTGGCGGTGACATCAAGAAGGTCATCGGTTAATTGAAAGGCTAAACCAAGATAGGTACCAAAATCAGTAAGCTTTTCGGTTAATTCTTTAGATGCATTGCCAATGATGGCGCCTGCTTGGCAAGCAAAGCTTATCAAGGCTGCTGTTTTCATGTGTTGTAGAGTGATGATGTCACTACTTCCTTGCGGTTTTTTTTCAGCTGCAAGATCCAGCATTTGTCCACCTAACATACCGCCAAGTCCTGCCGATTGTGCAAGAGACGTGATCAGTTTGATTCTAATGTCTGTAGATAAAGTACTGGCTTTATGGGCAATGATTTCAAAGGCAAATGTTAAGAGAGCATTGCCTGCTAGAATTGCTGTTGCTTCGTCAAATGCTATATGGACGGTGGGTTTTCCACGCCGGAGTATATCGTTATCCATAGCGGGAAGATCATCATGAATGAGCGAATAACAATGGATACATTCTAAGGCACATGCAACATCAAGAGAATGTTCTACAGGGATATCAAAAAGTGCAGCGCTTTGAATCACAAGAAAAGGACGCAGGCGTTTTCCACCGTTCAGCACGCCATAGCGCATGGCTTTGATTAAGTTTTTAGGGCGTGAAATTTCACCATTTTGGATTTGATCACTTAACAGGGTATCAAGCCGCTTTTCAACGGTGTGTCCATGTTTTGCAAGAAGGGTAGTAAATTCGTGCATTCTTGCTTCCTTTGTTTTTACAAAAATGAAATTACGAAGTTTTAAAGAGAAATGTTGTCGCTTTTTCTTGTTTTCATAAATTGGCGTCGTTTTTTATTAAAAATCAATTTCTCTTTTTATCCGTATCTCTATTGTATGTGCAAATCCCTTTTTAAGCCAAATAAAAATTGAATGAAGGTCTTATGAGAATGCTTTCATTGGCGTATAAAATTTTCAAATTTTGCGGTGTTTTTGATATTCATTTGATCATTTTGACATCATTTTTGATAAAAAGAAGGTCATTTTTGGTAAGAGGAGGAGCATTTTGACATTGCCTCTTCTTGTTTATCAGTGTATAACATCTTAAAATTTTATGGTGTTTTTAAATGAAGCATTGTCATTTTTGACATTGCTTTTTCTGTTTTAATGGATTTGGAGTGTCTTTTTATGGCTGTACCTAAACGAAAAACCTCTCCAGCGAAGAGGGGCATGCGCCGTTCGGCTGATGCTCTGAAGGCGCCGACTTATATCGAAGATAAAAATTCTGGTGAATTACGTCGTCCTCATCACATTGATTTGAAAACGGGAATGTATCGCGGGCGTTCCGTTTTAGTGGTTAAAGACTGAGCGTTTTATCTCTTTTCCAGTAGTAAACTTCTTTTGATTCATGAGTGAATGCACGTTTGTGGCGTGCATTTTCGCTTTAAGATGGATGTTGAGGTGTCCTTATGTGGCCCTTATCACATTGATTTGAAAACGGGAATGTATCGCGGGCGTTCCGTTTTAGTGGTTAAAGACTGAGCGTTTTATCTCTTTTCCAGTAGTAAACTTCTTTTGATTCATGAGTGAATGCACGTTTGGAGCGTGTATTTTCGCTTTTTCTTGAGAACATGTGTAAGGCTTGGCCATAGAAAAATGATTCTATTGTGGGAGATGATTTTTTTGTTTTTTTGAGAGGCTATAAAGGATTGCTTGTGTCAGTGTCTTTTATGATGATTTCGTTAAGAGCTGGGGTATTGATATAAGTTAGGTCAGGAATGGAATCATTTTGTATCGCACTTAATTTTTATTGACTGTAGAGGGAATCCTATTAAACCGTAAAATATCGTCGTTTAAGGTGGTTGACCCATGTAAGGCTTTAAGCATACCGGTGTTTTTTATGAGAATATTTAAGGCAATGGTTTGTCTATAGGCTTATATTGTGACATGTGATTCCCCATAAAAAAATAGAGATTTACATCACATTGATTTATAAAGATCATTCGTTTTTTTTGCGTCTTGAATGAAAGATCTATCGTAGGATTTTCTCATTTCAAATTTCGCTCATGTTGAATCAATGGCAATCACTTGCTTTTCGGTCATAAGTGGGGCTGGTATGTGGGTAAAAACTCTATAAGAAAGGACAAAATGTCTATAATGAATACTTTCAAATGTAAGGATTTTTGTAATATTGGGGGTTAGTGTATGCTGATACCAGGGTGTTTTCTTATAAGCAGAAAAGAGAAAACCGTTACAAGACAGAAGGTGTACACATTCAATAATCTTTAGTGCTTTTGATGATAAAGGCACATGAGACTTTTCTATGAATATCACGCTTTCTTTTTATATTTTTGAACTAAGAATTGTCCATATATTTTTTCTTATTTTTGTGAATATAAGGGATTTGTTACGAACAGCTTGTAAAAATAAGTAAACTTAGAACCAGATGTTTTATGTATGGGGTTGAGCGAGGTATTTTATCAAAGCCGGTATGACTCTCCAGTTCATCGCTGGTTTATGAATGGTTTTATGGTGTTGCTTACCTAAGTTTGTGATTTTTTTGTTATCTGTTCATCAATATCTAATCTTTAGCGGTCTGTTTAAAACAGAGGTTAAGACTTTTAAGAGTTCTATGAATCGTTTTAGATTTTGTATGTCCGATTGGAGTAAGAATATTGCGTATATCTCGTAATCTCTGAAATGAGAATATAACCTCATTTTGGAAAAATATGAAGTTGCAAGGGGCAATATCAACGCTCATTTGTATTGTTATTTTTTTAAGTTAGCTTTACAAACTTTCAAAAGTATTTGGAATGCCTGTTACAGAATGGAGATAATGGTTTATTTCATGCTTTTGTTTATCGCGTTCTTTAATGGGGAATGCTTCTCATGCAAAATAGAGCGCCCAAGACAAAATATGCTTATGTTGTACTGTCACGCGTTTTTTTTAAAAGAAATATTTGTTGCATCCATTTTATGACGGCGTTTTTGAATGTTATAATGGTTTTGTAGAAGGGTAAATGGTAAAGTTTCGGTGCAGTGTATAAACGGCACTATGATCTTTACGCTTAATGAAAAAGCAAGCCCGCATCCTTACACATCTTGCCAGATTCCAATGTTGGTATATCCTTTGGTGCTTGAGACGGTTCTACTAGCTCTTTTTGTACAGTTTTTACTCACAGATCAGCTCCGCTTGCGACCGAAAAGCAAGTGATTTTGATTGATTCAACATGAGAGAAATTTGAAATGAGAAATCTTACGATACTCAAGATTCTAATTTAATATGAATAATGCTAGATTATGATGATTAATCAATTTGTTATCTATGAAGCAAGCAAATAGGGAGAAGGAATTTGTCGAAAAGTTAGATTGTTTATAGGTTGGCGCAGGTTAAGAAACTTTGTCCTTAAGGGCAGAGAGGATGTTAAAAAAATAAAACCAGCAAAAGCTGGTTTTATCAAAATATCTCATTATGATGAAAGAGTGTGTTATGCAGCGTAGACAGCTTTACTGCTTTCATCTGTTTCTTCTCTCTCAGTTTTAAATTCGCGTTTCGGTTTGTTGGAGAGATGCATCTCTATGAGATTGATAGCTTCTGTTTCAGAAAGACTATTAATAACCGCAATTTCGCGGGCCATTCTTTCAAGAGCAGCTGTATAAAGTTGGCGCTCAGAGTAAGATTGTTCAGGCTGTAGATTAGAGCGGAAAAGATCACGGACCACTTCGGCGATACAAATAAGATCTCCTGAGTTGATTTTAGCATCATATTCTTGCGCACGACGTGACCACATGGTTCGTTTAACGCGTGCTTTTCCACGTAAAACTTTTAAGGCGCGGTCGACAGAATCACTAGCAGATAATTTACGCATTCCAACGGAAAGGGCTTTTGCAATGGGGACTTTGACATCCATCTTATCTTTCGCGAAATGAATGACAAAAAGTTTTAATTTATGTCCTGCAACTTCTTGATCTTCAATCGCTATAATTTGTCCTACTCCATGCGTAGGGTAGACTATATATTCAGAGGTTGCAAATTCTTTGGTCTTGGAAGACGTTCCATGTTGGGATGCCATAATTTTAGTTTACTCCCTTATGATCAACAAATGTATCGGAAAACAGGTTATAAACCTGAGGGTTGAGTTTTCTTTAACCAAGTATATTGTACCAATTAAGCGAGCATAAAAGCCGAGTACTTTTAAATCCAAAAAAAATACATCGCTTTACTATAAAAAGCAAAGAAAAATACTTAGAAAGATGATCATGTTAAAATAACATTAACATCAAACTTCCAAAGAATCAATCATTTCGCTTAAGGATTTTTTTTATTTTTACAAGAGAAGTCTTTCAATTGTTGGAGGAGGAGGGTGTACACTGTATCATTACTCTTCGCCGCTTCCTGGATTTTCTGAAAAATACTTTTCTAATTTATTTGGAACGCCATCCATTTCTTTTGCTTGAGGAAGAGGATCTTTTTGGGTGGTTAGATTAGGCCATTTGTCTGCATAATGAAGATTAAGTTCTAACCACTTTTCTAATCCTGGTTCTGTATCAGGTAAAATCGCTTCTGCTGGGCATTCTGGCACACAAACACCACAATCGATGCATTCGTCTGGGTGGATAACAAGCATGTTTTCCCCTTCATAAAAACAATCAACAGGGCAGACTTCAACGCAATCCGTATATTTGCAGTGAATGCAGTTGTCGGTTACTACGTGGGTCAAGATCAAACTCCATTTGTTATTTTAATTCTCTTTAGAGGAAAGTGTGTGCGTGTTTTTATGATTGGTGAGTTGATCGCGTAGTATAGCTAGTTTTGCAAAAGGTGAATCAGGATTAAGGCGCTTTTCTTTTTGAAAAGGCTTATGATTTGCATGTTTGCCTTGGGATTTGTGGAACTTATGAGAGCGTTTTGTTTGTGATAGCGCTTCTTGAGGGGAATTTTCATTTGTGTGTTCCCCTTTTTTTACAGCGCTCTTCGATTTATTTTGCCACTTATTTCCTAATTTATCACGTTTTTTTTGCGCGTGGTGATGAAATTGATGTCTATAATGCCATAGTAAAATAACTTTATCTTCTTCTGTAGGGAGAGGGGTTTTGGCAAAATTCCCAACAGGTTCAGCCGCCGGTAAACGATTGGTTTTATGGGGATGTTTTTCAATACCAGAGGATAAAGTATTTGGGTATGAGGTATTTTTTTCTTCTTGTGTTGTTTCTGAATCGCTTATTGTTTTCCATTGACTGCCAACGCATTCTGCTGCGGGAACATCTTGCATTGTCTCATTGATAGGGGAAGAGGCTTGGTGTGCAAGGAGATTTTGTTCAAAAACAGTATTGCTTATGCTGTACGATTGATAACCAAGTCCTTTGAGGATTTCTTCCATATCGTTTCCATTAGCCCCAAGAATGGACATCATAGCTGGTGTAACAAAAAAACTTTTGCCATCATAGGCGCCATCGGGTTTGGGATCACTTCCTTGTTTCCAATGCAGTGCGGGGCGGATGAGATTGGCGAGACGTTCTAAAATATCAATCCGTACAGCACGTTGTCCTAAGATTCGGTAGCCGGCTAATTGATAAAATTGGCGGTTATAGGTAGGGTCAACAATCAAAGAGGTTCGACCAGCAGATAATGCTGACAAAATTTCACCCAAACCAGTTTGATCTTGTTCCGCATTTTGAAGATTCCACAGGAGAGTAATGGCTTGAACCGGAGCAGGTTTAAGCATTCCGGCAACATAGATGTGAAAAGCGCCAAAACGCACACCTAGACGCCGAAGCACGGCACGTGATTCTTGCGCAAGTTCTTTGACAATGTCTAAGACTTCGCGGCGTGGTAAAATCCCTAAAGAGTTAAAAAGTTGTAAAGCAAGATTGTTTGTCGAATCCGTTAAATTATCAGCATTACGCAAATCAAATAGAGGTTTTAAAGTCGTTTCAAAATGAAAGGTGACAAAGCGTTCTAATCGTTTCACAACGTTATCGCGAGATTCTCCTGTGAGTTGTTCATCTGCTAAAACAATCAGTTTTGGTTTGAAAAAATCTTCTGTTGCTACAAGCTGTCCTACGGGCTGACCAATCCAGCGCACAATTCCATCAGAACCGAGGGTAAAATCTCCATTTGCACAAGCACAAAAACGTGTTGCACGTTTGGAAAAAGCAAGAATCAAATTTTCATTCTCTGTTGAAATTTGCTTCTCAGCTATTTGATCGGTACTGTTTTTGTTGGCATAAAAACGAAAACCTTCAAATTTACCCCTTCCGTGTTTTTCAATGAGAATATCATCTTGAAGAATTTCATCCTGTTGAACAATCTTGCTATCCATGATCATTTTCTTTCTCAGTGCGAAATTGGTCAAAAGCTTTTTGCGACAATTTCATAATGCTTCTTTTTCTTTAACATGTTTGTTGCGTTTTCTTCAATCACTCTTGTCGTTTTTTGCTGTTTCTTTTTGCGCCTTTAAAACTTGGATGATTCTTTTTTTTATTCAGTTTTCATTCAGTTTGGATGCTTTATATTTGCAAATTACACTTATTAGTTGTATTGTAAAGATGAAAGCATAAATAAATTCTTCAATTTAAAAGGAAACAGAACCGGTTATTAATAAACAGCTTTTGTTTTACATGATCATTTTATTTTTTTTGCTGTTTTGTCATGAAAAGTGAAGAGAAAGTTTTTTCAAATATTTCATAGGCTAAAAGGCATATTGTAAAGGCATTTTGCAGGTGAAATTGTGTCTTATGACAAGAAATTTTACCATGACAGTAAAAAAAAACAATTGCGATTATAAAAATACACGTTAAAGTAGTGGATACAGAAGTTAACAACTTTTGCGTTCTTTTTAAGCAAAGAACAATGATGTCGTTGCCAAATCAATTTTGATAATTTTAATCGCAAGGGGTTATTATGGGTAATCTTTCAAATGCTGTTTATAAAAGCAGCAAAAATTATAGCGATGCAGACAAAAGCTTAGGACGTAATATGATGCGTTCTGCTATGCAAGCGCCTTATCTTGAACGACAAAAAGAGCATGATTTGGCTCTGCGGTGGAAAGACAAACGTGATGATGATGCCATGCATCAAATTGCAGCAGCTCATATGCGTTTAGTGATTGCTATTGCTAACCGCTTTAAACGTTTCAAAATGCCATTGGGGGATTTGGTACAAG
This sequence comes from Bartonella sp. CR127HXZ, assembly GCF_042194555.1. NCBI lineage: Bacteria > Pseudomonadati > Pseudomonadota > Alphaproteobacteria > Hyphomicrobiales > Bartonellaceae > Bartonella > Bartonella sp. CR127HXZ. The sequence continues at coordinate 53,031 of NZ_JBHIMZ010000007.1, read as the reverse complement.
AAGGGTATGTGGGACTATTGGAAGCAGCTGCACGTTTTGAACCTGATCGGGAAGTGCGTTTTTCAACGTATGCAACGTGGTGGATACGCGCTTCTATTCAAGATTATATTTTGCGAAATTGGTCAATCGTTCGAGGGGGAACTAGTTCTTCGCAAAAAGCACTTTTCTTTAATCTTCGGCGTTTGCGTGCAAAGCTGATACAAGATGATAGTGCTTTGTCAAAACAGGATATTTTTCGCACAATCGCTGAAAAGCTTGGCGTTTCCGTGCGCGATGTTGAAACGATGGATTTTCGTTTTTCCAGTTCTGATAATTCCTTGAGTGTTTCTGTTTCTGAGAACAGTGATAATCCCATTGCTAAGATGGATGTTTTGGTGGATGATAGTCCTCTTCCTGATGCTTTAATTGAGCAAGTAATTGATGGTCAACGGCGTACACAATGGCTTTACGACGCGTTACAAATTCTCAATGAACGGGAGTTGGAAATTATTCGCTTTCGTCGCTTAAATGAAGAGGGTGCAACTCTCGAAGTTTTGGGTGAAAAGTTAGGAATATCAAAAGAACGCGTGCGTCAAATTGAAGCTCGGGCTTTGCAGAAATTGCGTTCTGCTCTTCTTACGGTTCATTCAGAAGATGCTTACGATATATAAGCAGTGAAAGGCTTTGTGGGAGGAAGAGAGAGAACGTATAAGTAGGGGGTATATGAGAGTATGATGAAGTTGGATTTAGAGGATTGCCAGATTTGTCTAGGGTTATGCCTCCTTGGGGATGTGTTTGGTGCTATTGATGAACAGAGGAAGATTGGGGGTGATATTAGTTCGAGGAAGTATGTATCAAACGGAGTCGTATGAAGGTATGATGAAATTGGTTTTTGAAATGTCCCTCTTCATTTGTGAATATGCTTTAAGGGGGAGGGAGTCATACAGATAGAAAAGAATCAAAACTGTAGCAGATGAGAAAAAAGGCTTATTCTGTAATGATTTTCACTTTTGTACCTGCGGATAAAGTTTGTGTTGGTGAGAGGGCGTTGAGGATGCGAAAGAGTTTTTCTTTATCTGGTGTGTGTTGCATTTTATTGGCTAGGTTTGCAACGTTTTCTCCTTGTTTAACGCGGACAACACGGATTTTTAGGGGCTTCAGTTTTTTTAATTGTGAAGATGAAAGAGAATGAAAGCTTTGTAGCGTTTTTTGGGCAACCTCTACAAAATTTTGAGAATTATGTGGGGCGGCTGTCAGAAAACGAAAGATGTGGTTGTTGAATGGAATGACAACTACATCAAATTGCCATTGCTCATTGGTAGCATGGGCTCGTGCTCCAAGTAAACTTTGGCTTTGGAATCCTTGACGCGTAAATTCTTGATGGGGGAGTCCCTGAATTGTGATGGGGCGGATAGATGATTGGTCTAGCCCGATAATCCAGCCGCTTTTCAAATAATCACTCGCAGATATTCCAGCAGGATGCGGAATAGCATCAAAACGAATCGCAATTTTATCTGGTCCACTGGCCCAAACAGTGTGTGCTGAATGTTCTATTGTAAAATTGTTTGGAACAGAGAAAGCTATGCGCAACTGTGGGTGAATAAATTGGTTGCCTCGTACAAAACCTGTATAAAATCCTCCTCCAAAAATCATGCCATCAATGCTTTTGAGAAAAGAATCGCGATCGGTTGTTTTACTATTCCCTTTACTTATTTTACGCGCTTTTTCTATCGCAAGCCGAATGCGTTGAGGGGTGGTTGGGTGAGAGGCTAGAAAATCTAGAGAGGCATTTTGGGTGCCGGAGATATTACGCAAAGCACTATAGGCTTCCATTGTTTGAAGAAAGCGTGGTGAAGCAAATGGATCATATCCTGCTTGTTGGAGCATTTCAAGTGCAAGGGAATCAGCTTCTAGCTCTTGATTGCGGGAAAATTGCGCGAGTTGTTGCTTGTTTTGCGTAGGGTTATGAAGTTTTTTGCCAATAGAAGAAAGAAGATGTGAAGATACGTGATTTGCCATCTTTAATTGGGCTTCTTTTTGCAGGCGTAAAATGCCATGATTGGCTCTAATATGTGCTATCTCATGGGCTAAAATGGCTGCAACTTCTGAAGAATCATTGGCTAATGCCAGCATACCACGAGTGATGTAGATCGCGCCATTGGGGAGCGCAAATGCGTTAATACTTTCTGAGTTTAAAATGGTTACAGAATAGCTTTGATGAGAACTATGGGATGCAACTGTCAGTTTACGGACAATCTTTGCTAAAAGGTGTTCAAGTTTTGCATCATAATAAGCGCCGCCATACATTTGCAAAATACGTGGGTGTTGCAGAGCGCTTAATGTGACATAGATATTGTGATTGTTGGTACGTTTGATCGTTTTAGAAGAAGTGGAAGAAAGCCTATCATTTTGAGAGAGGGGCGTATGACAAGCCGAAAGGAGAAACGTTAAACTTATGAAAGTTGCTTTATACAGGCGTGAGCGAAAAAGAAACTTGCGTTGAAAAATGGAGTGCGTTGGATCATGGTGCACATTGTTTCTGCGGAGTAATTTGGCAAATTGCATTTGTATCTTTGTATCGTATGTTTCTTCAAGAGAGTCATCAGGGATAAGGATTCGTTTGGCTATATCACGCTTTTTGTTTATAAAAAATGACTCTCACTGATAAAAGGGTGCGCTATAAAGGAAATTTTGTGAAAGGCAAAGTATGGCATGACAACATTTACGATATTGTTAAATGGAGATGTTTGTATCACTGATCGCTTGCTTAATCAAATTCAAAACAGTCGGGTGATTGCTGCTGATGGTGGTATGCGTCATGCGGCAGCGCTTAATGTGTTGCCTGAGTTGTGGTTAGGCGATTTTGATTCATCGGATGAGAATTTAATACGCGAATATAGTCATGTTCCGCGTGAGATTTTTCCCTCTGATAAAGATATGACAGATAGTGCTCTAGCTTGCGAAAGAGCGCTGCAAAATGGTGCTAAAAAGCTTATTTTGTGCGGTGCTTTGGGAGGTGAAAGAAGTGATCATAGCCTTTCTCATATGACGCAAGCATTGGTGATGGCTGAAAGGGGCATTTCAGTGTTGTTGACAAGCGGTTTGGAAGAAGGCTGGCCGGTTTTGCCAAGACCTTGTTCGTATGATTTGCCTAAGGGATGTTTGTTTAGTATTATCGGTTTTTCTGATTTAAAAGGCTTAACTCTTGCAGGGGTAAAATGGCCAATTTGTGACAAAAATGTGTCATTTGGCTCTTCTTTAACACTTTCTAACCGTATTTTGGGAACCTTTTCTTGCCATTTAGGTTCTGGAAAAGCTATATTGTTAGCGTCTGTGCCTATTCCATAAAGCTCTTCCAATATATTTTGAATAAGGCAGGGGGGGGCCTAGTGATTAAGTGCCGACATAAACGATATATTATGTATTGATCTTGAGAAGGAAAGGTTTTGATATGTTAAAATCAATTTTTAAAGTGGCTGTTGTTTCAGCCATTGGTTTCAGTTCAGTCGCTTGTACCACAAACGATGAACGCGTTGCACGTTACGGCGTAGGAGGAGCAGCAATTGGTGCTTTGGCTGGAACTGCTATTGCTGGAAGTACTCCTGGAGCAGCACTTACCGGTGCAGCATTTGGTGCTTTGGCTGGAACAGTAACAGGTGCGGCTGCAAATCAAAGAAAACAACAAAGACAGGTATCACAATTGTGCACGTATCGTGGTCGTAGAGGGCATGTTTACCAAGCACCTTGTGCACAAAGAGTCCCTGTACGGCAATTGTGTGCTTACCGTGATGCAAGAGGGGTGATGTATAAAGCACCTTGTCCGCACCGCGTTCGTTAATGGCGGCGCCGCTCCTGCGGCTTGACCGCATTTTCTTAAATTTTGGAAAAACGCCTTTGCTCAATCAAGCTTGTTTATCGGTTGAGCAGGGGGCGCGTATCGCGCTGGTTGGTCGTAATGGTTGTGGAAAATCAACCCTATTAAAAATTGCCGCAGGAATATTAGAGCCTCATGGTGGCGAAATTTTTCGCCACCCGCGAGTGACGCTCCGTTATGTCTCACAAAATCCGGATTGTTCAGGATTTGAAGATATTAACGCTTATATGGAAGCGGGGCTGGACGATATATCTGATGTTCAGTGGATCAATACGCTTCGCACAAATTTAGGGTTTTCGGGGGCGGAAAAATTGGAAACGCTTTCGGGAGGCGAAAAGCGGCGTGTTTCATTGTTACAGGCCATTGCTGCAAAACCCGATATTTTGTTCTTAGATGAACCAACCAATCATCTCGATTTACCAACCATTGAATGGCTGGAAGCTGTTTTATCGTCTTTGCGTTCAGCGATTGTGGTGATTTCCCATGATCGGCGATTTTTAGAAAATGTTACGCGGTCAACGGTATGGCTTGATCGTGGCACAACCAAAAGACTGGAAAAGCGTTTTTCAGAATTTGAAAGTTGGCGTGATAAGGCGTTGCAAGAAGAAGCCATTGAGCAGCATAAATTGGGGCGCCAAATTGCCCGTGAAGAACAATGGTTGCGTTATGGCGTGAGTGCACGGCGTAAGCGTAACGTACGGCGTTTAGGCGAATTAAAAAACTTAAGACAGCGTCATCAAACCTATAAAGGGCAGCCTGGAAATGCACTTTTGACAGCAGCGAAAAGTCATGAGTCTGGGCAATTGGTTCTTGAAGCAAAGAAAATTTCAAAATCCTATGGTGATCGCATTATCGTGAAAGATTTTTCTTTGCGTATTCAGCGTGGTGATCGAATCGGGTTGGTAGGACCCAATGGTATCGGAAAGACAACGCTCCTTTCTGCATTAATTGGGCAAGAAGCCGTGGATAGTGGAACAGTGAGGCATGGCTATAACCTTTCTATGGCATTGCTTGATCAGCAACGTATTTTAAATGAAGAAGAGACTTTAGCGCATTATTTAACGGGAGGAAGAGGTGATACTCTTGTGATCAATGGGCTGGAGCGGCATGTAGTTTCTTATATGAAAGACTTTTTATTTTTGCCTGAACAAGCACGCACTCCCCTTAAAGAATTTTCGGGGGGAGAAAGAGCACGCCTCATGCTTGCACGACTTCTTTCACGTCCTGCAAACTTTTTGATACTTGATGAGCCGACCAATGATTTGGATATGGAAACTTTGGATTTGTTGCAAGAATTTATTGCTGATTTTGCGGGAACAGTATTGTTGGTCAGCCATGACAGAGACTTTTTAGATCGTACTGTAACGCATATGTTGGCACCTCAAGGTGATGGTCATTGGGTTTTGTATGCGGGCGGCTATAGTGATATGATGGCGCAAAACCAGCATGCTCTGAGTTTACAACGAAAAAAAACAGAATTATCGCAGCGTAAAGCACCTTCAAAATCTCATGTGGGAGAGCTTTCAAAGCAGGACTCATCAACAGATCATAGCTTGATAGTGCGGGAGAAAAAAACACGAGGTAAATTGTCTTATAAGCAGGTTTATGCATTGGAAAGATTGCCTGAAGAAATTGCTGTTTTGCAAAATGAAATCAAAAAAATTGAACAAGAGCTCTCTGATCCAGCTCTTTATCGCAGTGATAAAGAGCGTTTTGAGCGTTTATCAACAGCGTTGGAAAAAAAGAAAAATACTTGCACACAAAAAGAAGAAGAATGGTTAGAACTTGAAATTTTACGCGAAGAAATGGAAGCGTGTTCACGGTAATGTCTAAAACATTTTAAGAGATTTGTATTCATTATCACGTTTTCTTGGATTTGTTACAAGATCTTATGGCTGATTTTGCGAGAACAGTGTTGTTGATGAGTCATGGCAGAAACTTTTTAGATCGCACTGTAACATATAGCATTTCAAGGTGATGGTCATTGGGATTTGTATGCGGGTGCAGTGATATGATAGCGCAAAACAAGCATGCTCTGAGTTTACAAGGCAAAGAAACAAAACTATCTTTGCCGTGAGTTTTTTCAAAATTTCGTATATGGAAGTACGCTAGTTCCATTGCATACTTTGCCAGTCCCCAATGTTGCTACAGCCCCCTTGGAATTTGAGAGCATTCATAAGAAACATTCCCTTATCTTTACCTTATATCCTAAATGCACCAACCCCGCTTCTGACGGAAAAGCAAATGATCTTCATTGATTCTAACGTGAGAAGTGTTGTGATGGGGAAAGCTTACTGTATTCGACGTTATGATTTAAGTTTAAAAATGATGATTTGTTAGGATAAACCAACGTGTTATTGTAACATTTCGAGGAGGAGAAAATGATGGCAATTAAAACAAAGCGAACAATTTCCACATTGATCGGTTTAGAAGATGCAGCTGAACTGTCTTCCTTATTACCTCCGTAATGCGAATCATCTGCGTCCTTTTGAACCTGTTAGATCTGATGGTTACCACAGCCTAACAGCTTGGGAAACACGAGCTAATGCATTTGCTTGTGAAAGTGCACAAAGACAAGCATACCGATATGCCGTACGATTAAAAAATGAAAAAACAGTCATTGGTGTTGTGAATTTTACAAATGTGGTTCGGGGTGTTTTTCAAGCTTGTCATCTTGGTTTTTCTCTTGATGAAAAACAACAAGGCAAAGGTCTCATGTTTGAGAGTTTATCGGCTCTAATACGGCATATCTTTCATGTTTATCATCTGCATAGAGTGATGGCAAATTATATACCTGAGAACATAAAAAGCGAACGTTTATTAAAGAGCCTTCATTTTGAAAAAGAAGGCTATGCCAAAGACTATTTGATGATTTCTGGAAAATGGAGAGACCACATTCTAACCTCTCGAATCAATGATCTGTATGAGCCCGTTAATAGATTCGAATAAAGTTTTGTTAAAAGTTCTATCAAGGGGCTTTTTATCAAATGTGTAAATATGCCGAATTTCTGCCTATCCTAAAAGACGAAGATCCTTAACCACCTCTTCTTTTGTAAACAGTTCAGACTCTCATTTAGCGGATTTCAACTGCTAACCACTTTATATGTTTCTTTTCGTAGATAATGAATTGATTTATCATCATCATTCATTTTTTCAATTTGAAGGAAGAGAGTCCTCAATATCGTAAGACTTTCTCATTTCAAATCTATAGATGTTTAATCATAAAAATCACCTCTCTTGCACATCACAAACTGGATTGGCGTACAAGTGAGGGTTTGTGTGGATAAAAATGATTGGAGGACAAGGATAAAAATGCTCTGTATAAATCCTTTTAATGTGAGGGCTGTTGCAATATTGTGTATTCTGTGACCGATAGTCTCGTTACAAGTTACACAAACTGCTTATTGTTGGGTGAAATTTTTATACATTCATTTTTTTTTGCATTTTCTTTTCTTAAGAAAATTTCCAATGGTATCAATGATTTTAATTCATACCAAGCGCATTTTTATAAAGCTCAATGATTGCTTCTTCTTCCATTCGTTCATGCTCTTCTTTTTTACGCAACCGTATAATGCTTCGAACAGCTTTACTATCAAAACCAGAGCCTTTAAGTTCAGTGTAAACGTCTTTAATATCATCAGAAATGGTTTTTTTCTCTTCTTCTAGTCGTTCAATACGTTCGATAAAAGAGCGTAATTGGTTTACGGATATAGCGTGTGTTTGATCGGTTACTGTATCGTTCATTGTATTTTTCTCCAAGTTATATATTTTAAGTTGTTTTTCGACGACGAATTTATGTTGAAAAAGCTTGAAAAACAAAAAGTAAATCAAGCTACACTGTTTTTTTACAAATTGACTTTAAATATTTTGTAAAATTTTTAAGATATATGCATTGATAAAAGGGCTATAAAAAGAAAAATATAAAAATATACGTTTTAGACTTGAAAAGCTTTTGAAAAAGAAGTGTGTAATTTGTTTTGAGAATTTGACATCATAGAGGAAGTTTTGTGATTTTAAAAAAACGATATTGGGTGTTTCAAAAAGGATTAAAGGTTTTTCTCTTGAGCATTTTGTTCTTGTTTCCCCTTGTTGTTTTTGCAAAAGCTGACTTTAGGGTTTGTAATACAACCCAACAGTCTGTAGGGGTTGCTCTTGGATATCGTACATTTTCAGGGTGGGTGAGCGAAGGCTGGTGGACGGTACCCGTGACGGAGTGTAAAACCTTAATTGAGGGGCCACTTGCTTCACGGTTTTATTATTTTTATGCGGAAGGGGCACAAAAAAAAGGGAACTGGGCAGGCTCTGTAACCATGTGTGTGCAAGATAGCCAATTTACCATTCAAGGGGTTCATGATTGTTTCCCTCGAGGATATCAAAAGGCTGAATTTAAAGAAATCGATACCGGAAATCAAACCAGTTGGATGGTACAGTTGACGGATGAGTCTTTGTTAAACAATTCTGTTGTCCCTTCTCTTTCAGGAAATGCTCCGCCGTGAAACGTGCACGTAAAGTGAAAATTATAGCGACTCTTGGTCCTTCTTCTTTTTCCAGTGAAATAATTGAGAAGCTTTTTAGGGCAGGAGCAGACGTTTTTCGTCTTAATATGAGCCATACTGACCGTGATATGATGGTTGATTTGGTCAAGTCTATACGAGAAGTTGAAAAAACAGTTCGGCGACCCATTGGTATTTTAGTCGATCTTCAAGGGCCAAAACTGCGTGTGGGTCGTTTTACTAAGGGTCAAGAAGATTTGCGTGTTGGGCAAAGCTTTACGTTAGATAATCGCGATGTGTCAGGTGATGCACAGCGTGTTTTTTTCCCTCATGAGGATGTATTTTCGGCTGTTAAACCAGGGGATCGGTTGTTGATTGATGACGGAAAACTGGAACTGCGTGCGCAAGTTTGTGATGGTCATTCTGTACAGTGTCGCGTGGTTTCTGGAACCCGTATTTCTGATCGAAAGGGTGTCAGTTTTCCCGATACAATTTTGCCTTTTGATTCGATGACGTCAAAAGATAAAGAGGATCTTCAGGCTCTTTTACAGCAGCCTGTTGATTGGGTTGCTCTTTCTTTTATTCAACGTCCAGAAGATATTATAGCGGTGCGTCGATTGACGAAAAGCAAGGTGTCTTTGATGGCTAAAATCGAAAAGCCTCAAGCCTTGGAGCATATAGAGAAAATTATTGATGTATCCGATGGTATTATGATTGCACGGGGTGATCTTGGAGTGGAAATGCCTTTGGAAAGGGTTCCTGCACTTCAGATGGAGCTCATAAAAGCTTGTCGTTTAGCAGGAAAGCCTGTTGTGGTGGCAACACAAATGCTCGAATCAATGATTACATCTCCTGTTCCGACACGCGCAGAAGTGTCGGATGTTGCTACAGCAGTTTATGCAGGAACAGATGCGGTGATGTTGTCTGCTGAATCTGCTTCTGGTCGTTATCCTGAAGAAGCCGTTCTTATGATGGATCGAATCGCGCGGCAAATCGAACAAGATCACACTTATGCCGCTCAGGTTGGGGCACAACATCCAGCACCAGAATCAACAGGAACAGATGCGATTTCTCTTGCTGCGCGTCAGATTGCTGAAACACTTGCGCTATCAGCTATTGTTGCCTATACGGCTTCAGGAACAACGGGGGTGCGCGCCTCTCGTGAACGTCCCAATAGACCGATTATTGCTTTATCTCCTATTGTGGAGACAGCACGGCGTTTAGCTTTAGTTTGGGGGCTTCATTGTGTGGTTGCGCAAGATGCACGGAATTTAGAGGATATGGTTGATCGTGCAGCAGCCATTGCATTTCAGGAAGGTTTTTGCAAAGGGGGAGATCGCTTTCTTGTGACAGCTGGTGTTCCCCTTGGAACGCCTGGAGCGACAAATCTCTTGCGTATTGCTTCTGTCTCTCAAGATGGAACGAAAGGGATTTGAGCCGTTTACGCATGGTGTTTTTTCATGCGCCTTTGAACAGGCTTTAAACACAACGCGTGTGCGCTTTTTGTGAATGCTTCCATAGACTTATTATTCTTTTATCTCCCATTGTAAAGATAGCAAGGTGTTGCTTTAGGTTATAAGGTTTGGGGATGGGAGCAGATGCGGTGAATGTTGTCTGTTGATTTTGTTTTAGTTCTGAAGAAGCTGCTTTTACGGTAGGGCATTTAATGGGAGACTCCCTTTTATTTCATTGAGGCATATTGGGATTGCTTTATTGATGTTTATATGAGCAAGATGTTCATTGGTAATGAGAGTTCATTCTTTTGCTTGTTGAATGAGAACCTTGAAACTTTTCTCATTTTAAACTTTTGCAAACAGAATTGAATAAAATTAGAATTATGTGCCTAAAAAGTCATGCTGGTATGTCATGAAAAAAAGTGTTGGGTGAATGTGTTTTAAAAATATACTTTGTTGGCGCATTTGCAACATATTGATTTATAATGATAATATAGCGTTCTTTATATTCTATCAAAATCCCGAATACCGCAAGATTGTTTTATTTTAAATTTGTGCATGTTTTGTCAATCATAACTATTTGCTTGCACGTCACAAGCGGGGGGTCTTGTGGGGAAAAACTGTACAAGAAAGGCGTCCCCTCGTATGAATCGTTTTAAGAGCCAAGGGGGGGCTGTTGCAATATTGGAGGCTGGTTATGATGGTGCTGGTTTGCTCTTTCTTTTATTAAGCGTGGAGATTTTGAGGACTGGGGAGAGAGATATGGATGGATTGTTTGTTATAAGGATAAAGATGTTGGTAGAGAATGTTTTCAAGAGCTATTATTGTAGTTTATGATGTTTGAAGTTGTCGCAGATTAACATAATCTTCGGGTTTGGCTTTCTTCTTGCTCTAAAGGATGAAAATACTAAAGTTCACGCTGGTTTATAAATGATACGGTTCTTCTTAGGAGGGTTTCATCTGATGGACATTCTAGGTGCAAAGACTCCATAGTGCTTATATTATCAAATGGCGGTGTTTTACGGTATAATAGATAAGGTTATTTTTTAAATATATCTTAAATCTGCTTGATATTATCTAGGGGTAAGGACTTTTGGTATGCATTCATAGGGAACATGAATATAGTTCTTTTTCTCGAAGGATGCTTTATTTATTTATTTCTGTTGTCATTTATATGATTTTTTTACAATGATGTTGGTTTTTTATCTTGTTGTGCTGTTAAAAGACATCTCATTTGAAGGGTGGTGATATAAGGTTTCCTCTTTGATATAAGAAGTGTTTGTGCAGGGGTGAAATATTCAGGGCCGAGTTTTTCTTGTTGAGTTTTAAGTTTATCCCATAAGTGGTGAGTAGCTGGAATCCTCTCTATAAAAAACTGGACCATTTACAGACTGGTGTGGGTTTAAGAGTTTTTATCCTGTGAGGTGTAGCGGACAAGTAAAATCACTGGTTTGTTACGCGCTGATGTACTTTTAGAAATCTTCCTGTTCTTGAAAGTTTGTGCTGTTTTGATCATCTTTGAGCAATTGGTTGGTGAGATTTTCAATGCGTTGTGTGGTGTCACGCATAATTTTCCCCATGGTGCGGTCTCTTTCGTTGTGGAGTCGTAAAAGAGCATTGTAGTCTTCTTGTAGTTTTTTATTTTCTCGTTTTATTTCTTCCATTTCATCGATAATCATTATGCCAGCCATAACCGATAAACGATGGTCGCCAATTTCACCAAAATTGTTCTTTAAATGTGTGATATATTGATCCAATTGAGCAGCAAGCGCGATAAGACGACGTTCTTGTCCTTTATCACAAGCCATGCGATAAATTTTACCATCAATGGTAACGGAAACAGTTTCCATACATTCAAACCTTTATCTATCAATGACAACACGAATTGTTTCCATTGCTTTAATAAGACGTTTGGAAACTTCTTTGTTTACGGACTCTAAGCGTTCAATTTGGGCTTCAGCTTTGTCAAGCGCTTGAGCAAGATGGCTGCGGTCAGCATTCATTCGTTGAATTTCTTCTTCCCATTCGTTATTTTTATCAATAACGGCATTGCGGTTTATTATGGTGATCTCTAAAGTTCTAAGTGCTTTTTCTAGGTGCTCTAGAGCATCTTGTAGAACCGTCGTTTCTTGGTTCATTGCTTTTATCCTTTGGGTAATTGTATCCTTTATCAATGTGTTATGCAAAAACGAATCACTTTCAATTTTGTATTGTGTGCATTTTATTTTTAAGTATGTAGGATATTTTAGCAAGCAAAGCAGGGGATAGATATAAATTAAAAGCTGGATTTTTTGCGCGTATTGACATAAATGACATGGATATACAGGACGCGTGAGGGGAATGTTGTTAATGTTATTGAAGTGGTGGCAAAAAGTTTCACGCTAATGGTTAAAAAATAGTATTCTTTGAGAATTTTAAGAGAATACGGAAAAAGCAACAGAATAACGTATTTAACGAAATGGTCGATTATTCATGACAAATACCCACCAACAGAATCAGATGGCCAATGCTATCCGTTTTCTTGCTATTGATGCGATTGAAAAAGCAAATTCTGGTCATCCGGGCTTGCCAATGGGGGCAGCCGATATTGCTACGGTCCTTTATACACAATTCCTTGCTCATGATCCTAAAAATCCTCGCTGGCCTAACCGTGATCGTTTTGTGTTATCGGCGGGGCATGGGTCTATGTTGCTTTATGCTCTCTTGTATCTTTCTGGTTATGAAGATCTCTCTCTTGAGGATCTCAAAAATTTTCGCCAGATAGGGTCTAAACTTGCTGGGCATCCAGAATATGGGCATATTGCAGGAATCGAAACAACCACTGGGCCACTTGGACAAGGGTTGGCAAATGCTGTGGGAATGGCGATTGGTGAGCGTTTGCAAAATGCCCGTTTTGGTGATCTCATCAATCATTACACTTACGCGTTGGTGGGTGATGGATGCCTTATGGAAGGGATATCTCAAGAAGCGATTTCCCTTGCTGGCCATTTGAAACTCAATAAGTTGATTGTGTTGTGGGACGATAATAATATTTCCATCGATGGAGAGATTTCACTTGCTGATAGTACTGATCAGATTGCGCGTTTTAAAGCTTCTGGTTGGGAGACCCATAAAGTCAATGGGCATGATCAAGCAGCAATTGCGCGGGCTATTGAGGCGGCACAAAATTCCGATAAACCAACTTTGATTGCTTGTAAAACAACAATTGGTTTTGGAGCGCCAAATAAAGCGGGTACCAATAAAGTTCATGGAGCTCCTTTGGGCGCACGAGAAATCACTGAAACCCGTATCGCTTTAGGGTGGGAGGCTGAGCCTTTCGTTATTCCAGCCGATATTCTCGATAGTTGGCGCTTGGCTAGTCTCAATGCTGCTAAAAAACGTCAAAAGTGGGAAGCAAAATTTGCTGATCTTCCTGTCTCAGAGCGTGTGGAGTTCGAAAGATTGATGCGAGGCGATCTCGTGGGTGGATTTGATGGCGCTATTGATACTTATAAACAAAAACTGGTTGAAGAGCGCCCCGTTGTTGCTACGCGTAAAGCCTCGGAAATGGCTCTTGAAGTGATCAATGAAGTCGTTGTTGAGACCATTGGTGGTTCGGCTGATCTAACCGGATCTAATAATACAAAAAGCAGCCAGATGAAAAGTATCTCTGCTGAAGATTTTTCAGGGCGCTATCTGCATTATGGAATTCGCGAACATGCAATGGGAGCCGTGATGAATGGTCTTGCCCTTTATGGCGGCTTTATTCCTTATGGGGGAACCTTTTTATGCTTTTCTGACTATATGCGTCCCGCTATGCGGCTCTCTTCTTTGATGGGATTGCGGGTGATTTATGTCATGACTCATGATTCCATTGGTCTTGGTGAGGATGGTCCTACCCATCAACCCGTGGAGCATTTGGCTTGCCTGCGCGCAATGCCTAATCATCTTGTGTTCCGCCCTGCTGATGCTATGGAGACAGTTGAGTGTTGGCAATTGGCTTTGAAAGCACGCAAAACGCCTTCTACCTTGGCTTTGAGTCGACAAAATCTACCGCTTTTGCGTCAAGAGTATGAAGAAGAAAATCTCTGTATGCTCGGTGCTTATGAATTCCTAACAGCTAGCGATGATGCACAAGTGACGCTGTTTGCTTCTGGTTCAGAATTGCAAATTGCGGTGGAGGCACATGCGGTGTTAGAAGAAAAAGGCATTCCAACGCGTGTGGTTTCTGTGCCTTGTTTTGAACTCTTTTCTCAACAATCTCTCTCCTATCAGCGTGCTCTCATTGGAGATGCGCCGATTAAAATTGCCATTGAAGCTGCTGTCGCCCAAGGATGGGACCGTTTTATTGGCTGTGATGGTGTGTTTATTGGTATGGAGGGCTTTGGGGCAAGTGGAACAATTGATGCCCTTTATGCGCATTTCGGTATTACTTGTGAGAATGTGGTCGCCACTGTTGAAAAAGAGCTTGGAAAGATCAAAGAGGAAAAGACAAAATGACAGCTTGTGTTGTCATGAATGGGGTGGTTTTAGGGCATCATATTCTGTGCAGTGTTCTGGATGATCTTGTGCATTATTGTGGATAAGTGAGTGAGTGATCAAGATATTGACATTGTGGGAATTAATGATTTGGGATTGGTGAAATACCCATTTATTGTATTTTAAATGTTGTGCTTAAAAAATTGATGAGGAAACATGTGAAATGACAGTTCGTGTTGCAATTAATGGGTTTGGTCGTATTGGTCGCAATATTTTACGTGCACTTGTGGAAAGTGAACGGAAAGATATTGAAGTGGTCGCAATTAATGATTTGGGATCGGTGGAAACAAATGCCCATTTGTTGCGCTATGATTCAGTTCATGGGCGTTTCCCTGGGACCGTTAAGGTGGTAGGGGATGCCATTGATTTGGGGAGTGGTTTAATAAAGGTATGCGCAGAGCGTGATCCTGCTCAATTGCCTTGGAAAGATTTGGATATTGATATTGCTTTAGAATGTACGGGCATTTTTACTGCGCGTGATAAAGCAAGTGCTCATTTGGATGCGGGGGCAAAGCGTGTTCTTGTTTCTGCGCCTTCTGAAGGAGCAGATCTTACGGTCGTCTATGGGGTTAATCATCAATCTTTAAGCAGCGAGCATCGCGTTGTTTCAAATGCTTCTTGTACAACCAATTGTTTGGCGCCTGTTGCACAAGTCTTGCACAACACGGTGGGCATTGAAAAGGGCTTTATGACAACAATCCATTCTTATACGGGTGATCAACCTGTGTTGGATACAATGCATCGTGACCTTTATCGTGCACGTGCGGCAGCTCTTTCTATGATTCCTACCTCAACAGGAGCGGCAAAAGCTGTGGGATTGGTCTTGCCAGAATTAAAGGGATTGCTTGATGGTGTATCGATTCGTGTTCCGACCCCTAATGTTTCTGTGGTTGATTTGACATTTACCGCTAAGCGTTCCACAACAATTGAAGAAATTAATACAGCCATTGCTATTGCTGCACAAGGTCCTTTGAAGGGCGTTTTGGATTATACAGAAGAAAAACTCGTGAGTTGTGATTTTAATCATAATCCTCATTCAGCTATTTTCCACAATGATCAAACAAAAGTGATTGATGGTAAGCTCTGTCGCGTTTTGGTTTGGTATGATAATGAATGGGGCTTTTCTAACCGTATGAGTGATACGGCTGTGGCTTTTGCTAAGACAATATAAGAGGACCTCAGGGTCCTCCTTTTTATAGGAAAAAGTCTCATTTTTGTACAATTTTGAGAACAACAGATAGAGGCTGTTGTTCTCATGCGCTGGAGAGAAGAAACTATTGAAAAATTGATGGTGTGTTTTGTTTTAATACTGGGTCAATACGTGCTTTTAAAAGCTGCATGAAAGAGTAAACTTTGAAAAAGTAAGATCTGAACGAGACACTCTTTGAGAAAACGTCAGAAAATTAGGAGATGTAAATTCTTTTGCCTAGAAGTAAAAGGAAGCTTTAATAGAGATCAAGTTGAGCCAATGCATTTGTTTGCCACAATGGGATATGAAGATTAAGAGCAATGGTGGGCTTTTGTACATTTGATGATGAAAGCTTTGGCTTTTCAGAAGCAGAGGGTGAGAGATGGGCTGTCGTGGATCTCTTGTAAAAGCAAAGAGGGGATAAGTGGAAAGAAAAGTGGGCAGGGTTGTTGGATGCGTTTTTATTTGAAACAATGGAAAGTGAAGAGGAAGCAGTGATGGGGTTTCGTACACTTGATGATGTTGATGTCACTGGAAAACGTGTTCTTGTGCGGGTGGATTTTAATGTGCCAATGGCGCAGGGCAAGGTCTGTGATACGACACGCTTAGAGCGACATAAAGAGACACTCGTTGAGCTACAAAAGCGGGGTGCTAAACTTATTCTGCTTTCTCATTGTGGTCGCCCCAAAGGAAAGGTAGAGCCAGAGTTTTCACTCCGTCCTGTTGTGCAAGTGCTGGAAAAGATCATTAATCAGCCTGTTTCTTTTGTTCCTGACTGTATCGGTTCGGTGGTGCAGGTTGCGGTTGAGTCATTACAAAATGAGGGTGTTTTACTGCTTGAAAATGTTCGTTTTTATGCTGGTGAAGAAAAGAATGATTGTTCTTTTGCGGAAGCTTTGGCTCATAATGGGGATCTCTATGTCAATGATGCTTTTTCAGTTTCTCATCGTGCCCATGCTTCGGTGGAGGGAATAACGCATTTGTTGCCTTCTTATGCAGGGCGCTCTTTGCAAGGTGAGATGCAGGCGTTAGAAAAAGGACTTGGCAATCCAACACACCCTGTGGTTGCCATTGTGGGAGGAGCGAAAGTTTCCAGCAAGCTTTTTGTGCTCAATCATTTGGTGGAAAAGGTTGATCATCTCGTGATTGGTGGGGGCATGGCTAACAGTTTTTTAGCAGCGCAAGGTGTGTCTGTTGGTAAGTCACTGTGTGAACATGCGCTGATGGACACGATAAAAAAAATCATCAAAAAAGCGCAAGAGTGTCAATGTACCCTTCTGCTTCCTCAGGATGCTGTCGTTGGATTTCGCTTTGAAAAAGATGCACCGCATCGTCTTTATGACATTGAAGATATTCCACAAGATGGCATGATATTGGATATTGGGACACGCTCTATTGCGCATATCAATACTGTGATAGATAAAGCTGCTACTCTTGTGTGGAATGGACCCCTTGGTGTTTTTGAAATGTCTCCTTTTGATAAGGGGACCATTGCAGTTGCACGCCATGCAGCAGAACGTAGTTTGACGGGAAAGTTGGTTTCAATTGCGGGAGGGGGCGATACAGTTTTTGCTCTTAATCATGCTGGTGTTGCCAATGATTTTACTTATCTCTCGACTGCTGGAGGGGCTTTTTTAGAATGGATGGAAGGTAAGGTTCTGCCTGGAATTCTTGCCCTTATGCAGGCTTAGAGGGCTTCTTTGAAGAAGAAGGTTAAAGAAAAACTATACGGTCGTTTAAGGGTGTTTTGATAGTGTTGCGCACTTTTGGAAGTTTAAGACAAAATGAAATTTTAAGACAAAATAAAGAGGAATTTTTTATGAATGAACGGCTTGAAGATATTGCACTTGCTTTGGTGCATGCGGGTAAAGGTATTTTGGCGGCAGATGAAAGTACGGCGACCATTGGAAAGCGATTTGAAAGCATTGGTGTTGAATCCAATGAAGATAGACGCCGTGCTTATCGTGAAATGCTTTTTAGTACAAAAGAAGCAATGGAAAGCGCCATCTCTGGGGTTATTTTATTTGATGAAACCATTCGGCAAAAAGCATCAACTGGGAAAATGTTGACGGATCTTATTCGGGATGCAGGCGCTTTGCCAGGGATTAAAGTTGATACCGGTGCAAAACCTTTGGCCGCTTTTCCACAAGAGACAATTACCGAAGGGTTGGATGGTCTTCGTGAGCGGCTAAAAGACTATTATGCTTTGGGAGCACGTTTTGCTAAATGGCGTGCGGTAATTGCTATTGATGAACACACTTTGCCAACAAGAGGCGCAATAAGACAAAACGCACAAGCTCTTGCACGCTATGCTGCTTTGTGTCAGGAGTTCAAGATTGTGCCGATTGTTGAGCCCGAAGTGTTGATGGATGGACCATCGTGTGGGCATTCCATTACACGCTGCTTTGAGGTGACAAAAGCTGTCTTACAGACCGTTTTTAAAGAATTGTTTGAAGCTCGTGTTCTTTTGGAGGGGATGATTTTAAAACCCAATATGGTGATTGATGGAAAGGATGCCCGCAACGCTTCTGTTGAAGAAGTTGCTGAAAAGACCGTCCAGGTGCTTAAACAGACTGTTCCTGCCGCTGTTCCAGGAATTGCTTTTCTTTCTGGAGGACAGTCTGATCAGGAAGCAACGGCGCATTTATCTGCCATGAATTCTTTGGGCGCATTGCCTTGGAAATTGACTTTTTCTTATGGACGGGCATTGCAAGCAGCTGCTTTAAAAGCATGGGCTGGAAAAGATGAGAATATTGCTGTTGCACAGAAGGCATTTAGTCATCGGGCTTTGATGAATCATCTTGCGGCTTTGGGACAATGGACAACAGAACGAGAAAAAGCCTGCGCTTGAAGCACAAGCCTTATACCTAAATGCGGAGAGGTTTTACATGTTTCTGCGTGATTTTGGGTGCCCTCATCATGATAAAAATGGCGGGGGCGTTTTAGGCTTGAAAGCTTTCTCAGAGAGTTTTCTCCTTGGACCTTTTAAAAGTCTCTAATGGGTACTATCGAGAGATAATATTGCGCAAGAGGTCCGATTTCGGGAAGGGGAGATGGTGCTTTAAAGGAAATTTGTGAATGCGCAGCATCTTAGTATGGTGTCGTTCATGGGTGGGCACTTGCTTTTTGAATGAAAATCATAAAACTAAGACTGTATTGAAGAGTTTGATATTGTGATATTTTTTCTTTTTCATGTTATCATTACTTGTCATCAGCAGAATTCATTTGATTGCAGTTTCAAAGGTGGATTAAGCGGGTAGATTAGAGAGTTGCGATGTCTGAGTGGATTTTAATATACAGCTTATGAAGTTTTTGTGCGTCAGGATAGCTTCCTCTGCAAGGGGGTAGCCTTTCTATTGACGAACGGATTGAATAACTCTTGCTAACAAAATAGATTTGCACCTCAATAAAACACCTATTTTTCGTTAAAATGAATAAATTTTTCTTGTATTTTATGATGATATAATTACAAATAGCTAATTTTACAGCATTTTGGCTTAAAATGGGGGGAGTTGTGGACAGCATATCTTCTAAGAATACAAGCACAAAAAGAAAAAATCGATACGCAGAACAGAGCTTTTCTGTAATTATGATGCGAAAATTGTGCAATATGGTGCGTGGGGTATTCGAAGGGATCTTTACAGTATTTACTTTCATAATTTTTATTATCTTGCTCAGCATACGTGGACCGGTTCATACCGCATTAAAAGTCTTTGGGTCGGTGAGTGGAATAGGGTGCTTTTTGTTTTTTTTCGGATATCTCATAGAACGCCGTGAAGCAGCAGATGAAGCCGCTATATCGTACGCATTATTCTTAACAATTCTTGAAGGCGTTTCTTCTATTTGCTGCCTGTCTGCTGCGTGGGGTTACGACGCTCTCTTATTCCGTTTAGCACCTCCTGGGTATGTTCTTATTCTCCCTGAATAAATAGAGTGCAATTTGTTTGCATATAAATCAAAATGAGAGGTTGTCTGCCTCTCAAATTCTTAATAATCGCTCTCCAAGATCATAACATTAGACCTGCGTTTAATGAGAGGACTAACAAGCCTTGATCCTTAAGCTCAAGGAAATTCTTTAAAGGTTGCGTCTAACGGCATCCTTGACCTAAGACACCCAAACGGCTTATTTTATTTTTCTCATGCGGCTCTGAAATCATGATATAAGGGGAAAGCTTCTCATGGTGCCTAAATGGTACCTTATCGTGTGTTAAATGGAAAAATCAGACAAAGCATCTTTATGCAATATAATCCAATTATGATTTTTTTATTTAAACATAAAGGACTTAAAGTCTTCTACAAGCTGATACGATAAAAGGGGGAAGGTCGCCTATACTTAGCAACTAGGGCGTATTTTAGGTGCTTTTGATATAGCTATATCTCCAGATGACTTTGAATGACTTATCCTTTTAGCTCTATTCACTAAAAGGTCATTTTGAGGGTTCTTGGTTAATGATTGTAAAGGAAAATTAGCACGTAATATTTAGCTTTGCTGGTATAGATGCTGAATGAGTTAATTATCCAGAGGATCACTGAAGAGGGAGTGCTAAAAAATGATGGAAAATCCTCTGTACCTCGGTGAACTCGTGGTTGAAGATATAATTGTAGAACTTGGCTTATCTGTTACTGAAACAGCTGAACGGTTTGAAAGGGTTAGGGTGTCAGTTCTGCAGACGCTTGACTAGCTATGAAAAAATTACGATTTGGTGTAAGCTTTAAAACATAAATACCTTAAAAATATATCCTTTTTGTACATGTTTCTATCATCGTTAATGTGCCTTCTTAAAGCACGACAGGGGGTGGCTATAAAATTGATGGCTGTAAATATAAATGATGGCGTTGGTGGTGGTGTGGGAAGATGGTGTCCAATTAAAGTACGCTATCCTTATTTTTATAGGCTATGACTGGAAGAGAGAGCTGGAGAGACAATTTATGAGCAAAGAGAAAGTGTTTTGAGGATGCGTGTCTGCAAGAGCAAAACAGTGGTTGTGGTGATATTTACAAACAATAAATTTGATAAAATTTTACGATTTTGCCAACAGCTGGTTTATTATAAAAGCTGTTGCTTATACGCGCTCACAAAAGTTATAAGAAGCCCAAAAGCGCTAAAAGAGTCTTTGCTCTTTTTCAATAGTACGGATCTGCAAACAATGTTCAAAAAGTGTTCGTTTTTTTGAAAGAGAATAAAAGGATACTCTTGCAGATGAGAAAAGCCTATTTGTGAATTACAATTTATCATGATTTTCGGTAAACACTATTGTTTAGGGCGGTGATAGAGGGTATGAAAAAATTTTAATATTCAGTTTTTTTAAGAGTGTGGTCAGTCTTTAGGGTAGAGCTTGTGTCCGTAGAGCTTATCAAGTGAGCCGCATAAGGGCTCCCTCGGTAAGGCGAGCACCATTATACTCTTTGCCAGTCGTATACTCTTTCCAGCGCCCCAATGTTGTGACAGCCCTTGGTATTTAAAGGGATAAGAGAGGCATTTTGTTCTTTTTTGTAAAGCTTCACTCCACACGCTAACTCTGCTTGTGATGTGCAAGCCAAGAGATTTTGTTTGATTCACTATGAGGGTTTGACATGAGAAAATCCTATAGTATTAATAATCTCTCATAAAAAACAATGAATTATCCTTATAAATCAACGTAACAGTGCTGTTATGAAGAGAACTCCTTGCACATCTTAATAGTTCATAAAGATTAACTGGGATCATTTTATATTTTGTACACAGATGAAGTATTTTTATAAAAATGCTCCATCTCACGCAGAAAAAACAGCCCGTTAAGACTTTAAAAAGAAAAAACTCTCAATGCTTGCCCTCTTTTTTCCATGAGAGATTCAAATTGATAAGCCTGTCTGAAAAGAGTACTGTTTATGTGCCCTTAAAGATACTGCTCTTGTATCAAGATCACTTACTCAGGTGAAAATTGGAGTTTTGCGAGGTAAGCATAGACGCCATTTTTTGCCACAAGTTCTGCATGGGTTCCTTCTTCCACAAGAGCGCCTTTATCCATCACGAGAATACGATCAGCTTTTAAAATTGTTGCCAAACGATGTGTAATTACCAAGGTTGTACGATTTTGCATCAATCTTTCTAAGGCGTCTTGCACCAACTTTTTACTGTTTGCATCTAAAGCAGATGTTGCTTCATCAAGCAGCAACACTTTGATTTATAATAATAGTTCACTGTTTTGTATGTTGAATGGGGATCCCGAATATTACAGGATTTTCTCATTTCAAACCTGTTCCAGGTTGAATCAACAAAAACCATGTCTCTTGTACGTTACAAGTGGGGAGAGACCGCGTGAATAAAAAAATATTAAGGAAGGACTTAAAATGTTTATAATAAATCGTCTCAAGTGCCAAGGGCTGTAGCAATACCCATGAGCTGGCAAATATAATGATGGTGCCGGCTTGCAGCAACAGGGGTGCATTTCTTAGAATTGCACGTGCAATATCAATGTGTTGTTTTTGTCCCCCAGAAAGCATGGTACCACGTTCTCCTATTCACGTATCAAGCTATCTGGTAAAGCTTGAATCAGTTCAAGCGCATTAGCCGCTTTAGCGGCGACAAGAATACTCTCTTCACGGGTATTTTTCAGTTCCAAAAAAAGAAGAATGGTTTGCAATTATTTTATTTCAGGTCGTTATACTCTACGAGGAAGGATTTATGCTCGTATTTCAAACTGATTTTTAAATTTAAAAAACGCAGCCACCAAGATTTATTAGTGCCTAAGATCCCATCTATTTATGTTGGATGCGTTTTTGAATTAATATTTAAAGTGCACTCTTTACAGCATAAAAAAACCAATCACTTACAATAGAGCAATCATTTTTTAAAACTTGTGCTCTTTATAATCAGGAATAGGCTTTTACATGCCAATATTACCAAAACGATTTTTGAATTTAGAAAGACGACCGCCACGGTCTACGAGTGTCTGGGAGCCACCAGTCCATGCTGGATGCGTTCTTGGGTCAATATCTAGATTAAGAGTATCGCCTTCTTTTCCCCAAGTAGAGCGCGTTTTATATTGGGTTCCATCCGTCATAACAACGGTAATTGTGTGATAGTTGGGATGAATATTCGCTTTCATGCGTAAAAACCTTTTGCGTTTACAGAATGAAACAGCACTTGCTCGATTTTTTAAGTGCGCTTCCTTTGTCTTTTTGATACATTGATTAAAGTATTTATTCCTATAGCTGAGCATGCATAAAAAAACAAGTGTTCAAGATGCATCATTGTATCAAGTGTTATAAATTCAATATAGTGAGCGAAACCTTATGAATCTCTTCAATCATTCAGAAAAATCTACAAAGTCTTCCCTTAAAAAATCTTCATTCTCTTCGCTTGCAATTTTTTTTCCTTATCTTTTGCGCTATCGTTGGTTGTTTATCTTTGCCTTTCTAGCGTTATCTGTTGCTGCTCTTGTCACATTAGCTTTGCCTGTGGCTATCCGCCAAATGTTTGATCATGGGTTTTCTACTTCAAGCCATGGACATATCAATTTTTACTTCGGAATTTTGTTTATTTTAGCCTTGCTTCTCGCATTTGCTTCTGCTGGCCGTTATTATTGTGTTATCACATTGGGAGAACGGATTGTTGCCGATTTACGGCGTGATGTGTTTATTCATATTATGAAACTTTCTCCTGCTTTTTTTGATCGGTCGCATTCAGGAGAGATTGTTTCAAGGCTTCTAACAGATACCACACAAATAAAATTAGCTGTGGGTTCTACCGCCTCTACTGCTTTGCGTCAGTTGATTATAGTGATCGGAGCCGTCGTGATGATGGTGATTACCAATGCTAAATTGTCTTTGTTGGTTTTGGTTGCTATTCCTGTTGTGGCCATTCCCTTGGTGGTTTTTGGGCGGAAAGTTCGCTCTCGTACGCGCGCGGCGCAAGATCGTCTGGCAGATGCCAATGCTGTTGCTACAGAACAGGTAAGTGCTATTCGCACTGTGCAAGCTTTTACCGCAGAAAAACTCGTTGCAACACGTTTTTCACAATTGATAGAACGGGCTTTTCAAACAGCACGTGCTTCTGTGATCCTGCGCTCCTTTTTTACGGGGTTTGCAATTTTTTTGGTTTTTAGCAGTGTGGTTGCTGTTTTATGGATTGGGTCGCGCGATGTTTTGAATGGAACGATGACAGGCGGGACATTAGGGCAATTTGTCCTTTATGCGGTTTTTGGAGCTTCTACTTTTGCGCAATTATCGGAAATGGGGGCAGAGTTAATCCAAGCAGCAGGCGCTGCTGAGCGGCTTTCCGAATTGCTACAAGAACAACCTACTATTGTAGCTCCTAAAAATCCGTTATCATTGGAACAACCTGTTCGAGGCGAACTTGTTTTTGATCAGGTTGATTTTATTTATCCTTCTAGACCACAAGAGAAGATTTTACGCTCGCTTTCGTTTTCTGTGAAGGCAGGCGAAACGGTTGCTTTTGTTGGGGCTTCAGGAGCAGGAAAAAGCACCATTTTTTCTTTGATCCTTCGTTTTTATGACCCGATAAGTGGAACAATTCGGTTGGATGGCATGGAAATTAATCGCCTTTCTTTAGAAGATTTACGCAGCGCAATTTCCTATGTTCCACAGGATGTCGCCATTTTTGATGGAACATTGCGTGATAATATTATTTTTGGAACTGAAAATACTCATGAAGAGGAAATCCTTTCTGCCGCTAAGGCGGCTAATGCACTTGAATTTATTCAAGCTTTACCAGATGGCTTGGATACGCAAGTAGGAGAACGTGGTACCATGCTTTCTGGGGGGCAAAAACAACGCATTGGTATTGCACGGGCAATTCTAAGAAATGCACCCCTGTTGCTACTTGATGAAGCAACATCTGCTTTAGATGCAAACAGTGAAAAGTTGGTGCAAGATGCCTTAGAAGGATTGATGCAAAATCGTACAACCTTGGTAATTGCACATCGTTTGGCAACAATTTTAAAAGCTGATCGTATTCTCGTGATGGATAAAGGCGCTCTTGTGGAAGAAGGAACCCATACAGAACTTG
Source organism: Bartonella sp. CR127HXZ (assembly GCF_042194555.1). Classification (NCBI taxonomy): domain Bacteria; kingdom Pseudomonadati; phylum Pseudomonadota; class Alphaproteobacteria; order Hyphomicrobiales; family Bartonellaceae; genus Bartonella; species Bartonella sp. CR127HXZ. The sequence continues at coordinate 28,514 of NZ_JBHIMZ010000007.1, read as the reverse complement.
TGGCAAAAAATGGCGTCTATGCTTACCTCGCAAAACTCCAATTTTCACCGGAGTAAGTGATCTTGATACAAGAGCAGTATCTTTAAGGACATAACCAGCACTCCTTTCAGACAGGCTTATCAATTTGAATCTCTCATGGAAAAAGAGGGGCAAGCATTGAGAGGTTTTTCTTTTTAAAGTCTTAACGGGCTGTCCTTTTTTCTGCGTGAGACGGAGCATTTTTATAAAAATACTTCATCTGTGTACAGAATATAAAATGACACCCAGTTAATCTCTATGAACTATTAAAATGTGCAAGGAGTTCTCTTCATAACAGCACTGTCACGTTGATTTATAAGGATAATTCATTGTTTTTTATGAGAGATTATTAATACTATAGGATTTTCTCATGTCAAATTTAGTTATATTAAATCAATCAAAACCATGTCTCTTGTATGTGGCAAGCAGAGAGAGCCCGCGTGAATAAAACACTTTAGAAAGAATAAGTCCTCTTCATGAATCGTCACAAGTTTCAAGGGCTGTCACAACATTGGGGTGCTGGCATAAGAGTATGATGGTGCTGGGCTACTTAAAGAAGAGCTGATAAATAGGCAGAGAGGCGCTTTTTATCGATGTTATAAAACAGTGCGAACAAAGCACGCAGTTTGTTTTGCTGTTTGGTTGGATTAAGGTTTTTATTACTTTGAAAACCAATATTTCATGGATCATGCATTTTGAGGGCTTATAAGGCTTTTCTTTAAAGTACATAAATCACTAAAACAGCATTATTAAATACAAATTGTTTTATTTTACCAACAAAAATATCTATATTTTGTGTATTGTTTTTATTAAAATATAATATGTAGTGACTTTCAAATCAGATGTACACACAATGATACAATATCGAGAAAAGAACTGCGTTAAATGTTGGTGAGAATAAAAGAGAGCAAGAATGAGTGAAGCTGTCATAGTGATAGGGGGAATATTTATAGCAGGGAGTATAATCTATAGTCTTTGGTTAGTAAATTATCAGAAAAAGCAATTAAGTGAACAACTTGAACAGTTTGAGAAATTACTGCAGCTAAAAGATCGAGAGTGCGCGATATACCAAAATATTATTGCTCAATGGGAACAAAAGCTTGTTAAAAAAACTCAAAAAATATCGCCAAAATGGATTAAACAATGGGATAAAGAAGTAAAGGAATGGGAAAGAGATTTACTGGAGATAAAAAATCCTGAACATTGGCTATCTTCTGAATCGAGCGGACAATGGCCTTTGATGGTAAAAGATATTTGTATGCAAGGATATGGAGAAGCGTGGTTTTTGTATGAAACGGCGCTGACAAAAGAACTGACTGATGAACATATCAAAAAAATAAATGCGTTCATAATCACTTTTAAGGAAACTTATCTAAAAGCAGTGCGATTGATGAGAAAGAATAGGATCACTTTGCGAAAGTTTGTAGATCCTCTTACGAAAAAAAAACGATATAAACATACAATGTTGTCGCTTCATTGGTGTTTATATATGGTTGATGATATGATTACGGCTGAATATGAACAGCAACTACAAGAAAAGGCTTCAGGATACTATGAAGAGTTAAAATCTTTGGAAATTTATTATGAAGATATACCTAAATATACAGAATATGAAACGCTAGAAGAGATACTGTCTCGTTGGTATCTTAGTCTGCCTGGAGATGCTGAATTACTATGCATTTGTAAAAGAGAGCTTCTAGCATTATTGTATGATATTTCCAGTGATTATAAGGCGGCAAGAGAAACTTTCATTTACTATAAGCAGCTTATTGATACGGTAAAAGAAGGATATATGGCCTTTGATAAGGATTGTTGCTACTCCGCGGTTAGAAATGACATTGATGTTTGTAGAGAGAAAGATAAAGAAAAGAAAAAGGGGTTGCGTATTGCTAAAGAGACTCCAAAATTTGAAAAAGCCTATAAATTAGGAGTCATAAAATGGATGAAGTGGTCAAGTAAGAAATGTGATAATCAATGGATCTTTTGGGAAATGCTTGTCAAAATAGGAAATTCAAAAGAAAAATTAAAAATCATTTTCGGTGATGAAAAGGTAAATGCATTGGAAGAGGCTATTGAAAAAGATAAAGAGCAGCTTGCAAGTGAAGTGCAGAAAGCAATTCTCGAGAACAAAAATGTGCATTTTCATAAATCCCATGCCTATTTGATACATACTTTAGAATAATGCTGAAAAGAGGGAGAAGCTGGTAACAATTGTATGAATTAGTATATTAATGGAAATTGACATAATTGCGTATTTTTGTGAAAAGCAAATAGAGGTATATGCGGCAGATTTTTGAGGGAGGAGATTTTCGATCAATGGATAGCGCACTATAAAGAGCATATATTGAGGAGGAAATGGATTGTGTTTTTGTTTTGGGTGCGATAATTGCTTTTTGTAGCTTTTTGTTATGATATTTTTTTGTTTATTGCCTTTTTTAGCTTGTTTGGAGGGGGATTTGAATAACAGAAACGTTAATAAGGTAAGCTAGAGGATTGCTTTTGTGAGGGTTTATAGCGAGTATATTTTTTATTTGCGATGATGTTTTTGTCACTATCTGATCAGTTATTTCCTATCGTTTTATGTAAAGAAAATTTAAAACTCTCTCTCTCCACGTGGTTTTTTAAGGTTCTAAGGTTTTTGTAAAAAACTGTAAGAGTTAAATACTTTTTTTGAGGTTTTTTTCTAGTTTGATGCGAATGTGTTCATTGCCAGCAATGATATTTTTTTTGCGGAATATATCGCTGCCTTCTTTATCGGTGACAAAACTACCGGTTTTGCGAACCATCAGTATGCCGGTAGTTCTATCAAAAATTTGTAGGTTATCTTCCCAAAAGCCATCGGTTTTTCCTGCGGCGACATAAGCTAAATCAAGAGCAGCAGCGCTAAGACGGCGAAGACTAGAAACTTCCCTCATTACTTGCGCAATTCAATAAGAGATAAGGTTGCGTGATGAGAGATATCTCTATGGGGATGTTGCAAAGTTGCACTTTTAGCATTGCCTTTTAAAAAGACACTACTTCTGAGGTCTAAATGCCTTTTTTGAGGGTTTTTTCTAGTTTGATGCGAATGTGTTCATTGCCAGCAATGATATTTTTTTTGCGGAATATATCGCTGCCGCCTTCTTTATCGGTGACAAAACCACCGGCTTCGCGAACCATCAATATTCCAGCAGCCATATCCCAAATTTGCAGGTTATCTTCCCAAAAGCCATCGGTTCGGCCAGAAGCAACATAAGCTAAATCAAGAGCAGCAGCGCCAAAACGGCGAAGTCCAGCAACTTCCGCCATCACATTGCGTAATTCAATAAGATAGGTTCCATGATTTGGGCGACCAAAATGAGGCATACCTGTGGCAATGACACAATCTTCTAGTCTGCGTCGAGCAGAAACGCGACAGCGTCGGTCATTGAAAAAAGCACCACACCCGCGTTCTGCGGTAAAGAGTTCATCACTTACGGGATTGTAAATGACACCAGCAACGATTTTCCCTTGACTTTCTAAGGCAATGGAAACAGCAAAAAAAGGAATGCCATGGAGAAAATTTGTGGTGCCATCTAGAGGATCAACAATGAAACGATGTTGGGAATCTTCGCCAATGATTTCTTCAGATTCTTCCATTAGAAAACCAAATTTGGGGCGCGCTTTGCTTAATTCATTGAAAATGATTTTTTCCGCTTTGCGATCTGCTTGGCTGACATAATCTGCTGGTCCTTTCAAAGACACTTGCAAATTTTGCACTTCACCGTAATCACGCACCAACGAGCGTCCTGCTTTCATTGCAGCTTGCACCATGACATTCATGACTGCAGAATGGGCCATTTTTTATTCCTTTATTTATCTTTTTCATTTGCGCGACGCAAATAAATCAACTCATTGGTGTCTACAATGATACGTTCACCAGCATTCATAAAGGGGGGAACAAGAATACGAATCCCGTTTTCAAGAATGGCGGGTTTATAAGAGGAGGTAACCGTTTGTCCTTTGATGGCAGGATCGGCTTCCACAATCGTGACAGCAACTTGATCAGGAAGTGAGATGCCAATAGGCTTTTCTTGATAAAGTTCAACTGTGACAGTCATCCCATCTTGGAGAAACGCAGCACGTTCACCAACAAAATCTTTTTGAAGTTCAAGTTGTTCATAAGATTCTGAATCCATAAAGACCAAAGCATCCCCTTGTTGATAAAGAAATGTGAAATCTTTTTGTTCAAGGCGCACGCGTTCAACCGTTTCAGCAGCACGAAATCGTTCATTAAGTTTTGTACCATCAATTAAATTTTTCATTTCAACTTGGTTAAATGCACCACCTTTTCCTGGTTTTACAGCGTTGCATTTAACAGCAACCCATAAGCTTCCTTGATGTTCGATCACATTACCAGGGCGAATTTCATTGCCATTAATTTTCATCGTTTCTATCCAATTCTATTCTTGCAAAAAGAACTCTTTTGTTGTCGTTATGGCGCTTTTCTTTGCTGCCTTTAACGGTGAGCTCTTTTGTTATTTTCGGGCTCAAATTCCTTTGATTAGCCTTGTGGCTCTCTCATGGTCCTGTGTGCTCCATAGGTTTTCTCATGTTTTTTGCAAAGAGAAAAGCTTAAGTAAAAAAGGACCTTGATGTATTTTTGCTTTTCAGTTCTTTGCAAGACCATAAAAAGCGCTCAGACGCAAGCTTTTTAAAAAATTGCACAAAAATTTTTTAGAATTTTTAGGGGAATTTATCCCGTTGTGTCGTAAAATATCATCATTGATGGCAATGATATAATTGATGGCAATGATATAAGTTCCGTAAAACCATGAGGTGTTTTTAATTGAGAATATGTGATGAATATTTGAGGGGGGCTTGTCCGGATAATCTTGTGAAATGAACCACATGAAATGGGAAGATAAAAGAGGAAGCTAAAAGAGTTCTGTTCTGAGAAGACGGATTGTTTACCAACTGGATAGGGAAGGGACTTCTGTCCTTTGAGGTGTGGGAGGCAAGTTAAGAACAGAAAGTGTAGCGCTCTATATCATAATGTTAAAAGTTTTCATTTTGATCAGAGAGTAATTGTAAAATGGCTCTTTGTTTTATCGAGGTTAGAACTCTAAATCTTTTGAGCAGCAGGTATTCTTCTGTGCTTGATGCGATTTCATCATGGTGGTATGGGGGCTGTTGTTTTGTTAAGATATTCGCATAGAAAAAGGAAACCAGAACATTTAGGCTATCGGAAATTTCTTTTAAATGCCCTGCGCTGACACGATTTAAGCCTTTTTCATATTTCTGGATTTGTTGGAAAGTGACACCTAAATGTTGACCTAATGTTTTTTGAGACATCTTCAACATTTTTCGTCTAAAGCGAATTTTTTTGCCAATGAATTTCCCACTGAAAATGTCGTTATAAGGATTTTTACCGATACCCTAGAAAATGCTACACGGGATATAGAAAGCTATTCAGCTGCTTCAACCACAGATAAGCCAAGTTTTGCATTTGCATCTTCGCGTAATAATTTGCTAGGGTGTGGGGCATTTTCATTATTTTTAGTATTCTTCTTTCCTTAAATCTTAAAGCTGTAACTTACACTATTTTGTATTGTCACAATCTATAATAAAATTTATCCACTCTGGCTAAAAATGAGGTTTTTTATTAAGCTGCAAATCTCTTTGCCTTTCGCAAGAGCTTTTAAGTTTTTACGTTTAAAATATAGAGAATGGTTACATGAAATAGCGGGTTCATTTGGGATGAGTATTTATATAAGAACGCGGCTCTCCGTTCACGTTATACTGAAAAAGAGACACTATAGTGCTACTATTTAATCTTATTCTATAACTCAAATTCACACCCATGTTTTGTTGTTTTTGGGGTTGATCTGTATAAATCACATTATATCCATTCTGTCGCAACAGATTGATAAATACAGGAGTAAAGTTGTCTGCTGTATTATTTTTCTTTATAAGAAGTGTGGTTGTAGCGGGTGGTAAAAACCCTTTGTTACCGCTAATAAATTTGTTAGCGACTAATTGTGCCTGACGCTTTGTAAGACTTTGATCAACATAATTTGATGAATAATTGCCTACAGATGCGCAACCTGCCACCAACACAACCGGTGACAGCAATAAATATTTTAACATCGTTAATTCCCCTTACTTATTGTTGCTCTTTTTTGCGAAGCTCCTATTCCAAAAATTAAGAGCAACTTTACCTATAGCTACTTAACAACATATCGGTATCTAATCAATCGGTTAATTAATCAATGAATAATGGTTTCAGCTGTAAAGGTTGCTTGAAGTGCTTCTTGCGGCGTATATTTTAATAAACAGCTGTTTTTGGTGATTGTGATAAAAAAGCAATTTTTTGCGTTTGCATGTTAAGATCACGTCCTCTGTCACCATTATAAAATCATGCGTTAGGTGCTGTTCCAGATTGACCAAAAAAAATTTCAAGCATTGCTTTTTGAGGGCTATTTTTTTAAAATCCGCATGAATGCTTATTTTGTTTGCTGTAAAATACTATCGTTTGAGGTGTGGTGCTGTAAGGCATCAAACTTTGCACATGTGATATTTTTATGAGAATGTGTGGTGAATATATGAGGGGGGGGCTTGTCCGGATAATCTTGTGAAATGAACCACATGAAATGGGAAGCTAAAAGAGTTCTGTTCTGAGAAGACGGATTGTTTACCAACTGGATAGGGAAGGGACTTCTGTTCTTTGAGGGGTGGGAGGCAAGTTAAGAACAGAGAGTGTAGCGCCCTATATCATAATGTTAAAAGTTTTCATTTTGATTCAGAGAGTAATTGTAAAATGGCTCTTTGTTTTATCGAGGTTAGAACTCTAAATCTTTTGAGCAGCAGGTATTCCTCTGTGCTTGATGCGATTTCATCATGGTGGTATGGAGGCTGTTGTTTTGTTAAGATATCAGCATAGAAAAAGGAAACCGGAACATTTAGGATATCGGAAATTTCTTTTAAGCGCCCTGCACTGACACGATTTAAGCCGTTTTCATATTTCTGGATTTGTTGGAAAGTAACACCTAAATGTTGACCTAATGTTTTTTGAGACATCTTCAATATTTTTCGTCTAAAACGAATTTTTTTGCCAATGAAAATGTCGTTATCAAGATTTTTGGCTTGCATTTTAAAGCCCCCTCCGAGTGCGAGCGCCCTCGCGTTGGTATTCCGGGAGCTTGAAAATACTGAACTCAAATCAGCCTTTTTGCTTTTAGTGCTTAAAGCACCTGGACATAGCAAAAACTCCCGGAATTCCGGGATACCCACAAAGTGGGGTAAATTCATGTTTGAGTTTTCGGGTTTTCAAGGCCCTATTGGTCGTTGCGTATGCGACCAAAACATCTTTTAATTCATAAAGTAATTTTAGGGAATTTACAATAAAAAATAGTTTTTTTATAAGAGACGGCGTGTTTTTCATCCAAGCAAAAAGAATGAACAAATAGAGCTTTTGGAATTTTCGGATAGCCTAGCTCTTTTGCTTATTGGATATTGTTTGCTTAAGCAAATGATACCAGTACGTTTTCTTTACCAATGGAAATGCCGTTATAAAGATCTTTGGTTTGCATTTTTCCCCGCCGGTTGCGAGCACCCTCGCGTTAGTATTCCGAGAGCTTGAAAATACTGAGTTCTAGTCAGCCTTTTTGCTTTTAGGGCTTATCGCCCCTGGACAGTGCAAAATCTCCCGGAATTTCTATAAATTTTATCTTTTTGAAGCAGAGAGGAGTATTTTAAAAAACAGGAAGGAGCTTTATTGCTTCTTTGTGCGCTTTTTCTAGTTGTGTTTTATCCATGCCTTGGAGCATCATTTCAAGATCAGGGGCTTGCATTTTTGCTTCCTTTGCGAGCATATACCATGCCGCTGCCATTATTATATCGCCTTTTGTTCCTGTGCCATCTCGATAAAGCCTAGCAAGAGAAATCTGTGCTGGTGCTATCATGTTGATAGCATTTCTTTGAAGTAAATGAAAAGCACGGGGAAAATCTGTTTCTCCTCCACGCCCCTGTATAAGCCATTGTGCTAAATGAAGTTGAGCTTTTAAGTGGTTGTTTTGAGCCGCTACCTCCATGAGTTTGCGGGCATTGCGATCATCCTTGGGTCGTGTTAACGTGCCTAAGGCAAGAATTTTTGCAGCAGAAAAAGCAGCTTCAGCATCCCCAAGAGCTGCACCTTTTAAGTACAATTTTAAGGCTTGCTCGATTGCTTCATTTTCACGACTTTGGGAAGAAACACCGGGGAGAGCTTGTTTTTCCTGTGAGGCTTTATAAAGAAGCAGTTGTCCATAATAAAAATAGGCTTCCTTGACGCCTGCATTGACAGCTTTTTGAATGAACTGTTCACCAAGTTCTTGATTTTGTTTTATAAAGTGACCATCAAACAACATAAGTCCATAGCGTAGTTGTGCTTGGGGTTCCCCCTGTTTTGCGGCGCGTTCAAACCATAAAGCAGCACGCGCACCGTCAATAGGGATAGCACATCCCTCCATATAAATTCTGGCAAGAAGAGTTTGTGCAAAAGGATCATTTTTTTCAGCACGTCGGAGTGCTTCACGAAAAGCTTTTAAATAATAACCTTGGATGTAATAGTCATAGGCTTGATCATAGTCTCCAGCTTTTAAGGGCTGAAAAGGTTCTTGAGTGTTTGAAGCTTCTTGAATCGTATTGAAAGAGCCTTCAGAACTTGAGAATTCTTCAGTGTTTCCAGCTGAATTGACAGCAGAACTTGCAAGTCCAATCACGCCTAAGATAAGCAGCTTCACGCTTCTCTTGATCATGGTGTTTTCTCCTCATTACCGATCAGAATTTTCACATTTTTCTTTCATCATTACAAGCCGTATAAGAATCTCATTTCTATATTACTTTTTATTTCTCAGTTTTTCATCTTAGTTAAGGTAGGGTTGGGTAAGTTTAAAAAAATAGCATAAATGTCGACGAGAGCCAGACTGTTTAAAACAATCCTGTTAAAAATAATAATGATGAAGGGTATCGTGTGTAAAAATGCTTATCTTCTATTATATTAAGGGCATCTCCTCCTAAAATGAAAAAATGCTTATAATGGGGGCTGCTTTTTAAAATACGTATGAATGCTTATGAATAGTGCGCTATCCGTGTGATATTAGCTTGCATTCTCATCAGCGATGAGCTGTAAAAAGGCTTTCTTTTTTACCGTGGTGAGAGTTCTAAATCTTTTGAGCAGCAGATATTCCTCTGTGCTTGATGCGATTTCATCATGATGATATGGGGGCTGTTGTTTTGTTAAGATATCCGCGTAAAAAAAGGAAAGTGGAACATTCAAAATATCAGAAATTTCCATTAAACGCCCTGCGCTGACACGATTTAAGCCTTTTTCATATTTTTGAATTTGTTGGAAAGTGACACCTAAATGTTGACCTAATGTTTTTTGAGACATTTTTAGCATTTTTCGTCTCAAACGAATTTTTTTGCCAACAAAAAGATCAATATGAGGATTTTTACTTTGCATTTTTCCCCGCCGGTTGCGAGCGCCCTCGCATGAGTATTCCGGGAGCTTGAAAGTACTGAAATCTAATCAGCTTTTTTTGCTTTTAGTGCTTAAAGCACCTGGACATAGCAAAAACTCCCGGAATTCCGGGATACCCACAAAGTGGGATAAATTCATGTTTAGATTTTCGGGCTTTCAAGACCCTCTTGGTCGTTGCGTATGCGACCAAAACATCTTTTAATTCATAAAGTAATTTCAGGAAATTTACAATAAAAATAGTTTTTTACTTACAAAATTTGTTTTTTAATGAGAGGCTATCCGCTTCTTAAATCTCTCTGGAATGATTGTCAAAATCATGACATTAGCCCCCGTGTTTTTTGAGAGGGTTAAAAAGCCTTAAGTTTTAAGATCAAAAGAACTTTGGATGCTTAAAAGTTAAACATTTTCAATTCGCTAATATTGACAACATAGACAAGAGTAATTATCTTCAATATTCAGGAATAGAAAGGACATACATATGAAGACCACCCTTTCTCCGCTAATTTCAGAGTTCGAAACCGTTGAACAGGAAAGCAGCTACACTGCATGGCTGCGCGATAAGGTAGCGAGAAGTCTTGCAAATCCATATCCTCCTATTCCGCATGATGAGGTTATGGCTGAAATGGAAGTTATAATCAGTCAGCTTGAAGCTGAACAGGAAAAGTGATGCTTCCGATTGTTTGGTTGTCTTCGGCGCGCGACGATTTGCGTCAGATTTTAACGTACATTGCTCGCGAAAATCCATCCGCTGCGCGCCGAATGAAAAGGTTTTTGGAAGCATCCGTACTGCCATTGGCAGAACATCCATATTTATACAGACAGAGCGAGAAGGTATTAGGATTACGAGAAATTGTAGCGCATCCAAATTACCTTATATTGTATCGAGTAGCTGCAAATCAAATCGAAATTGTAGCTGTAGTACATGCCTGACGTGAATTTCCTATTTTTCTTTAATCTAATCAGAGGCTATCTGCCTCTTAAACCTTTCTGGAACAATTACCAAAATTATGACAACAGCCCCGCGTTTATCAAAGAGACTAAAATGATTTCTTCTACGGTAGTGAATTCACACGCAGTCTCTTCATTTAAATTTGCACAATTGCTTGCTGTTTGAGGAAGGGTGGGGGGTGATCGTTTCTTTGAGCCTATAGGATGTGTGTGTCTGTGGAATGTGGTAGGGTGCCTTGTGGTTTTGGGCGTGCGCTTTAAAAAATAAACATAAGCATTATTCAAATTTAATTTAATGCACGAGTAACTTTCTTTTCATCTAATTTCTTTGCATCTAAATTGAAGCCGGCTTCACATAGTCGATGAGAAAGATCTTTAAGTGTTTCTTTTACGTGTTCTTTAAAAGGAAGGTATATAATTCCATTAATATCTGAAGGGAGTTCAAGGTCTTGTTTTTTTAGAATAGCGACATTTTTGCGAGAAAGCGTAGACATTAACATGCCCATTTCGAAAATAACGTTTTGTCGCGCACGGGGTTGTGCTGCTTTTTTGCCGGCAGATTTGGCATAGCCTATATCATCGGGAGTAAGCAGCACAATACCAAATTTTATGAAATCGCTACAGATTCCTTTTTCTAAAGCTTCAATGATGGTTAAGCCATTTCCGCCAGTATTTTGTAAAATGTATGGTTCAAGATTAAAATCATTAAGAATAGATGTAAGTTGCTTTAGGGCAGTACGATCATGACCATGAACGATAAAAATTTTTTTATTTGAAGGATTGGAAGCAGTTTTTGAGGAAGGAATTGTTGATGTTTCTTGTATGTGTTTAACCAAAGCTTTTTCTAGATTTGTCACAGCGGATTCTTTGCCTTGAACGTTGATTGTTCCTGTGCTTTCATACCAATTAATAACGCCTCCTTCGGAGGTTTTGATTTGATATCCTTTAGAAGAATTAAGTGATAGAGACTTAATTTCTATGATTTTATATCCAGCTGTTTTAACTATATCTTTAAGGTCTTCGAAGGTTCCGCTATATTTCACTGTTTATATTCTTTCAATATTGCTGGCTATTAATATAAAATGTTGGTTTATTTTTATAACTATTTGAATTTAAATAGCTTTATGATTTCATATTCTTATACGATGCACAAAAAGAAACGGTCACCTTCCATTCAATTGATTGAAACGTGGGAAAACTTGACTAAATGATGGGAAATTTTACTGCGTGATGAAGCGATCTGATTGAATTGTGAATGAACGAAACGAATTTTTCTCCTATTTATATATGCCGTTATGTGCTCTATATAAGAAGCACGAAAGTTAACGCTTTATTTATAAATTCTCCTCCTATATTACAAGGGGGTGTTTTCACATTTTTCTTGCATTGTTTTAAGCAGTATTAAGGGGTTGTCGTTTCCCAAAATCACTTCTTCTACAGCAATGAATTCACATCCAGTTTTTAAGGCTTCATCAAAGGTTGAAAAATCGCTTCCTGCTTGGATAATGGCGGGGGTTTGCATAATTTCTGCCCACCATGTTGCTAACTGGAGATTGCGGGGGTGCGCATGGGGTTTTTTATCAGCCCCTAATTTGCCAAAAAATAGATAATCAACACCTGTTTCCGCTGCAAGCATAGCACTATGGCGATTGCGTAGATTGCCAAAGCCTATGATTTTTTGTTCCTTTTGCTGATTTTTGAAGCTTTCAAGAGCGTTAAGATCATCTTCTATGTGCAATCCATCAGCCTTTATGCGCCCAGCAATGCGGCTGTCATCAGCGATGAGAAGGGCTGCGTTATGATGTTGAATATCTTCTGCGTAAGTTTGCGCTTGTTGTTGTAAAAAAGAGCTATCATCTTTCAACTTTTCAGAATCATAGAGGATGACGCATGCAAAAGACTTTGTTTGCAAAATTTGCTGCAAAAATGTGTGTGGGGTGTTGCGCCGAACATCGAGTGTTAAAATCAACTGAGGGAAAAGAGGTGGATCAATTGGTTTATTTTTTTGTTCTGTCATGTCAAATCCCTGTTTCTTAGAGAAAAATAATGCTTAAAATTAAAGTTTCATTCTATTATGCTTATTTGCGATGAAAGTGACCACCATTTTCACGTAATTTAAAGGATTTGTGGGTGTGTGGGAGCCTGCTTATGAGAAATGAGAGTGTTTTTAAGCATAATATGTCGCCTTTTTGCTGTGATACATGTATGGATTCTTTTCGTTCTTTTACCTTTAAAAAAATTTTGCCTTTTAAAAAATAAACGCTTAAAATGAAACTTGACTCTTAAAAATTAAAATTTCATCCTGTTGATGCTTGTTGGCAATAAGGGTAACCACCATTTTTATGGGACTTCAAGGGGTTTGTGGCGTGTGGGAGTCCACTGATGAAATACCAAGGTGTTCTTGAGCATAATACTCAACCTTTTCACCGTGATACGCGTATTGACGTTTTTCGTTCTTTAGCCTTATTGACGATTTTCATCAACCATATTCCCAGAACGATCTATGAGTCTTTTACCCATAGAAATTTCGGTTTTTCTGATTGTGCAGAAGTGTTTGTTTTGCTTTCAGGGATTGCTCTTGGGTTAAGTTTTCATGGACGGTTACAGCAAAAATCCTTTGCTTTTATCATCCGAAAACTGTGGTACAGAGCTTTGCAGCTCTATGGCGCATATCTTTTTACTACTTTTGTCACGTTAAGTCTTTTTTTTGCTGCCTTTTTATTATGGAAAACAGAAAAACTTTTATCAATGAACAATGTGGGACTCTTTTTTAAAGAGCCTAGTATCGCATTTTTGAGTACCTTAAGCTTTGGGCATCAATTGGGATATAATAATATTCTTCCTCTTTATATCGTTTTGATGTTTTTTGCGCCTTTTATCCTTTATTTGAGTTGTAAACAGACAAAGTGGCTGCTTTTGGGCTCCTTTACACTGTATCTTATCTGCGGATTTTATAAAATTGCTCCTCCTTCTTATCCCTTAGAGGGAAAGTGGTTTTTAAATCCTTTGTCTTGGCAATTCTTATTTGTCATAGGATTGACCAGTACTTTAGCGCTTAAACAAGGAAAAACAATCGCTTTTCAGTCTTTTTGGATTGTTTGTGCGGCAGCGTATCTCTTGTTGGCGCTGTTATGGGTTCGCTTAAACTGGTGGGGTATTTTGGGATGGCTTGGCTGGTCTTCCCCATTGCTGAACTTTAATAAAACCTTTTTAAGCTTGCCACGTTTACTCCATGTTCTTGCATTAGCCTTTTTTATTCTTTCTTTGCCCTGCATCAATAAATGGTTTTATGTCTCTCAGAAACATCCTTTAGCAATCTTAGGAAAACATAGTTTACCGGTCTTTGTAACGGGAACCATTTTTGCGATGTTTGGACAAATTATAAAAACAGTGATGACAGGAACGTTTTTTTCCGATACCCTCTTAATAATAACGGGTATTGCTCTGCAATTTGGAGTCGCCTATTATTGTGAAAGACGGCGATCTTGGCAGTGGTCCTTTTCAAGGAAACTGATCCGTTTATAAGAAAAACGCTCCTGTAGCGTTTGTTGGGTGCGTTAACCTTAGTATAAAAAGCGCGTTGCGCAAAAAAATTAAAAGAGGTAGCAGTTTAAAAAAAAAGCGTTCTACACAGCAACAAAAGAAACTTTTTAATACTCTATTCGTTGAGTGGTGTAATTTTGTGCTGATACTTGGAGTATAAAAGCGTGAGTGTACATAAACGTCCATATGATGAACCTATTATCATGATTGAGCATAATGCTTTTGAAAATGCTTTTAATCGTCTCTATGAAGAAACAATGGCGCTGATTGAAAAAACCGCAGCGTATATTGATTCAGAAGGGAAATTAGTGGCACGTTCCCTTTCGGCAGAAGTTTCTGCAATCTATGCGAAAGAAGCTATGTATTTAAGTACACGACTGATGCAAATTGCTTCTCAACTCCTTCTTCTTCGGGCAGAGCGCGAAGGGGAAATGTCATCAGAACAAATAAAAAAAGAAATTGTAAAAGTATCACTTCATACACCGACATTGGAACTTGAAACCCCTCATTGGCATGAATTGCCAGAAATTTTCCGCCAATTTGTTTCTCATTCATTGCGTTTAGAAGCGCGCATACAGTATATGCGTGCTGGGTGGGAAACTGCAGCCTCTTGTGCCTTAGAAGATGATAATCCAGTAGGAAAACAAATCGAATTGCTCAAAACAGCCTTTGGGCGTTCTTAGAGGTATTCCCTTGCTTTGCGCGAAGGGGAAATGTCATCAGAACAAATAAAAAAGCAATTGTAAAAGTGTCACTTCATACACCAATATTGGAATTTTTCCCTTTCATTGGCATGAATTGCCAGAAATTTTCCGCCAATTTGTTTCTCATTCATTGCGTTTAGAAGCGCGCATTTTTTTCGTTTAGATATGCGGCTGTAGTTTAAGCGCTCTGGTAAATAAGGGGAGGCTGTAGTTTAAGCGATCCAGTGGGAAAACAAATCGAATTACTGAAAACAGCTTTTGGGGGTGTTTTGAGAAGAATAGCGCCTTGCTTCTTTCTTGCGATATTTAGAGCAATCTACCCATTTTTCACAACCAAAATGTCACAACTAAAACCAATCTAGAGTGCTTTTTTCTGCCTAATTTCTATTTGAGCGTAGGAAATATCTTGAGCTTATAGCTGAGAGGTATTGATTTCGAATTATGGCATGGGATGGGGTATGGTTGGTCTTGTGGAAATCGGCTTTGATTGATTGCAGCTGGAACACTTTCTGTTGATATATCGTGTGATTTTGTTTTGGCTATGATAATGATCAGGCGCTAGATAGAGCTGGGGCTTGTATATCAATTTATTTATGCTCTATAACTTATGCCTATAAAGTTGCTGTAGAGCGTGTGTTAATGAGGATGATACACATTGTGTCAGTTTTTGGGCTTCTCTTGTTTTGAATGGAAGTTATTTTCTTCGCGTAAAATAAAACATCCAAAATAAAGTGCCATATAATGAATGCCTCAGGGGTTCTCTGTGCCCCCATGCAATGTCCCCTCTCTATGCAATGACATTGTGGTGTAATGGGCATATTCAAAAACACCTCTCAGTTCTTGTTCACATCCATTGAGCTCCCTCATCTTAACGCTTGCAACGGAGCAAGCCGGCACCATCATCATATTTGCCAGTCCCCAGTGTTGCGACAAGTTCTTGGCTCTTGAGATGGTTCATTAGAGGCATGTTTAGTCCTTTCTTGTACAGTTTCACTCCATACGGAAATCCCACGTGTGATGTGCAGATAAAAGATTTTGATTGATTTTAGTTATGCTTCATAAAGTATGTTCCATAAAGATGCTGTTCGTTGCGTTTTATAATTGTATAAATTGGGGGGGCATGACCATCTTTTGACTGGTTTTGTCTTGTGCTGCTGTTTTGTTTGTGGTCTTGTCTTTATTCACAAGGGGGAAAAGTGTATAGACTGTAGTTTATGGCAGAGACGATTCGTATTATAGGCATTGATCCCGGATTACGGCGTACAGGGTGGGGCGTTATCGATGTTGCTGGTAATCGTCTTCAGTTTATTGCAGCAGGGACGGTTTCTTCTGATGTAAAGTGTGAGCTGGCTTCCAGATTATGTCAGATCCACAAAGGTCTTTCAGAGGTTGTGCATCAATTTATGCCCCATGAAGCCGCTGTAGAACATGTGTTTGTTAACAAAGATGCTACAGCAACTTTAAAACTTGGGCAAGCACGTGCAATTGCATTGCTGGTTCCTGCGCAAGCAACTCTTCCTGTTTTTGAATATGCGCCCAACAAAGTGAAAAAATCAGTTATTGGTGTTGGACACGGTGCTAAAGAACAAATCCATATGATGGTAAAAGTTCTACTCCCACGTGCTGAATTTGATAGCAGTGATGCGGCTGATGCTCTTGCTCTTGCTCTTTGTCATAGTATGCATCGTAAGAGTATTGACCGATCTTATCAGGCAAGGATGGCGATATGAGTGGGGTGGCAACATGATTGGCAAATTAAAGGGCACCCTTGAACATATCTTTGATGATCATATCCTTCTTGATGTGCACGGTGTGGGGTATGTTGTTTTTGTGTCAAATCGGCTGCGTCCTTCTTTGCCTTCTGTTGGGGAGGCGTTAAGCCTTTTTATTGAAACGCATGTTCGGGAAGACGCAATCCGCCTTTTTGGTTTTGCTACAAGAGCTGAACAGGAGTGGTTTTGTCTTCTACAAAATGTTCCTGGAGTAGGGGCGAAGGTTGCTTTGGCAATCTTGGGTACTTTATCGCCAGATGAACTCGCACAAGCTATTGCCTTAAACGATATTGCGATGATTAGTCGAGCGCCGGGCGTTGGTAAAAAAGTCAGTGAAAGAATTGTGGGTGAACTGAAAAGTAAAACACTCCCCTTTGAACAAGCGGTCAAAACTGTTTCGGTTTCTCAGCGAGAGATGACCAATCAACCTGCGCATGATGCGCTTTCCGCGTTGATGAAGCTAGGGTTTGAACGGGAGCAAGCATCCCGTGCTCTTGCTCTTGCGATGAACGCTCTTGAGGAGGAAACTGTTTCTTCTGCCCTGCTGATCCGCCATAGTCTCAAATTGCTTTCTTCTCCTACTTAAAATCAAGGTAACAATGCATAAAGATGAAGATAAACGCCTTCTGGGTCCCGCTCCCCTTCCTAACGATCCAGATCGTTCCTTAAGACCACAAGTTCTCGATGATTTTATTGGTCAAGAAGCGGCACGGGCTAATTTAAAAATATTTATTGAAGCAGCAAAAACGCGGCAAGAAGCGCTGGATCATGTTTTGTTTGTAGGACCTCCGGGGTTAGGAAAAACAACGCTTTCACAGATTATGGCAAAAGAATTAGGCGTTAATTTTCGCTCTACTTCAGGACCTGTCATCGCTAAAGCAGGAGATTTAGCCGCTCTCTTGACCAATCTCGAAGAACGTGATGTCTTGTTTATTGATGAAATTCATCGCTTAAATCCGGCGATTGAGGAAATTCTTTATCCAGCTATGGAAGATTATCAACTTGATTTGATTATTGGGGAGGGGCCGGCAGCACGTTCGGTGAAAATTGATCTGGCTAAATTTACTTTGGTAGCGGCAACTACACGTTTGGGGCTTTTGACCACACCGCTGAGAGACCGTTTTGGCATCCCAATTCGTCTAAATTTTTATACTATAGAAGAATTGGAATATATTGTGCAGCGTAATGCACGGCTTTTTGCCGTCAAGATCAGTGATGATGGTGCTCATGAAATTGCACGCCGAGCACGGGGCACTCCTCGTATTGCTGGGCGGCTTTTACGGCGCGTTTGTGATTTTGCTTTGGTTAAACAGGCAAAACAAATTGACCAAAAAATCGCCGATGAAGCGCTTTCGCGCCTTGAGGTCGATCATCTTGGGCTTGATCCGCTTGACCGTCGCTACTTGCTCCTGATTGCGGAAACTTTTTTAGGGGGACCGGTGGGGATTGAAACAATTGCTGCTGCTTTATCAGAACCACGCGATGCCATTGAAGATATTGTTGAACCGTATTTGCTCCAACAAGGTTTTATTCAAAGAACCGCTCGTGGACGCATTCTAACTGAAAAGGCTTGGAGCCATTTAGGGCTTTCTGCTCCTGCCTCTACAACGTCTATACAAAGGCGTTCTCAACTTTCTGATGCTCAAGACAATTCATCACTTCAGACGTCTTTATGGGATGGGGAAGATGACTAAGATATTCTCTTTATTAAAAGAAACTATGTGAATATTTTATAGCAAGGTCATAAAATACAAGAGACGTGCTTCTTTTAGTATATTCTGACCAAAAAGGTCTTGCACGATTAAGGGGGGGCTTTTTCTTTTCACAACTTCAACACAAAAATGTGTTCAATCTTTTGATTGATAAATAATTTGCTATATTAGATGATTTTATGGGACATGAAGCCAATGACAGAAATAACTCCTTTTAAGAGCAATCATACAAATGCTTTTCATAATTTTCAGGTCCGCGTTTATGTTGCGGATACAGATTTTTCCGGAGTGGTTTATCATGCGCGTTATCTTGAGTTTTTTGAACGAGGACGTTCAGAGTTTTTACGGGATACCGGTTTTAATAATAAGATGTTAGCAGCAGGGGTTGAGGGGGAAAAACTGTTTTTTGTTGTGCGTCATATGGAAATTAATTTTTCAAGACCAGCTAAAATTGATAATCTTTTAGTTGTTAAAACACGTGTTACTCATATCCAAGGGGCACGCTTTTTTATGGAGCAATCTATTTTGCATGAGGCGACCACGTTGGTAACAGCTAAAGTTGAAATTGCTCTGATTAATGAGGAGGCAAAACCGCGACGTTTACCCAAAGAACTTTTTGCAAAAATGCTTGGTTAAAAGTGTTATTCATTGAGCGAGCAGCTTCAGGAGAGATCAGGGGATATAAAGTAACCTACAATCTAAGACCATACATTTATCATAGCCTAAATGTTTCCCAACAAGGTCACATGATACATCAAAAGAAAGCACCTCTGCTACAATAACTACACTAAATTGAAGATGATATCCCACAAAATTAAACACGCCTCATCCATGTTATGATTCAAAATCAATGTCTCATCATCCATTTTCTGCTATAAACTCAAGATATTTTCTTTCTTTTGAAGAAAGGTTCGTTGGCATAAGAAAACAGCAGAAAAGTACAAAACAAAAAAGAAATAAAAAATGGATTAAGATTTATTTTTATAAAAATGCACATACCCAGCACAATATTGCAATAAAGTGATAATAAGCTATTAGGTCAAAAATTTTCTCAAAACACCCAAAGAGTATTTTAAGCAATTTGATTTGTTTTTTACTGGATTGTCATTTGGCATCACAAGAGCGCATGTCCCATCCATTTTCATCCATAATGCATGACTTTATCTGCGCTCCTAAACGCAGTGAATGAGTGAGAGATTAATGTATACAAAGCAGAAATGTATTCTGGATTTAAAGTTTCAAAAGCATATTATTTTATATAATAGATTGACTTAGAAAGATAAATTATCACTTCTCACGGGTACAAACCCCAATAGAGTCATAGAGTAAAATACTTTCATTTCAAATCTGTTCATGTTGAAACAATTAAAATCATTTGCTTATACATCATAAGATGAGCAATATAAATCATTGAAAAAATTGTAAAAATGTTTCTTATGGATCATTCTCAATGCAATAACGATCAAATATCGCAAGTGAGCAAAGAGAGCGAAGAAGCCGGTTTTCATGAAGTAAAGATGTGAAAAGGCTTTTTTTACGTCATAGAAGCTTGTACGTTATACCATGGTGTCAGAGAGATGATGGGCATTGAAAGGGGCGAATTCACAACACAATGAGACTATATGAGACTTACAATAGATTATATGGGACTACAATAGGGGTGCATGGGTGAGGCGCATTGTTGTGAGGCATTTTATGGTGGTTTATTGTCGTTTTTGTGCCCGAGGGTATCCCCGTATTAAATTCGATGAAAAATGAGAGAAACAATAGTCTGAGGCAAAGCGTAATCTTTCATGATTATAACATATTTATTTATAATGATAATTCATTGCGTTGTCACTTTTGGATAATTCTGAAACTTGTAAGATTTTTTCTTTTCAAGCCCTATTGCTGTGAATTAATCAAAAACATTTTCTTACATGTCACAAGCGGGGTTGGTGAGTGGATACAATACAGAAACACTTGAGAAAGGAATAAAAATGCCTCTTATGAATCTTTTCAAGTGCTAAGATTTATCGCTGCATTTTGAGCTTAAAACGTGTATGATGTTTTAGTTTTTTTTCATGAGCGTAAAGGTGGTGGTGCATAATAGATTTGATATCATGCATTTTTATATCTTTTGTTTTTATAGCATTTATGGGGAAGGCTTTATCGTTATATTTTTCATAAATGCTGTTGTGAAATGAGGGGGGGCGTGTGTTGAGGGATGTCTCTCGTCATCACTTTTTAAAGAAATTTAAGAAACAAGTCTTGTTTTAGCACATGAATTTATGTGAAACTAAGGTTTTTTACTTAAATTTAGAAACTATAAAATAATCTGTTTTATAGAATTTTAAAAAATACACCTTTTATTTAGAGGGACAAAAATTATGCCGCATGGTGAACTAACGAATCCGGAAACAATTGGAATGTTGCATTTGTTTATGCAAGCGAGTTGGATCGTGAAAGGTGTTATGATCGGGTTGCTGCTCGCTTCCATTTGGAGTTGGGCAATTATTTTTGATAAAATTTTTACGTATCGGAGAATACGGCGTGAAATAAAGCAGTTCGAACGTACATTTTGGTCAGGCAAAGCGCTAGAAGATCTTTATGCATCATGTAAAAGTCAACACACCAATAGTATATCCGCCGTTTTTATGGCGGCGATGATTGAATGGAAAAAATCTCTTGAAAAAGGGACCCATACATCGAAAAGTTTGCAGAGCAGAATTGATAAGGCTATGGATTTGACGCTGGGACGTGAAAGTGAAAAAATAGAATCAAAATTAAGTTTTCTTGCGACACTGGGATCTGCGGGGCCCTTTATCGGACTTTTTGGAACAGTTATTGGTATTATGGAGTCTTTTCTTTCTATTTCAGCTTCTCAAAATACATCACTTGCCATTGTCGCGCCAGGGATTGCAGAAGCGCTTTTAGCAACCGCTATTGGTTTGTTTGCAGCAATTCCAGCCGTTATTGCTTATAACAAGTTGACTCATGAAAGTGCGCGCATCATTGCACAAATAGAAAATTTTGCCGATGAATTTTCAACAATTGTATCGCGGCGTATTGATGAAACACGCACAGCACCTTCCTCATTATAAAAAGGAGCTTATCCCATGGGAATTTCTGTTGCTTCTTCTTCTCGAAAAAATACACGCAGGCGCTATCATTCACGAAGCCAACTGATGAGTGAGATCAATGTCACTCCTTTTGTGGATGTCATGCTGGTCTTGTTGATTATTTTTATGGTCTCTGCCCCCCTTTTAGTGAACGGTGTTCCTCTAGATTTGCCTCATAGTCAAGCGGGTCCCGTACGAGCTCAAAAAACGCCCCTTACGGTTTCACTTGACGCGCAAGGGCACTTTGCCATTAATCAAGATTATTATGAAACGTCACAAGCACTGATTGCACACCTTAAAACTCTTCTGGAAGAAGATGCTACACAAAAAGATCAACGGGTTTTTGTGCGGGTTGCTAAAACTGTTGAATATCAGCAAGTATTAAAACTGCTGGCGGATATTCAAAAAGCGGGGTTTTCTCAAGTTGCGTTAGCAAGTCTAGCACAATAAATAATAAGTAATAAAATTTTCGCATAACCCGTTGTTTTTAAAGTGTTTAATAGAGCGAAGAGTGATTAAAAATGAAAAAATATAAGTCATAAATAAGGCATAAAGAATGAACAAAGACTCCTATCATAGCATGAAACGAGGCTTGGCTTTATCCCTTGTGGTCCATGTCATTTTTCTCAGTTGGGGAGCCGTTCAGTTTACAAGCTCTGTCTCTTTACCACAACCATTGGAAGCAATTCCCATCACTCTTGCTCCTTTAGTGGACGAGTTGTCCTCTCAACAAGGATCCGTGAAGGCTCCCATCCGTGCAATCCCTGCCGTTAAACCAACTATGCAACCACAAGAGAAAGAAGATGCACGCCATATTGGAGAGGGACAAATAGATAGTCTAGCACCTTTTCAACCAAAGGAAAAACTGCGTCCTGTTGAAACAGCATCGCTACCACCAAGCAAGAACACGTCAGAAACATTTGCACCCGAACTTACAAAACCAGAATTATTAGAAGCAAAAACAGAGGATACTCCCAAAGTTGCGCCTGAGATGCCTTTGAGAGCACCGGAGGATACTCCCAAAGTTGCACCTGAGATGCCTTTGAGCGCGCCGGAGGATACCCCCAAGGTTGCACCTGAGATGCCTTTGAGAGCACCGGAGGATACTCCCAAGGTTGCACCTGAGATGCCTTTGAGCGCACCGCCGGAGGATACCCCCAAGGTTGCGCCTGAGATGCCTTTGAGCGCGCCGGAAGATGCGCTCAAGCCTGCGCACAAAAATGAAGAGATGATATCGCCAAAAGAATTGGCTCCAACGGTACAGAAGGTACCAGCAGAACAGATTGTTCATCAAGCGCCCAAAATTACACTTCCAGAAAAATCTCTTCTTCCACAGTTTAAACCAAAATTTGACGAAGAATTTCCAAGGAAGAATGCGGCTGCATTGAATCAAAAGACGCCAAAGCTTAACAAGAAAAACCAAGAAAAACAGACTATTGAAGATATTTTAGCACTGGAGGAAAATAATTTGCTCAATCGTGCGCGGTCACAAGGAGGGGGAGCAAAACGTTCTCATACACCAGAAGCTTTGGGCGCAAGAAAAAACATTGATGATACCACAAAAATGGCACAAACATTGGTCAATATTGCGGGGGCATGTATTCAACAGAAGCTTAAACTTGTGGCGCTTGGTGGCGATTTAAAAAACCGTCCGGTTGTGCGGTTGCGATTTTATTTAGATCGTGAAGGGATGGTTGTGGGCGATCCTATCATTGATCCCGTAAGCGGTCTTGAGAGTCAACAAGCTATTATGATAAGGCAGGTGTACGCCGCTGTCTTTTCATGCCAACCTTATGCAGATCTCCCACGTGATCAATATGATCTATGGGGGCAAGGTTTTGACTTTAACGTTGATCCCCTCCAAGAAATCAGATGATAAATGAGAAAAAATAAATTGGCTTAACGAAAGGACACATTCCATGATGACTATAACGAGACATAAAGTTTTTGCTTGGTTTATTGTCACTTGTGGGTTGTGGCTTTCAAGTATTTCATCGGGCTATGCGCAATTGAAAGGGACTATTTCGAGCGCTGATTTTAATCCCATTCCCATTGCAATTACAGACTTTATTTCCAATGATTCGATTGGGTTGAAAATATCTGCTGTGGTGACAGCCGATCTTGAGCGGTCGGGGCTTTTTTTACCGCTTAATAAAGAAAATTTTCTTGAAAATATTTCTAATCCTAATAAACAACCGCATTTTGCGTCTTGGCAGAAAATAAAAGCGCAAGGTTTAGTTACGGGGCAAGTCATGAGAGAAATCGATGGACGTTTGAGGGTCGATTTTCGTTTATGGGATGTTTTTGGACAAAGACAATTGAAAGGACGGCGTTTTTATACCGCGACAGAACGTTGGCGGCGTGTGGCACATATGATCGCAGATGAGATCTATAGTGAGATGACAGGAGAAAGTGGTTATTTTGATACACGAATTGTTTTTATCGATGAAACAGGCCCCCAAAATGCACGCATTAAACGCTTAGCAATGATGGATCAAGATGGCGCAAATTTGATTTATATGTCTGATGGAAGTGAATTGGTGCTTACACCACGTTTTTCCCCAAAAAGACAAGAAATGACCTATATGGCTTATGAGGACAATCAAGTACCTCATGTTTATCTTCAACAAATTGAAATGGGACAAAGAGAGTTGATCGGAACGTTTAATAACATGACAATTGCTCCGCGTTTTTCTTCTGATGGACAAAAGGTCATTATGAGTTTGTTACAAAATGATGGCAGTGCAAATCTTTACACCATGGATTTACGAACCCGTACGATGACGCGACTTACAACAACTTCTGCTATTGATACTTCTGCTTCTTATTCACCGGATGGAAAACAAATCGTCTTTTCCTCAGATCGTAGTGGAAAGCCGCAAATCTATAAAATGAATGCGGATGGGAGTGATATTCAGCGTATTTCTTCAAACGAGGGGAGTTATTCGACACCTATTTGGTCTCCACGGGGTGACTATATCGCCTTTACAAAACAATTAAGCGGACAATTTTCTATCGGTGTTATGCGCCCTGATGGACAAGGAGAACGAATTTTAACCACAGGGTTTCACAATGAAGGACCAACTTGGGCACCCAATGGTCGTGTGCTGATGTTCTTTCGCAAAAATCCCGGTATGGGACCAAAAATCTATACGATTGACATTACAGGACGCAATGAACGTCAATTACCCACCCCCAATGATGCTTCGGATCCAGCATGGTCGCCATTGCTCAATATACAGTAAAACAAAATGCTTAAAAACAGAACATAGAAGGAATATAGTCTATACAGTTTCAAGTTTACACAATCTCAATTGTCTTTAATTATTTAAAAGAAGGAATCGATTATAGTGGGCATGGGGAGTTATGTAGATTTCATCTATCATCTACGGTTGTTTATCGACAATAGAATTTCCTTGGGGGAAAATGCTTAAAAAATTCAAAAACAACATCTTGAAAAAATATAGTCAGAAAATTCTGAGGTCTCTAGATTTCAACTTTTTATTCAAAGTGTCTCTCTATGTTTTTTTGACTTCCTCTTTGATTTGGTTTGCGAAGAGTCCAGACTCTTGTCAAGGGTGTTTTTCTGCTGCTCTCTGATGTGTTTTATTCAAGTACGCTGTTGTTTTAGGTCAGAATATTGATTGATCGGTAATAGCAAAAGGACAGATTTTTAAGATAAATGACATTATTTTATGAAACATACGATGCCATAAAGTTAATGCTATAAAGTCAAAAATTTATCCGCAACGGATTAGAGAGATATATCGGCTTTTTGGATAATACTTTGCTAAACAATCAGCTCTGGCTTTCCATTTGCTTATTTTTATTCTGTGATGTTGTAAAAACACTGTCATTTGAGGTGTGGCGATATAAGGCATATAAACTTCCTTGAGATATTTAAGTGTTTTTTAAGTGCATGGCGAATATTTAGGGGAGTGTGTATTTTTTGAGCCTTAAGTTTCAAATGAATTCCATGAGTGATTCGTTATAGGAATACGTCAAGAAAATCCGAATTGTTTACAGACCAGATCATCTTCATTACTTGAGGGTGGGGAGGTTAATCTTAAAGAACAAAAAGATTAAATAGAGAGGGGTTATAGGGATAATCTTTGGGGCATGTAAGAAAGGCGTGAGGCTACAGAGTTTTTTATGCTTTCTTTTTTGGGTTATGTTTTCTGGAATTAATGGCGGTTTTCTTGTTGCACCAATGGTTAGTCCCCGCTATTGACGCGGGGCTTTTATATGTGCGGATAAAGAGGCGAGGTGACAGATGCTTTTGAAGCCCTCATGAATGAAGAGAGGGCTTGTGCAAATGATAGGAATTATACAGATAATTTTGCCAAAATCTCATCGCTGACATCAAAATTGGCATAAACATTTTGTACATCATCATCTTCTTCTAATGTTGAAATCAGTCGTAAAACGGACAAAGCTTTTTCTTCATCTATTGGTGCAAGGGTGGTGGCTTTCCAAATCGTTTTAATCGATTCTGCTTCACCAAGTTTTGCTTCAAGTGTTTTGGAAACTTCACCAATATCTTCAAATGCGCAGGTAATATGATGTCCGGTTTCTTCTGATTGCACATCTTCAGCACCGGCTTCAATTGCTGCATCCATGATGTTATCGGCTGTCCCTGCTTCTGGCTTATAGATTATTTCACCAATCCGATTAAACATGAAACTGACCGATCCTGTTTCTCCTAGGGCTCCTCCTGATTTTGTGAAGGCGGCGCGCACATTTGAAGCGGTGCGGTTGCGGTTATCAGTTAAAGCTTCAACAATGACGGCAACGCCACCTGGTCCATAGCCCTCATAGCGTACTTCATCATAATTTTCGACATCGGTACCTGAAGCTTTTTTAATCGCGCGTTCAATATTATCTTTCGGCATCGATTGTGCTTTGGCATTTTGAACAGCCAGCCTTAAACGTGGATTCATGGCTGGATCAGGAGCACCTTGTTTTGCTGCTACGGTAATTTCCCGCGCAAGTTTAGAAAATATTTTCGAGCGCATTGCATCTTGACGCCCTTTACGGTGCATAATATTTTTAAATTGTGAATGGCCAGCCATAGTTTTCCTTCCTATTTTAGGGCTTTCTTTCCAGTTGGATACTCTTTAGAATTTAAGGCGACAAAACACGCATCCCACCAGAATAAATGTGCCACAGCATGAGGTGAAGTAATCGAATAAACCCTTTATAAGAAAATTCATCTTAAAGGTAAAGACACCTTAGTTGAGGATCATTACAAGAGAGATCTCTTGTCGTTGAGCAAAAATAACGCTATAACAGAATGTAATCTCATGGCAAAATGGTTTATTCCATGCCTCGCTTTGTTTTAGGAGTGGTTGGAGAGACCTAACATATAAAAAGTTCTAGTGCTCTTGAGTGGGCGGTAACCGGCCTCATAGAAGAGGCGCAGAAGAGGATTTATAAAAAATGGCAACGCAACTTTTGATGCCCAAAGCAACAGCTGTTTGGTTGGTTGATAATACAGCTCTTTCTTTTGATCAGATTGCAGAATTTTGTAAATTGCATGTTTTGGAAGTAAAAGCTATTGCCGATGGTGATGCGGCTTATGGTATTAAAGGTTTAGATCCGATTAGTTCTGGGCAATTGACGCGCAGTGAAATTGCACGGGTGGAGGCTGATCAAAACGCACGCTTGAAAATTTCTCAATCTAGGGTGCATATTCCTGAAAAAAAACGCAAAGGGGCGCGCTATATCCCTCTTTCTCGACGCCAAGATCGTCCCAATGGTATCCTATGGTTGGTTACGAACCATCCTGAGTTGAAAGATGCACAAATTGCACGGTTGATTGGGACAACAAAAGCGACAATTGAACAAATCCGCCTTAGAACCCATTGGAATAGTGCAAATTTGGTTCCTCTTGATCCTGTAGGACTTGGTTTGTGTTCGCAAATCGATTTAGATTTTGAGCTCCAGCGTGCGGCGAAAAATCGCCCTGTTGCTGCAGAAGAAGATAGGTCGTTGCTTCCCGCTTCTGTGACGGAAAACGCTGCCCTAGAGGAAAATGAGAGTGAAGAAAATCTGCATAAGACTTTTGATGCTGATAAAGTTTTTGCAAAGCTGAACGCGCTGCAAAAAAATCGTCAAGATCAAGATGATGCATAAAAAGCTATGACGTATAAGGGAAACATTTCTTATGGAAATGTTAGAGGAATGGCTGGAGAGAAGAAAAATTGGCAGAGACTCAAAAATAAAAATGATGACCAAAAAACAGAAAAATTTCGTCTTCATTAGGAATTAACGGTTATTCTTGAAAATATTTTTAAGAATTTACCCTTCTTTACGACACTCAAGGAGAAACGGACTATGCGCTCTACCCAAAAAAACCTCTCTTATTCCTTAGCTGTCCTCTTTTTTTTCGCACTATGCTTGGCTGGGTGTGGCAAAAAAAATGTCGGTGCACTTAACGGTATGAATGGCGCTTATATGAATGATGCTGGTTTGAATCAGGTGCCACCAGGCTCAGGACAAGAATTTACGGTTAATGTGGGTGATCGCGTGTTTTTTAGTCTCGATTCTTCTTCACTTGATGCTGATGCTGAACGTATTTTAACGCGCCAAGCGGAATGGTTGCTTCATTATCCTTATTATTCTATTATGATCGAAGGTCATGCTGATGAGAGGGGAACACGTGAATATAACTTGGCACTTGGACAGCGCCGTGCTGTTGCTGTGCGAAACTATTTGGTGTCTCTAGGTGTGTCTGAACAACGGATTCAAACAATTTCTTACGGAAAAGAAAGACCTGTAGCGGTCTGTGATGATATTTCCTGTTGGAATCAAAATCGACGTGCTGTGACAACGTTGAGTGACATGAATAGTCATTAAAAAGAAGATTGTTTGTTTCAACTATTCAATAAGCTCTTAAGGGGAAAAAGGAATGTATCGTAAAATCAATTGGAAAACACTCTTTTATATGGCGGTTTTCATAGCTTGTTCTACTTCACTTGTTCAAAGTGCGGCACGAAGGGCTTCCGAATATCCTGCACATGATACGGATAAAGTTGATGAAGTTGATAAGGCATCTAGCGCGGAGGAAAAAGCCACTGACACTGTTAATAAGGCTATCGATGCAGTGAAGAAAGCACCTGAAGCAGCTGATAAAGCAGCATCTAGCGCGGAGGAAAAAGCCACTGACACTGTTAATAAGGCTATCGATGCAGTGAAGAAAGCACCTGAAGCAGCTGATAAAGCAGCATCTAGCG